>JABDBL010000021.1:0-582 GCA_013288645.1 Candidatus Melainabacteria bacterium
TGTGAATGCTGCCGATGTAAATCTGCCTCCAGCAGCGGTTTCATCAAGTCCAAAATGCCAATTGCCTGAGCCCAATTCTTCTTGCTAGCCGCCTGTTGGGCAGCAGCCGCGGAGCGAGTTGCTTTCGCCACCAGATCGGATTGAGCCTGACTCGGTTGCGCCTTGCGGATGGGAAGTTGGGGCTGGGGCAGGACCCTGATGTCCTTCTTCTTCGGGGGCGGGGCGGCGCTGTTGCCGGCCCAGATGAGGGCAACCATTCCTACCGTGAGCAGCAGCACTATGCCTGCTACAAAACGGTTCGTCCAGAATGGCGTGGATTGCAACTTACGAGTCGTGCGGACCATCGGTGACTCCTTGTTTGTCATCGATAAGACACTCTCCTCCCGGCATAATCGAAGCCAGTCCTTCCCCGTCTCTCTCACGAGAAACAAAGAAAGACTAAAAACGATAGATTTCAAATCAATTACATATGCCAGCAGGAGACCAAAAACTTCGCATTTACCCTGTCATATTTGCCATGCTTAAAACAACATTCGCCACCTGAATTGTTAAAAGGCCAGTAATTACCCCTCAAGCCATATG
>JABDBL010000021.1:592-45551 GCA_013288645.1 Candidatus Melainabacteria bacterium
AAAGGCACAAGAGCGGCTCTTTTTCTATGAAGTCTACGGAAGATTAAATTAGCTCTCTATCGCTAATATATGTTTTCAACAAAATTAAATGTCTCTTTACAATTAGCGCGGCTCCTCTTTTCGTTGATTCATTGCGATTAATCACAACACTAGTCATAGCTGTAAGTTATTTCACTAGCCAAAAGATTTTTGTTAGGCACCTATCATGGCGCAGTTAACAGAAAACATATGCAAGACTATCTTGCAGAGTTTTGCTACAGGTATAATCGCCGCGATAAAGAAAAATGGCTTGCCAATAGCTTGCTTAAGGCTTGTGTTCTGGCTAAACCCTTTACTTATGCTGCGGTAAGGTTATAGCTATGTATATAACTCGCGCTAGCTTGCGGAGCTGTAAACGTCATTATTACTAATAAAAAATTGATTACTTTTTGCGCATCACCACCAAATATTCCAAAACTATTTCTATTAGGAATATTGCTTTTGCATTTTCAAGTATTTAGCATTTAATCGTTTTTTGTTCCGTCCGGTACTGAACACCAGAATTTCCTAATTCCCGAAGGCGTTTTAAGGAGAAAGGAGGCTGCGCCATGGCAGCCAGGTGGGTTTATGGCCAAAGTGATTTGCAGTACTATATGAACGACATAAAGCGCTTTCGTCTTCTCTCAGAAGAAGAGGAGACGGAACTTGCGCTGCGAGTCGCAAGGGGAGACACAACGGCAGTGGCTAAGCTCGTTGAGCACAACCTGCGCTTGGTGATATCCATTGCCCTTGTATTCAAGAACCGGGGTGTTTCCATTGAGGACCTTGTCAGCTCTGGCAATTTAGGGCTGATCAGGGCGGTGAATAAATTTGATCTCAGCCAACGCACAAGATTGGGCATATACGCGGGGTACTGGATCAAGGAGGCGATCCGAAAGGAAATAATGAATAACGCCCATCCAGTCAGATTGCCTGCCTGGATCTTTGCCCTTCTTTCCCAATGGAGGAGGGCACAGAAAAAACTCCAAGCCGATTTCGCACGGCCCCCGCAGGCTGTCGAGACAAGCCTTGTCCTGGGGCTAAACCCGGAAACGCACATCTGTGTGCTCCAGGCACGAATTGCCGTCGCGGATCAAAGCCCGTTGAGGGAGGAGCCCGACCCAATCTACTTTCGCCGCCCTTCGCCAGAGCAGGCGGTAATCACAGCAGACGCTGTAATTCTCGCTGATGAGCTTGAGAGAATGTTCAAGCTCATCGACAGCGAGTTGACGGACACGGAGGGGCGAGTGCTGAAAATGAGGTTCGGCATTCCTCCCTACAAAAAACCTATTATGCGCAAGGACGTTGCTTCTCAACTCGATCTAACCGGATCGAAGATCCGGAAAATCGAGTTGAATGCAATGAAGAAATTACGAGGCAAACTGGAGTGAGCCTCGCCGGGGTGAGAGAAAATCGATGATTTCTCTCACCTCCTTTTTTCTTTTTTCGGCACCATAACCCAAGAATAATTTGGTCAAGATTTCGTTCACAGTGGACAGTTCATCGCCGGGGCTAACGCCAAAATCTGGGCGGAGAAATGATTTATCAAAAACACGGATAGCATCAGAGGTAAGACCATTGCGTTGTCTAATCTTAGGCGGAGATGGCTACTTGGGCTGGCCGACGGCCATGTCTTTTTCCAAACAGGGACACGAAGTAATGGTAATCGATAACTATTTGTATCGTCGCTTAGCCGCCGAACATAACGCCCTACCTCTAATTTCACCGCCACGTCTTCCGGAACGTTGCAAATTATGGAAAGAGCGCAGCGGATTAGATATAAGCTATGCCATTGGCGATGTGCAGGACTACGATTTCCTCTGCCATGCAGTAAAGGATTTCGGTCCAGACACCATCATTCATTATGCTGAATTGCCTTCTGCTCCGTTCTCAATGAAGGGTTTTGAGGAAGCAAAATTGACATTGAATAATAATCTAACAACCACTTTCAATTTGATCTGGGTGGTGATGCGTGAGGCGCCTAGTGTTCACATAATCAAGCTTGGCACTTTAGGTGAATATGGCACACCCGATATAGAGGTTAAAGATTGTAATAGTCTCGCTCATTGCTCCATCAGTTATTGCTGGTATCATTCAAGGCTGGATCTCCTGGGGCTGCCATCTACCACCTCTTGACGCCAAGCATTGGCACTGGTTTCCAGACGACACAGAATTTAGAAATGCGCTCAATCAAGGCGGAACAATGCTAGCCACTCATATTGCCAATACTCTAATGGGCGCATATCAATCTCTTTTTTGTGCCGATGGACATGCGTTTACATACTTTTGGGGAGAATTTGGTTACGGGGAAGTATTACTCGTGATAGGTTCTCCGGAGGTAAACACCGCTTTGAGGTTGGCAATTGAGGTGGTCACTAAAATTATAATACTGCTCACTCTGGCCAGCCTGGTGAAAGTTTTGATCAGTCTTGTGCATTTAGTAAGGAAAGGGCGTTGGCGCTGGGCCTCTTACATTGCTTTTTCAAATCCAGTCATGAACAGCTATTTCTTATTTGTGCTCATTATACTTTTGGTTTATGTTATGTATTTCCCTTCATATCGCGGGCAAGGAAGACAATGGTTTCCTTTGATTTTTCCCTTATTTGTGAACGCGGCAATTTTTGCTCCTCGTGTTTTTGCTTCTCGGGTAGCCAGACGTCTAGCCTTTTATCTCATAACTATAGGATGGTTGTGTTATTCGCTAATAGGTTGTTATTCGGCTTTTGGTTGTGTCTACAGAGAATATTATGTTAGGCGGTATCAACCCGTCTTCAACATTCAAGAATTAAAGCCAGTAACCATCGATAAAGTATGCTTGCTTGAGGTAACCTGGTTAGAATACTTGGGTCGTTGTGCTATGTTGGATAGATATCCTCTGCACGGATTTGATTTTCTGGAAGTGCCACCAGGGAAAGATATCTGGATACAGTGGGGCGTAGATTTGCCAGCACAGGCAGCAGCATCCGCTGTTTTTATCTTCGTTGATGACACTAAAATGTATCAAGCAACTTATGGTTTGCCGAGTCCAGAAGTCGCACCAATACTGAATAGTGACAAGTATGGCTCTTGCGGTTTTGGTGCCATAATCCCAACAAATGGCTTAAGTAAAGGAAAGCACTTTTTGACTTTCAAACTTGTTTCTGGCGATGGGCATTTACTCTATAACACTAAAATCAAAGTACAAATCATTGTGAAGTAAAAGTATTGAATATCAACAAAATAAAAAGTGCGAAAAAAGAAAAAGCCGGTGGCGCACCAGATGTGGTGTCAGACAGAACCTATATCTATAATGTGGTAAATGCCTAAAGCAGGGGCGCGCCTCCCGGTTGCGCTTTCCCCTGTTGACGGCTTTTCGGTAATATTTGAGAAGACCAACCCCTGGTGGCTACACGCACCACCCGGGTCGGCTTCTGTCCTGCAGGAACAAAGCTTTCAGTCCTGCCTGGCTTCTGAAATCAGGGCGTGCAGAGCGTCGCCCACGGCGAAGGCGGTCCTTTTGATTTCCGCCGGGTCACCGGCCTGCTGGGCAGCCCACCACAAGCGGATTGCTTGCAGAAGATCGTCAGCCTCCGCCCAGGAAAGCAGTCGTGACAGGGACGGCAATCGCTTATCGGCCACCAGCAGATCGGCCATTTCCTTCATGGATGACAGAAAAGCTGCCTGCCAGCCTAACTGCTCGCCGTCGCGTTCGGCTTCCGGGGTGCGCTGGAGCGCTTTGTAGCGGACCCAGGCGGCTTTTGCTGCATCGACAGGACGAAGCGGGCCACTGATTCCGGCACCCTGTCCCAGATTCCTGCCCAGACGAGCAAAGGCGATTCCCTCGTCCCGCAGTCCGGATTGCTTGAGATGATTGGTCGCTCCAGACAAACCCTTGGTACCGTCCAGGATCTGTCCGACCATGATCCAAAATTGTTGTGGACCTTCTTCCACAATTCTCTCCTCTTTGGGTCTTGAGTTTCTGGTTTGGTTTTGAGACCGGCCCGAAGCAGCGCCGTGCGGCACCGCCCGGGCCGGATTCTCGACAAGAGACATCACTCGAGTGGCAGCTCGTCTTGCAAGCGCAATGCCCCCCGGATAATCCGCACCATCTCTCCGGCGGTGAATAGCCGCGGATTGCCCTTCTCGTCGATGTAGCTTGACACGTCCACTCCCGCCTCCCGCATAAGAGCAATCATTTCGTCGAATGACGGAAGCTCATCCTCCGAGTTGGACGTCTGATCAACCTGGCCGAACGCCGCGTCGAGATCGTCAACGCAGGAGCTCACGCCTAGGTTACCGTGTTCCCTCAAATAATCCAGGGCGGCTCCTAGAGAGAGCCCATCCACCTTCACAGTAACAGGAACAGCGTTGGCTGGCGTTCCGGCATCGGCTGCTTCAGTGTCTTCTTTTTCTTTCATCATTTTCCTCTGGAAAGGTTTATTCTGTGCGCAGCGACAACCTGGCACAGACGTCCGGTCACGTTCAACTTGCCGTTTCAGATATAGATTTCTCTGTCCTCGCAACGAGCGAAGGCAAAGAATTCACTTTGGTCCTTTCTTTCAAATGGGGTAGGGGGTTTCTCTTATCTACGGTAGTGTCGAACGATATCTAAAGATGACAAATTTCTTTAAGCGAAATCAAGCTTGATGTATCTTTGTGGCGCAGGACAGAGCGACTAGCATAAAAGGCAGAATTGCTTGACAACAGCCTTCGAACGTAGCTGGGGACTAAATTTATGACACAGTTCTTATGTGCTCTTCGCAAGATGAATAGTTGCTTTACAATTGCGCTAACCTCCGTCAACATAGATGGATGAATAGAAAACACGAAGTTTTGATTGGTCCATATCGCAGCGGCAAAAGTTGGCTCTTGCTTGAGCGAGCCTTAAAGCATTGCTTAGAGAGAGCCCAGGATGCCAAGTCTGGCTTGAATAGCGAAACTATAATTATCGTGCCGTCACAACGCTATCGTAAATTAGTAGAAGACCGACTAAAGAGTCTGATCAACAAACAAATAGATATAGAGTCTTCTGACAATGGCGACGTTCAGGGAGCAGAGATCTCCGGTTTGTGGGGCTTGAAGATTCTTTCTTTTTACCAATTTTGTCAGACTAATTTATTGCAAGCAGGAATTTTTGCCAAGCTATTACCCGATGCAGCGAAAAGTGTGTTGCTAGCAGCGGTTTGCAATCAACTCGTAGAAACAGGCAGAATATACAAACTAAAGTCAATTATAAATACAGCGGGCGCGCAAGCATCAATACTGTCTTTATTCGACGAATGGCAAAGAGCTGGATATGCGTCTAGCGACATTTTAAAGAGAGTACAAAAAGCAAACAGCGGTGAAGTCAACGATCATAGGGGAGAATTAGCCGAGATTTATAGCGCCTATGAGAACGCTATGAGCGAACTGAATTATATTGATCAGCATGGTTCGGTTTTACAGCTGACTGATTTTTTAAACAACAATAAGCAGATAAAACGGCTGAGCAATTTTATTGCGGTTGACGGTTTTGACCGTTTCAATTCTATGCAATTAGACCTATTAAAGGCGTTGAGCAAGCATGTAGAAGAGCTCTATATTTCTTTCGATTATGAAAAGCCGCAGGATAATTTGTTCGAAGAATATGAATGGAAAGTACGCAGTTATGATCAGATAAAGGCGCACTTAGCAGAGTCTTTCGAATTTAAACCAATTGCTAAAAAAGTAGAGGAGGGAAAAGTCCCCGTAGAAACTTTAAATGCCAGCGATCGCATAGCTGAAATGGTAATAATTGCTGGGCGCATTAAGTCAGCCATTCTTTTCGATAAAATAAATGCAAATGAAATAGTAGTTACAGTTCGCAGTCTTTCACTTTATAAATCGGCTATAGAAGCGGCTTTTAGAGATGTCGGTGTTGAGTACCATATAGACGATCCTATCGGTATAGAAGCACTACCTATTATTCGCTTTATTATGTCTTTGTTAGCATTGGCGCAAGATGATTTTAAGCGCAGGCAAGTAATTGATTGCTTACGCAGTCCATATTTTTGCGCTCAAGCTTTTGGTTTAAAAAGCAGCAGCATAGAGCAATTAAATGAGCTTTCTCTCAAAAGAAAAGTCATAGCAAGTAGAGAACAATGGCAGCAAGCTCTTCAAAGCGAGCCTGAATTGAAAAAAATAACAAATGCTGTTTTTGATACCTTAAGCCAACCCGACTCAATTGCTTCGGCAATAGATTATGTAAACTGGGTAGAAGATTTAATAGACAAAGTATTGGATTTATCCGCTATAGATGATTATTTAGAGCCACTACCTGTCTGGAAGCAAAAAGAAGCATTGGCTCAGTTTAGACGACAGCTTGCTCACTTAATTCAAGAAGAAAATATATTAAAAACACTGAAACGAGACTTTAGCGTTTCATCTTATCATGAGCGCTTAAGCAAACTGATTGAGAAGGCGAATTTTGCTCCTCCGCCACTTGCCTCGAATCAAGTGTTAATCGCCAGCGCAGAACTCGTACCCAACCGAAAGTACAAACAGATTTATTTGGCTGGTGTTTTAGAGGGGGAATTCCCTGCCATCAAAACTAATACAGGCTTTCTTGCTGGGCACGAATTAGAACAATGGCGGCGTCTGGGTGTGTATATATATAACCCGCGATTAGAGGCTGGTTTTGAGTATGCCTTATTTGCATCATTGATCAATCGGGCCAGCGAAAAGCTGGTATTGTCTTATCCGAGCATTGAAATTGGCTCAAGTAAAGATGAGCTTTTGCCTTCTTTCTTCTTTAATGCTATTAACCTAAAAGTAGAAAATGGAGACCCCTTATCTTTCGATAAATTGGAAGCAGCTTTTACTTCACCGCGCAACGCACTGGCTAATAATTTTTGGCAGGGACAAAAATCGTCCGAAGTCGGGGCAAGCAACAAATTAGAAGCCGTCAAAAGTTTTATTGATAGTTTGCAAGAGAAATTGAGCTTTGCTGAAATTAGATCTAAACAGTTACTGCAAAGCCCTGTGAACGGCTATTTGGTTGATTATGTAGCGGCTGCAACAGCTAAAATTACTTTGCCTGAATATTGGAATGCTGGGCAATTAAATGATTACGGTAAATGTCCATTCAATTTCTGGCTTACACGTCTGCTAAAAATCACTCCCCCTGAAGAGCCAGAAATTGGTTTGTCTATTCAAGATAGGGGTACTTTCTATCACAAAGTACTGGAGCTTTTTTATCAGAATATAATAGACAAAAAAATACCAATAAGTTTAGAGCAAGAAAAGGCGCTGCGAGAAGTCTTTAATGAAGCAATTCACGATACTTTTATTTGGCTTGAAAAAGAATCTTGGTTTAGAGCAGATGAATTTTGGCAACAAGAAAAAAATGCTTTAGCTTTTCGCTTGAATAATTTCTTTACTGCCGAATTCAATCGCTTTATAAGTGAAATGGGACAGTATCAGCCTTATTTGGTTGAGGGTGTTTTTGGTCCTGATAATCAGTATCCGCCGTTAACACTAAGCAAAAATGGCAAAACAATAAAAATTCGGGGCAAGATTGACAGGATAGATATAGAAACAAATAGTTTTGGTCAAAACAAAAAACTGCGTTTAATTGATTACAAATCAGGTTCAACTTTTATAAGTAGAGACGATTTTGAAAGCGGCAGAAATATGCAATTACCAATTTATGCTCTGGCTGCTGAAAAATCTATTTTGCCAGGCAGTAATGTTGACAGCTATCAATATTTAAGTATCGGTACCGGTAAAGTATTGTCTTCTAAAAAACAAGATGGGATAAGCGTGCGGAACGATTTAAATTTATTGCAAGACAAAGTTTTTTCTTTTGTAGAAAATATTGAAAAAGGTGATTTTTCAGTAAAACCAAGTAATGACAAAGTTTGCTTAAGTTGCATACACCAAACAGTTTGTCGTATTAAGGAATTTCCTAAACGATAAAAATTACATAAGATTTTAAAAACCCGAGGGCACATGCGCGCCCTCGGGTCCTCATCAAATTTGCTCATTTGGACGGCGGGCGCGGCAAAAGCGCTTCGACGCATTCTGATTAGCGTGGTACCAAACGCGCCGTTCCGCCTTGTGGCGGTTCAGAAATTTGGTATTGCCTGTGGTTCAGCACTTCCACCGGCTTCCCCCGCCAGGTAGTCTCGAGATATTCTGGTTCTGGCCCCTCCGGCGGACCAGGATCGAACAAAGCACCGGCACCGGTGATAAGGGTACGTTTTCCACCGATGGGATTCCACTCGGTGCCAATAATGGGTAATTCCTTCAGCTCCGGTCCCTTGCCCATGAAGAACCGGTATCCATTGTGGTGGGCACTGAAGCGGTCGGTGGTGTAGAGCAGGAATTCACCATTGGATCGCTTTTGCTTGAACAGACCTTTGACGATCCGATCTGGTGGCAGCGGCACTACTTCGATACCTACATCGGGTAGGTTGTCCTTTGTGAAGACCTCTCCCCCGGTATAGATAGTCCGTCCGAATCGCCGCAAACCATGGCGCTCGTAGTGCTTGATTTGTTCTGCTGTAAAGCCGAACTTCCTCGGTTCTGGATTACGGTAGATGCCGCCGGGAGGACGCTCCGCCAGGTTGGCGAAGAGGATGTTATGCGGGTTCACTTCATCCCCGGTGAAATTCCATTGATCGCTGCCCAGTGCGACAACCTGATAACCCTTCTCATCGACCTGGGTGTTCCGCTTGAAGGCGACCGGCACGCCGTCCAGCAGAAGGACTTTCTGATCAAACACGATTTTGGGATACTTTCCAGTGTGGACATCCTGCACCGAAAACGCATCATCGTCCGCAGGGAAGGATGGATCACACTGATACAGCTTGCCATCATGGCTTATGTACACGGACGGGAAGCCTTCCCCCTCGTGCCGGTAGACCACGATGATCTGCCCGGACTGTGACTTGTAAACTGTCGTCCGGGGCTCGCTCCCGGGATTGGAGGCACTCCCGGGATTGGGGGCGCTCGTGGTGGGGACGCTGGGCTGCAGCCCGGCATTGTCACAGCCAATCAGCACCACAATGGCTACGAGCAATAGCACGGCAGACCCTTGCGCAAGAATCGACGACGGCCTTCGGTTTCTCATGATCTCCTCCGCAATGGAACGTGAAATGGAACGAGGAATCAACATCCAACATCTCAAAACTTCTCGATCTGGAGGCTCAACAGACACAACAACTCCCGAAACACACCTCACCGCAACGCGCGGCAAGAAGGAAACTTCTGTTCTTTGATTGAGTGGTTTTCTGTGGTTCCTTCTGCGTGTTTGAGGTTGTTTGACGATCAACTTCAACCTTGCCAAATTTGACATAGCAAAAGCAAGCATGACACCGAGTGCAGCAGTATTGGCAGAAAGCTCAATTAATAGCTTGACATCAGAGGTTTGCCTAATCTGTAACCAGTTTTATGACTTATTTTTTATGCAATCTTAAGTCATTAATTGGCGCTTTACAATTGCGCTAAGTAATTACAATCTCACCTGATGAATAAAATATTTCGGATTGCTAAAATTTAGGCGTGAAGATTGAGCTAACAGAAAATCAAAAACAAGCAATTGAAAGCACAGATAAGAGCATGCTTGTCGTTGCTGGTGCGGGCTCTGGAAAAACTTTATGCGCAGTAAAATCAAGTAATGACAAAGTCTGCCTGAGTTGCATACACCAAGCAGTTTGCCGTATTAAAAAATTTCCTAAACACTAATTTCATAGGCTAATTTAAGCACTATGCGGTAAATATTCTTGGCGAGAGCGCCGGCATATCCCTGGCGGTAAGATTTAAAACCAATCTGGATGATGAGTCAATTACAGAACAATTAGCAAAAGCCGGCGTTGGCATCCGCTCCACCAGCGGCGATTATCTGGCCGATACTTATACACAAGGTGAGTTCTTTATGGGCTATGGCAATGTCGATGAAAAATTGATCGCCGAAGGGGTGCGAAGAATGGCGAAAGTATTAATTGGCGATAAATCGATAAAATGAAAATAGCTTCTCTAACAGCGTCTCTCGGCTATCTGCTACGAGCTTGTCCTGATTGTCTAAATACCAGCCAACAATTGGTAGCGATCGCTGTCCTATGCAGAACATTGAGAGCTTATTGATTTAAATTTTAGCATTCTAATTGACAATTAACTCGTAACAGTAGCTTAGAATAGCCAGTATGATAAGCGTTATTCAGGAAATTAAGTTATGTCCGAGCTATGGAATTTAATTTGGGGAAAGCCAGAAATCGATCCTGCTGCTTTGTCACAAGCAATTGAGCAAGAATTGAAAGCAGAAAATCCAGATTTTCGAACGCGCTTATTAATTCGAGATGGTGCGCGGGCTCTGGAACATTATTGGGGTCCCGAACGTCTTAAAGAATGGTTGAATGGCAGCACTCTTGCTACAAAAATCGAAGCAATTAGAAACGAGGATCTTGGAGAGCTAGGTTTTCCCTCATTGAAGGAACAATTAATGGACGCAACAAAACCAGAGACAGTAAAGGAATTTTTGCGCGAGCTGGGCAGTCGTATAAGTGGTTCAGCAACTCTTGAAATTGGCGGTGCTATTGCGCTGCTACTTGCTGGTTATTTATCACGTGCTACAACAGATCTCGATGTAGTGAACGAATTGCCGATAGTTGTGCAATCTCAACACGAATTATTGCAAGAGTTGCAGAAACGTTATGGCCTATTATTGACCCATTTTCAATCGCATTATCTTCCTCAGGGCTGGGAAAAGCGAATGCATCAGTTCGGTAAATTTGGCTCAATGGAAGTCTATGTTGTCGATGTATACGATATTTTCTTAGGCAAGCTTTTCAGCGCCAGAACTAAAGACTTGGATGACTTGCGGATAATTAAGCCACAAATAGATAAAAGCAAACTGACAAAACGATTGTTATCGACAACAGCTGCTTTCATGAACGAAATATCTTTGCGGCAGTCCGCTGAAAGGAATTGGTATATTTTATTTGGCGAGAATTTACCTTCGCTATGAAAATTGGTCTAACAGAAAATCAAAAACAAGCAATTGAAAGCATTGATAAAAGCATGCTTGTCGTTGCTGGTGCAGGCTCCGGCAAAACTTTAGTTTTGGTGCGGCGCTTTGTAGAAATTTTGCAAAGGCAGCCTGAACTTACCGTACATAATTTGCTGGCTGTAACTTATACACACAAAGCAGCGAAAGAAATGCGCACGCGTATTAAAGCGCGCTTAAAGGAATTATACGAAGAAGCACAACTTAGCGGCTCAGAAGAACGAATGCGTTGGCATAAATGCTTAGCCGACATGGATTCGGCTTACATAGGTACTATTCATTCGCTGTGTCAATCGATTTTACAATCATTCACTATAGAAATCGGTCTTGATCCACAAATTGAAGTGATGGATGAAATTGAAAAAGCACAGATTATGCAAGAGTCTATTGACGAGACTTTTAGACAAATTATTGCAGCGGATAACGCTGATAAAAGCATCTTAGAGCATTTTCCCCTAGAGACTGTAGAGGGCTTTTTGCAAGTGGCTTTGCATAATCATTTGCGCTTCGATCAAATCGCAGCAAACTTAGAAAATTTAAGCACGGCTGAGTTAATCGAAGAAATAGAAAAGCTACTTACTCGCACACAAAAACAATTATTGGTAGATTTAGTAATTGATGAAGATTGGTTTAAGTCAGGGCATTATATAAAGACTACTCCATTGGCCGAAGCTGGGAATAAACTCGAGAGCGTGAGACAACAAGCAGCGCAATATTTTGCAAGCATTCAAGATTTTGTTAAATCTTTTACTGAAGAGCTAGATGCCCACTTAGAGCAAGAAAAAATAAAAGAGTCCTGGAAGGTTCTTTTGGATTTGGCTAGCATGGGCGCGGTGCGCGTTGGTGGAAATACGGATGCCGCTAAAGAAATGCGCGCCACCATTAAAATGCTAATAGACAAAGGCAAAGAATATAGCCAGAGTGATAAGAAAGGATTTGGCCTACCCCTATCTTTTACCAGTGCCAATGGAGACAATGAACAATACTGGCAATTATGGAGAGCCCTACTCGCTCTGTCCAGGCGAGCACAAAATAATTATGCTGCTAAAAAGTTAGAAATAGGCAAATTAGATTTTGATGACTTGATTGCCAAAACTAAAACAGTATTGCAAACAGCAAATTCTGCTGTGCGTCGCTATTACAATAGTACATTGGCCCACATTTTAGTAGATGAGTTTCAGGACACTAATCCTATCCAGGCTGAAATTATTGAACTATTAGCAGGGACAAATACAAAGCTATTTTTGATCGGCGATGATAAACAATCTATTTACAAGTTTCAGGGAGCAGAGGTCTCAACCTTTAACGCCTGGCAGCGCAAGGAAATCGATTCGTTAGTTTTCGAACACTCATTTCGCAGTCAGACAAGTATTGTCAATTTCGTGAATGGCATTTTTTCTAATTTATTGCCTGCTCAAAAAGCCCATGTTGATTATCGAGCAAAATACAGTGCTCTGATAGCGCAAAGGGATCAGTTTTCACCATACGCACACGTGCCACAAGTAGAAGTTATTCAATTACCTGATGTTGGCAGAAATGACGAGGCGGAGGCAACCACTGAGACAGATATTAGCCAACTATCCAATGATCAAATTGAAGGCACGGCAGTAGCAAATTGGATTCTTGATAAAGTAACAAATAAAACACAGATAGTCGATAAAGACGGCAGAAGCAGAGAAATAAATTATGGAGATTTTGCCGTACTTACTGCAAGCAATGATGATTTGCAAATATTTGAATCATGCTTAAGTGAGCTCAATATACCCTATGTAACCTCTGGTGGCCGTACATTTTTCGAGCGGCAAGAAATTTATGATTTAGAAAATATGCTTTTATTTCTAAGCAATCATAGCAATAGCCACGCTTTGCTCGCCGTTTTACGCTCGCCCATGTTTAGTGTGTCTGATGAAATTATTCACAATCTGGCATCAAAAAATTCAATGTCGCTTTGGCAAACTATACAAGATTATGCGGCGAAGCAGTCTTTAAACAATAAAATGGGGTATCAAATGATTGCTGAGGCAGTAATTTTGCTTAAGCGCTTGTTGGCTGATTTGCCTGTTTTGAGTTTAAGTGAATTGATCTATCGCATTATTCGCGATACTAATTATGATCTTGTTGCGTTAACTTTGCCCGATGGTAAGCAACGATATAAGAACATTTGGAAATTTTATATGTTAGCTAAAGACGAATTTAGCGCAGCTGTATGTGCAGAAAGATTGGCACTGTCCAGACAATTATCAATTAATGAAACTAATGCGGCTGTCGACAATAAACAATCAGTAAAGTTAATGACTATACACAAGGCTAAAGGACTCGAATTTCCAGCGGTAGCTTTACCGTTCCTATCAGATTCTATTAGTCACAAAAAACCAAAATTACTCTTTCATGACCAGTACGGCATTGTTCTTAATACATCCCGCAATGAACAAGAGAGAGATGAAGGTGTGCCTTTGCCTTATCAATTAGGCAAAACGCTTGACGATGATATGGATTTAGCAGAAAAAAAGCGCTTACTTTATGTCGCCACCACTCGTGCTCGCGATCATTTGGCTTTATTTACAGGTGCAGTTGGACCGAGTAGAAAATCTGCGGCCAGCTGGCTACAGCCTTTGCTGACAAAATTAGATGGGAAAACCTTTAGCATAAGTGCTCCGGAATTAAACGATTTGTTGGCTGTCTCAAAAAGGCCTAGGGACGGCACAAAAGAAGAGGAAGCAGAACTAGACGAAGCGCAAAGGAATAGAATAGAACAATTGCTCGAACCACTGGCAATAAATTCGGAAGGACAAGCTACTGCGATACCAGAAGTGTCGCTACCTTATAGAATTACACCAAATTCAACTGAAGTAACACCAAGTCCGGTCCTCATAGGCAAATTCTTTCACCGCATAATGGAATATTTGCCACAAGACAAAGTGGAGCTGAAAGAAAACGAGCTAGCGGCTTTGCTTGAACAATTTGCAGATGAAGCTGTACATCCTACTTTCAAGCGGGCTCTAATTGAAGGAGGGAAAAAACTTCTTTCAGTATATGCAAAAAGTGATTTACAACGTATTTTTTCAACTGCAAAAACTATCTGTCATGAATGGTCTTACTACATGAATATAGATAGTGAACGATTACTTTTAAACCGTCCGGACTTGCTATTAGAATCAAAAGACGGCGAATGGTATTTAATCGATTATAAAACAGATCGTTTTTCTACAAACGATATTGAACAGCAGGCGCTCAGGCATCGCCCGCAGTTAGAGCGATATGGCAAAGATTTTAGTCAATTAACTAAAATAGAAGCAAAACTGGCAATTTATTTTGCTCAGTCAGGCACATTGTATATTGTCTGAAGTACAAATAAGAACTAAGGCTTTTGATTATTCTTTTTTGGATGGGTAATATCGATCCACTTCTTGTGAAGAAAATCTCTTAAGTTATCAAAAGTGTGATCGTTCCTGATCTTCATAATGAGATGTCCATCAAGACGGATATAAGGTGCATTGGGATGCACTTTATCTTCAACCATTTCTACTGGGATAGGTAAGCGTTCTTCGGCAATCACATCTTCCAATACTTTACGTATTGATTTATAGAGACTGCATTTAGGATGGTAAACCAATTCAACGCGCATAAAATACCTCCGAAATCGAGGCATTACGCCTCTTCCAGGTCAATAGTTATATAAGGAAGAAAGCTAAATTATTTATGTACTTAGTATAAGCGAGGTTGATCAAAACAAAAGTTAAGACTGATGTATATATGATTAAGATGTCTTAATTATGTGTCGCTGCTTTGTGCCACATGATCATCTGCCACTACGCAATCAAGATCAAATAATATCCAATCGAATATCTCCCTAGTGCCGGCGTCAGCATTTAATTCATCACGCATTGCAAAGGGTAGCACCCCGGGTCTTCGACCACTAATGTAAGTTAAATGGTCTATATTGCGAAATATTCTTGCTGTATGCACGTCTACTAAGGGTTTCAGCTTCATGAGATCGGCTTCACGTGCTAATCCTTCTTGGGTGCAGTTTCTATCGGCTATAAACATAGAACTGATAACTGGCGTAATACCATCATTGAGAGCATAAACAAAACTGGTTTTAGATCTTTTTGCTGTCCACTCGGTAGTAACAACAGTGCCGATTACTCTGTTAAGCATATTTAGAACAGCGTGTTCACGGGCTAAATATGCCGGTAAGCCAGTTGTAACTAGACTGTACGGGAATAAAAATGTGCTTTCAATAAACCTGGCCGCTTCTGGCAACTGATATGGGTTGAGAAGATAGCCGCTATAAGTAATGAGTTTGTTCTTGTCAAAATTTCTTTTATTTATTGCCACCATGCGATCATTTACAGATGCCGCCGGATTTAAATTGCCTTTTGGTCCAAACGGCAATTTTGAGGCAAAATGACCAATATTTGGTATTGCTCCATCACAATTATCCCAACGGAAATCTTTTAACAAGGCTGAATTGCGACGAAAATAAAGTCTATAAGCAATACTATGATCTATGCGCGTCCAGGGGAAAGAAAGGTTTTTATAGATACCATATTGCAGCCAATCAGAACAAAATAAAGGTGAACCATGAAAAGGCGAACCCATGGCCATAAGCAATTTTATTTGGCTGTCTGTTTCAGGCTTGAGCATAGATTCGTAAACCAGATTGCCACCAATGCTTAAAGCCAAAACATATATTTGCTTTTTGCCGGCCGATTGATAAAGTTGAGCAATTTCTTCCTGCATCTGGGGAACTGTTTTGTCAAGCAAGTCTAAGCTGTTATAGCGCGCCAAATAAATTTTGAATTTACCAGCAAATTCTTTATTTGAATTGAGATGTTTGACTAATTTTGCCCAGCGAAAGAATGGATAATATTCCGCCCTCAATCCATGAACGATCAGTAAAGGAGAACGATTGCCAAGAGGCATTTCATCAAACTGATAAATTACTGGTTTTGAGGGTTTATGTTTATAGAATTTCCCGGTTGGCACGGTGGGAAAAGGACATTGATTTTCTGATACTTGCTGGCTTTTACCTTCAGAGTGAGCAGTCCAAGCATAGGTCTGACCCCCTATATTCGAAAAGAAAAATAAAAGCACCAGAGATAGCAGAAGGTTAAAACCTGGGCTTAAATATTTTGCATCATGCCGCATTAACTGGTAACCAAGAAAAGAGACTATATAATAGTCAAGGGAAAACAATGGATAATTATGACAACTTCTACCATATGCTTATTCTTTTCAGACACAGGAGGCGGACACCGCAGTGCGGTCGACGCTGTCGAAGCCGGAATTCAGTCTATCATTGCTGAGCCTGCATTTAAAGAATCGTCAACACAACAATTGAACGTTGTTAGTGAAAACATAGTTGAAAAGAGTCATTTCATTAATCGCTTTTTTGTTGAGTTGTACAACTTTATGCTGCGACATAATCAAGCTGGCATGAAGTACTACTACAAAGTTATCCATCAACTCAAACCTTATAGGTCTGATTTAGGTTATTTGCTGGTCAAGTCGCATGCAGTAAAATTTCTGCAGGACTTGCGACCAGACCTAGTTGTCTCGCTGCACCCTATGTCTAATCATTATTTGGCGCGCAGTTTGAAAGACTCTGGACTGACTGGCACACGCTTTATCGAGATCGTAACTGACCCAAATGAAAATTTATGGGAGGGTTGGGCGTGTCCAGAAGCAGATTTAATTATCGTGCCTAATCTAGCGGCTAAGAGCAAATTGCTAGCCTGGGGTATACCAGAATACAAATTAGAAGTAGTAGGTATGCCCATTCATCCAAACTTTCTAAAACCACCTGCTTGTGATAGAGAAAAGTTTCTTGCACATTTAGGGTTGAACCCTGGAATTTTTACTCTTTGTATAAATGCTGGGTGGGCCGGAGGCGGCAATATGACTGCAATTTATAGAGCGCTGCAATTAACAAAGAAAAATATTCAAGTTATTTTCCTTTGTGGCAATCATACTAAACTTTATAAAAAGATTTCGAGTCTAGCTGCTACTAGTAAGGTTCCTACCCGCGTACTCCCATTTCACGACAATATGTCTGAATTGATGAATGCTGTAGATCTAATGGTAACCAAAGCTGGTGGCTTAACAACTTTTGAAGCTATTGCCAGCCGATTGCCAATGGCAATCGATATTATTACTGAGCCTATGCCACAAGAGGCGGGTACTATTAAGATTTTACTTGAGGCTAGTAAAAAAACTCATTTAGCTAAAGTAATCAGACGACCAGAAGATATTCTCAAAATAATCGAGAATTCAGATTCGCGAGCAAATAGCCCTATAGAAAAACTTCCTACTTATCAGAATTTGGATAGCATTGATGCTGTATATGACATAGCCAGCATATTAATTAGTCAGGTCTGCGTCAATCAAAAGATAGTTGCTCCTGCCAATGCAATAACAGCTGCTAAATAGTAAAATTGAAACAAATACTGTTTATTTGTATTGAAAGTAGAATTTGTTGCACATAATGTCATTATGAAACTCTGGTATGAAACAGTGCTGCCCAGCACGCAAGAGCCAATCGGTAAGCTAAATAAAATTAAAAGTGACATTGTTTTTTTGCATGGCACTGGCTCCAATGCGCGCATGTGGAAAAATCAAGTTGCTTTCTTTAGTCGACTAGGGCACACTTGCACACTCATGGATTTACGTGGACATGGGCTAAGTCATGAACCTTATGAAAAAACTGATTTAGAAGTGCACAGGCGAGACGTGCTTGAAACCTTGCAAAATAGTAAAGTCCAATTTCCAGCTTATTTTGTTGGACATTCTTTAGGAGCAATAGTTGCTTTAGTAATAGCAGAAAAGCATCCCGAACTGGTAAAAGCTGTCTTTGCAGCATGTATGCCAGCCAAATTAGTGAAACCTGTGCAGCTTTTCTTCACGTTGTTTATAAATGGTCCAATGCAAGCATTAAAGGAAAGTCCTATAAAGCAATATTTGCCTTGGCGCGAGCAAACACTTATCGAGATGCCCTTTTTTACTATGAAAGAAATAGCAAATTATTTCTCAACTTGCGATCTTTTGGAGAAATCTCCAGAAGTGAATTGTCCTGTGCATATAAGCGCTGCGCGCTTTGATCCCCTAGCAATTCATTGGCATACAAAACAATTACATAAAAAAATGCCAGATTCTACTTTCAAAACTTTTGAATGGGCAGGACATAATGTGATGGACTACAGAACACACGACTTTAACAGCTGGATTTTAGACTATTTGAATTAAGTGCTCATCATTTTCTCGCTTTTCTGGACTGGTCTCCTCGCGCTAGCTAGCAAAGCATAAAGAAGCAATTTAATGTAGAGAAGGCTTACTAAATTTGGCCTTATTTTTGCCTGAAAAAATAGATTGAGACTGAATCCTGCCAGTGGCATTCGCTGTGTATAGAATGTAATTTAACCGTAAGCCTACTTGATCCTAAGGCAGCCCATCTGGCAAATTAAATTGTCACTTCCAGCGCTCAACCGGAGAATCACCCAAATCAAACGATAAAGCATTCAACCCATTTCAAAATATCGCATGTGCGGTAAGGGTTGGTTTGTCGTTTATCGGATGATTGAGTTTGCTGGAATGAAAACCCGAGAAAGGGGAATCTCGATGAACTCGCTAAACGATTCTCTTGCGGCGCAAAGACATCTGGCAATCATGCATTTCGCGCAGCAGCGTTGGGATGCCGCCCTGGAGTCCTTGAACATTATTTTGGAACAAAACCCTGACGACGCCGATTCCCGTTATCGTCGCGGTTTCTGCTACTTACAGCTCAGTGCAGGACAGGCGGCATTCGATGATTTCGGCAAAGCTTTGAGTCTCGCCCCCAATCATCCCTGGGCAGCACAAGCGCGCAACGGCAGAGGATATTATTGTCAAATCAGGCAGGACTGGCGGGGCGCTGTGCAAGAATACACGGCAGCTACTTTGCTCAGTCCCGCCCCTGAGTATCGCCTGGCACGGGGCGCATGTCTAATCAAGCTAGACCAATGCGAGCAAGCAATCCCGGACTTCCTCTCCCTAATTAAACGGGGGTGTTTGCTCGACGAAGCATGGTACTATCTTGGAGAATGTTACTATGGCATCGGTAATTGGCCAGAGGCTATAGCAGCTTTCGATCAAGATATCCGCATTGATCCGCATAGCGCCATGGCATTGGCTTTGCGTGGTGACTGCCACATACGAACGGACAATCTCGCTCAAGCCATGCTCGACCTCACTGAAGCCATCCGGCTTATGTTAGCGTCCCGGCAGGACCAAGCCGGTGAGCAAGAAGCAGATGACCGTCTATCCTATGCCTATACAACGCGTGGGCAATGTCGGCTTTTGCAAGGAGATACAGCTCAAGATGATACAGCTCAAAATAATTTAGCTGAGGCACTTGCAGACCTCGATCAAGCGGTTCGGTTCAATCCAAAGAATGCTCAGGCCTTTACTTTCCGGGGCGGATACTACCTCCAAAAGGAAGATTGGGACAAGGCCCTAATTGACTTCAATAGGGCTATTCAAATCAACCCCAACAGTGTCATGGCCCTAACCTGGAGAGGAGAAGTCTATTTAAATAAGAGCGAAGCAGACAGCAAGCAAGCAGATCTGGCCATTGCTGACCTCAGCGCCGCTATTGCCCTTGAACCCGGCGAGGTAGCTCCCTATCTGTACCGGGCGCGTACTAATATCGGCAAAAAAGAGTGGCAAGCCGCGCTAGAAGATTATGTAAAGGCTGTGGATATGGGGTGGCAGTTGACTAAAGTTCAACTTTATCATTGCGCCCTTTGCTATGCCTACCTCGGCAGGTACGAAGAATCAATCAGGCATGCTGAGGCTTCTATACAATTGGGTCTGGAGACACCCATCTTAGCAGAGGCCCTCTTACTGCTAGGCCACAGTTATTTCAATCAGGGGAAATATGCCCAGTCAGTCGCTAAACTGGCAGAGTCAATGCGGCTGTTCGAGGCTGATCCTGAGTGCCGTCCATTTAATTACAATTATTATGGACAGGCTCTGTATCATGATGGAAAATACCAGGAGGCGATATCAGCATTCAACAAAGTCATCAATAGTGCCCTAGTCTGCGCCGATAGTTATTGCTGGCGGGGGCGCTGTCTTATACACTTTGAGGCACAGTGGCTGGATGCTTTGGAAGATTTCGATACAGCCATTCGCTTAGCCCCTGAACGCGCAATGTTTTACGCGGAGCGCGGCCATTGTCACCTGTTGCTCAAAGACGAGACTGCATCCAGAATTGACCTCGATCGAGCAATTGAATTGGATGATAAGCTGGTCTTAGCTTACACCTCTAGGGCCGTAATATCAATGCGGCAAGAAAATTGGTGGGGCGCGCTAGCAGATCTCAATACGCTGCTTCAAGACTTTCCGCCTGACGAGCCTGGATTGCCACACCAGGCAGATATTTACGACGATCGGGCGCAATGCTACGATGAGCTGGGTGAGCATCAAGAGGCTCAGTCTGATCGCGAGTACGCCGAGCGCTTGCGTCAGCAACAACAAAAGCCTTCCGGGGGCGTTGATACTTAGGCCACCGGTGACCTTGATAAGCAAAGAAGAGAATTTCTAGTCTCGCCTGATTCACCACTGATTACTAAAATGCGATTGGGGCGGATTTATAACTACAAGTTGTCGATCCGCTTCGATCGTTTTTTATTTTTTAAGCAGGAGGCACCATATATAGTATCATTGGCTTGGCGGTCAGTTTAATGTTTTAGAGTATAGGCAACTATTGCTAGAAACAATAGCTAAGATTTAATTACTAATCTTTCCAGTTTTCTCAGGTATTGCACTAAAACATGTTCACGCATTGTGGAAAGAGGAGTAACCAGGCAGGTCTTCATACCAGCACGCTTGCCTGCCAAAATGTCGGTAAGGGGCCTATCGCCAATTAACACTGCGTTTTCCGGTGCAAGGTCTAGTTTGTCAAGGACAGTAAATAATATTTTGCGACTTGGTTTAGCTGCATGTCCAACCAACGGCATAGGTAAACAATTTGCTGCCTTTTCTAAATATTTTACGTTTTTATTGTTTGTCACTACTGCAAGCTTGAAGTGTTGCTCAGCTTCAGCAAGCCAATGAGAAACCCGTTCGTCGATTAGACCAGAGCGCGGCGCCATAATCGTACTATCTAAATCAAGAATTATGCCTTGAATGCCGTCGTTTTTAAGTCGTTTCAGGTCAACGGTAGTAATATCACTATGATATGTGTAAGTAGGTTGTAATAAACACATAATGTTCTTTTAGATAAGATCGATTGCTGGATAAGTGTAACTTGCTTGATCAAAATAGGGAAATTGAGCAAAATATGCAAGCTTATGCAAGCAAAGGATTAATGAATTGAAAGTAAAAAAACCTATTCAGGAAGCCACCCAATTGCCAATGCCCAAGAATAAATTACCTTTGCAACATATAGCAATCATTATGGATGGCAACAGGCGTTGGGCCGATGCACGCAAATTACCCCGTCTTTTAGGGCACCGAGAAGGGGTGAAGAGTCTCAAGCGCTTAGTAAACCACGTGGGGAAATTAGGTTTACCCTATTTAACTGTTTATGCTTTCTCTAGTGAGAATTGGCAGCGCAGCCAAGAAGAAGTTGATTATCTTTTCGAGTTATTCGCTTTGGTAATCAAAGAAGAATTACGTGAGTTGCACGACAATAATGTGCGATTATCGTTTGTGGGACAGCTAGAGAGAATGCCAGCTAATTTAAAACGATCTTTTGACAAAGCAATGGATCAAACTGCCGATAATATTGGGCTTCATTTGCAAGTAGCTATCAATTATGGTTCACGACTGGAAATTAGCGAAGCAATGAAGAAAATTGCTTATGATATCAAATGTGGTGCTTTAACGATGGAAGAAATTAGTGAAGAACTCATAGAAGAATATTTATATACAAAGGGACTACCAGACCCAGAACTAATAATCAGAACTGGTGGGCAAATGCGTCTTTCTAATTATATGCTCTGGCAAGCAGCTTATGCAGAGTTTTATATGACACCAGTATTATGGCCTGATTTTACCCCTGAATGCTTTGATACAGCGATAGAAGATTTTAGACAACGAGAACGCCGCTTTGGCGGAGACTGAATTCAAACAGCTCAAATAAGTCAGCACTGGCGGCTTTATTTGAATCGACTACTAGGCAAAGTTTAAATGCTTTTCGATTTATGGGACAGCAGTCACCACGCCAGACATAGACTTTATAAGGGGAAAGCTGTATTGCTGAGAAAAATTTACACCATTCATAGAGCTTCCTAGAAAATTCAAGGGGACAAGCGGTGTTACAAACATCGTAGTTACAACAGTAACACTAGGAGGATTACCTGTGGAATTATAGGTAACTGTAACTTGCGGTGCAGTCATCCAAGAATTAGCACAATTAGCATAGGTCTGAACAGCAGCTTGAGCGGCACTTGTAGCATTACTACTGTCGGTGGACGGAACACCTGTATCGACGGTTAGAGCTGCTGCATGGGCAGCATCTCTACATGCAGCATCTGTAATGCGTGCCGCATGAATCATAAACCAGCAATCCAAAGAAAAAATCATGGCTACGACCACAAAAATAGACGTTGTCAGAGCTTCGACTGAAGTCAAGCCAGTTTTTCTTTTATTTATTCTCAAGCAATATTTCATTAGTTGGTTCTGACCTATGAGATTGATACCTTTTTTACTGTCCAATAGCGGCGGGTTGATAGAGTCCGGGCAACTATAAAGCACTGAACGTTGTCTGGACTGACAGTCACACCAGGAAACACTGAAGCAACAGCGACAGCAGTTTGTTGAGCCTTCCTAATCGTTCCCTCGCCTATTGAACAAGCCACATCTGCAGCTTGTTTAGCTGCTTGCACAAACATGCCATAGCAAACAGTTGTTAAAACAAGAGAGAGTAAAGGCCTACCAATACCAATAAAAATTACCCACAAAATCAATGGTAACTCAGCAATAAATGTACCGACCGATCTTCGTTTGGAACGAATTTTATTATTGTTAGTCCGAACTAACACCATAGACTCACCATCAATTCATCCATATACTATTTTTTTCATACCCATAAAGAGCAGCATTCACTCAGGTTTCCAGATAAGAAAGTCTAACTGTATCTTAAGGTGGCTGAGATTTTTTTAAGCCTGGATTTATCTCTATTGCCCTGTATTTGGCTGTTCTGTCTCTTTAAAGTGTCTTGCAGTGAAGATAAATTTTGATTAAACAAATTGCCCACTTCAGCTTGAGAGTCCGGGCGGATTTTCGAATACTCGAGTACTGGATACTTGGGCATCAATAGGGATGCTTAGTCCCGGTATATTGATAAATTCAGGTAAAGGCATAGCAAGTATCGGTTGTATATAGGCCTTTAAATCCACACGTATTTGATATAAATTTTGTGAAGGGTCAGCTGGGCTGGCCAGAGGCGTATTGGGTCCAATAACCTGAACTGGACCTGATCCGTATAAAGGTGTAACAATTATCCAACATTTACAATCATACATATTCACACCGGGGAAGACAGCAGTTACGCTAGAAGCCGTAGTGTAGGCTGAATATACCGCTCCTGAGCTTGTTCCATAGGTTTGAGTTGAACAAGCCACATCTACTGCTTGTCTAGCTGCTTCCACAAACATGCCATAGCGAACAGTTATTAAAGTAAGAGAAAGTAAAGGCATACCAATGCCAATAAAAATGACCCACATCGCTAGCGGTAATTCGGCAATAGATGTACCGCGCAATCTTCGCTTTGAATGAATTTTATTATGATTAGTTCCAACTAACATCATAGACACCACCACCGATAAAGCCCCTGCTACACTTCATACCCTGAAAAACGGCATTGAGTCGGTTTTTTATAAAATCGGGCGCATCTCCTTTAAGGAGATTGTGATTTTTTGAAGCCAGAATTTATATTTGCTGCCTTTGTTTGGGCTGTTTGCGCCTCTTTAAGGTGTCCTAGATTACGCAAAGATAAACTTTGGTTAAACAAAATACCTGCCTCAATCTGTCGAAATCCAGTATTGGAGGTAATTCTAGAATTATGTGATTTATTTAATGCGTCTCTGAAGAACCTGTCTGCTTCTATATATTTTTGAGTTTGCTCGGCTTTATCCTTAGCCAAAAGAGCCCGAAAATAAGCTATTACACCCAAATTGTTTAATTCGATGCTTTGTCTATTCGGTGCATATTCAAGATGATCAGTATCATAATTCGATATAGTTTTATAACACAACTCAGCCGCATCTAGATGATACGTTTCCAGATAAAGATTAGCCAATGAAGACAAAGCGCTGATGAGCTCAGGATTATATGCTTTATTTTGTTGAGCAAGTCTTTCACAGGCATTGCGCAACAGCTTGCCTGACTGAATATAATCTTTCTTTAGCGATAAAATAGCTCCCAAAGCTTCCTCAGCAATTACTCTTTTTTCATCGTCTTCCGGCAGCTGACTATATTGCTTAAAGCGGTCATTCCAGTAATTAAAAACTTTTGCAAGCCTTTGATCATAATTGCGTTGACTCTCTAACAAAGCGTATTGCTGGCGTATTGGATTAGCCATTAATGAACCACATATCAAAATAAACAATAGAAAAAGCATAGTGGGCAAAAAGACATGGTTGTAATGCTGAATAATTTTTGCTTCTACTAAATTATTTTGTTTGGGACTAAAACCAAGTAACGATTTGAATAGCGCAGATACTCTTTTCAAATCATTTGGGTCTACAAAAACTACATAAGAGCTCATAATAAGAAATTCAAAGCAGGGCAGGTTCATTGCCCAATCAATGCCCAAATGCAGGAAGACAGCGGCTAATAAGATCCAGTAGCGTAAGGGTTTGATCCAGACCAAAGTGGCCATAGATAATTCAACCAAAAGAGTATAGTAGGTCAGAATTTTATAAACAGGGAATTGGGTCATTATTTTTGGCACATGAAATTTCGCAAAGTCAGCTAATTGGAAAACGTAATAAATAGCTGTGCCCGACTGCCATTGATCACCAACTATTTTAGGCAAAAAGGCAAATAAGTAAACCAAAGATATCTGTATTTGAATCATACGTTGAACCCAAGGTGATACCATATTTAGTGGCATATCTTTGAGTGTGGTTCCGCGAATTTTTGCCTTAAATATTCTGTCTATAGAATATGCCTCACCAGCAGGACTGAATATCAAAAGGAAGGCGATAAGCCGCATAAAATCATCGCCTCCATCAAGTGCAAAAGGACACTGATTATCAAAGCTAAGCAACCCCAGATAAACAATAATGGCACTGAAGCGAGTAAAAAGACCGGCGGTCAGAAAAAAGGTAAAGACTAAAAAAATACAAAAAAATCCGAAACGAAAAACATCAGATTGGGGCAGAAGTAAAAAAACATTGAAGATAGGTTCTTTTTGCCACCAATACACTGCAACCGAGGAAGTATCAAACATGCCTTTTGCTCCTAACAGTAAAGAGAAGTTAGGTGCCAATTCAAAAAGGCTAACCTGAAAAACAAATAGACCAAAGAGTATGCGGAATAATGCTAACGGTTCTGGACTTTGCTCCTTAAACCAAAATCTTTGCCAGGCATTACTAAATTTATTCATTGAAAGTCATCGGGGCTAACACCATAAACAAAGTAATTTATTATTGCAGGATGCAGATTGCTCCCCTGTTGCGGTATTTTGACTGTCGATGCCTCTGGCGGGGGGATTGGATCTGAAACAAGAAAATAAGACATTCTGGCAGGCGGATTGTATTTGCTGTAAGCAACTTTAGCTAGAAATCGCGAAAAGGCGGGACGCATGTGGCGAAAGCTTGGGTAAGGAAAATTATCGTTGAATATTTTGCGGAATTTTTCTCGTTGGGCTTTCTCTAGCACATTGAGTTTTTCCATGCGTGGCATTTCAAAAAGTTTTAAAAATCCATTTTGTAGAACTATTACAACCAAACCGTAATTATTATCGCTTCTTACATTGGGGCTAAAAAGACCCCAATTTTGTTCTAAACCAATAAGGCTAGTGATGGCTGACAACTTGTGGATTATCATCCGGCTTTGCGAATTCTCATGCTTAATAGTTATAAGGTTGGTTGCCCACAGCCAAAGAAAGGCGATAGAAAAGTATGAAACAATAAATACGTTAATGAAGAACAAACTAAAAGAGTTCACCAATTGTGGTTTTATGCTTTCTTTTAGGCTCGTCAATGAATTCAGTGCTTTCAACTTCTAATATGGATACTAGCTATTAATTGCTTTGCACTATGCTTACTAAGCGTCTAGCTATATTACCGTATATAGTAACCAATTGGTTTCCAGTTGTAGTTGGATCAACAAAATCCACCGCGAAGTATTTTGCACCATGTCCTGATGCTCCTGCAACACCACCACTAGCTCCGCCGATTTCAGTATAAGCAGCATAGTTAGCATCATCATAACTACTATTCAACGAAGCACACATAACATATACGGGTATGCCTGCCTGACCAATGGTAGTAGCCTCAGCAATTGCAGCTGTAGAATCGTCAGCACCGCTAGGTGCACCACAGGTTATAAGAAGAATGACTGGATTTGCTCCGGGTCTACCATTAGATTGCAATTGTCCAAGGGCTGCCGTCAAAGCTTGGGTTACATTTCTATTTCCCCATACACTTAGAGTAGGCAAAACATTAATGATGGCCGCTTGGTTAGAAGGGTTAAGACCAGGAGGATTCAGCGGAATATTAGGCAATGGATAGGTACTGTTAACCGATAAGCCACCCGTGGGGTTAGGCGTAGTGAAATTGTAGAGGGAAGAAACATTATTAATAGGCGCACTGACCGAATTAGGGGCCACACCGATATTGTCGTTAAAGGCGATAAAGCCATAATAGATATCTGCCGTTATGGACATCTCATTGATGAAACCAATAAGACCATTTAAAATGGCCATCATTGGTTGTAAGTATTGACGGGCAGCAATGTAATAAAATGCATACCAACCTGCTTGCGGCGTAACACCAAGAGCATTGGTATCTATACCAGCTTGAGCAGCAAGTGTCGGGCTTTCTAAATCGCCCAATGAGGCTTCTATAGCTGTGGCAATGTTATTGAAACCGATAGCAGGATTGTTTGGGTTATAGTCACCAACTACGCCATTAGCCACTATCCCCGTAAATACATTTGGGGCAGCAGGACCAAATCCGGTTATAGTGGAGATGTTACCAACGCATCCATTAGCACTTATAGTGGGCATCGGTGGATTGGGATCAGTATTAGCCAGGCTACCAGGCATGGCTGAAATAGGAACATATGTCATACCGTCAGAACCAGTGTAGGTAGTAGGTAGTACAGGGTTATTAGCCGGGTCGTTGATAGTATTGTTACAGCCAGTGGTAGTCGATCCAGCGGTCGTATTGTTATTCAGTGACCCAGACCATAAAACGTCAAAGTTTGGTTTAAAAGATACTTGACTAAATTTGTCATCCAATTGACTAATTACCGTTTTGTTTACCAAGTTGCTAGTTGCGTGCTTGCCACTAATTTTTTGGCATATGTCCATTAATCCTGGATCACTAGTTCTAATCGAAATATTCAGTTTCTTATCATTTTTGTTCAAACCAATAAGACTATTGGTGTTTTTATGGGTCTTTGTTCTAGCAATTTTTAACTTTCTGAGATGTTTATTTGGGCTATATACCATAGCAATGTGCTTTGTCTCAGTAGGTATCATGCCCAGAGGAATACCACACCAAGGTGGTGGCGGACTACCTATACCAGTAGCAGCTAACCCATTAGAAGCCGGTACTGTTGGATTTTGGCTATACTGAAGACAAGTACCATTAATTTCCAACTCGCAAGGGGGCAGAATATTAGGCGGCCTACCACCGCACCATACGGTAGAGGGCGATCCAACGGCAATACTACCTGTACTGCTAGGTATCATCCAATTAGTTCCAGTAGGACCTTCGTAGCGTTGGTAAAAGCTAACAGAAGTATCGTCATCCATACCACCAGAAATATCTAAAAGCACCATCAGATCTATTTTAGGTATCCCTGCTAAAGCAGATACTTGAAAAGTAAATTGTGCATTTGCTAAACCAATAAATTGTCCACAAGAAGGTGAATAACAGTACGACCCAACAGCTTGGACCAAAGTTCCAGCTGCAGCTGGATCAGTAACCCCGCTATCTACGCCTGCCCCGCTTGCGTTGACTGGCACTCTTGTAAGAGGATCTAGGAATTGAAAAACTATTTGTGCTTGACCTGGAGCTGGATCTAATGCAGACGGGCCGCCGGTAGGTATCATTGCCGAAGACATTGGTTGCCCCAAGATACTATTCTGTTTGAACAACTGTAATGCGGTGTTCTCTGCCGTTTGCTGATTAGCAGCACTAGTGGGATCACCTGAAGAAGCTAAAGTCGTCTGACAACTAAGAGCCGCAACCTCAACATTTGTTTTTAGTTCGTCACGCGCTAATAGGTAGCGTGTTAGTTCAAAAGCAAACAAACCTACCGCTACTACAACAAAGAAGGCTATTGCCAAATTCAAGATAGAAGCCATCTGTCCTTTCATGCGTTTTAAGTTATTTTTAAATAGATCCATTTGTCTCCGAGCTAATTATTAGTTCACAAAAATCTCACTAATAAAGATAAATTCTAACCTGATCATACTTCCTTAAAAAGGGCTTAGGATGTTAAAAAATTCGATGATATATCTGGTTGTCAGTATTATTCCCAAAGCTTCGTCATAATAACGAACTAATGTTTTCATGACAGATTATTTATCGGATTGTGAAATGTGCCTTGGGGAGAATGAACACTGTTATGGGTTTTCTAGAGGATTGCATAGAAATGCTATTGCAGCATAATCTCTGCGCAAAGTATATCAAGATAGAATTGGATAGATGTAAAAAACAATAGAAGCTCTTCCACAACCAAGATTGAGTAGGTGGGCGATTAGCATATTGACTTTCTAGAATTATATTTTTATTCGTGCTTTGCTTAAGTTTTAATTTGTCTTATTGTTAATCTTTTTAATTTTTGGCGACGCGCATAAGTAAATAAAAGTAGCTATAGCTATGCCTTCCCAGGGTTTTCGATAACGACCGTCGATCATTGAGCAATTACTTAGTATGTAAAACAATAAAGTACCCAGACATAGAATAACCAAAATATTTTTTAACTGTCTCTTAGCTATCGCCAGGACTATGATGCCTAATGTAAGGAAAGACCATACCCAACGCATTAAAATTTGAGCCTCTTGCACCGGGTCATCGTCACGCGCGTCGGGCCAAGACTGACAAAAGAAAAAGTGCAACGCTTCTTCTGTCATGTTACGTAAGCGCTCCTTCCAGGTTATCGTCCCGCAAGGTAAAACTAAAGTTATAACATCATTGCAAACCATAGTGTAGTTATAATGTCCAGTTCGCCATGTGCTCCAATCTGAGAAGGGCGCGAAGGGCTGCGAAGAAGTGCCATTCGAACCAAAATTACCTGTTTGCTCTACTATTTTACCTTTGTATACAAGCGTGGCTGTGTACCCAACTGCATTACTCATATACCAACCCCTATTCAAAGCAGCTGTGCCAGGAGGAAATAACCAAGTAAAACCAAAACCTTTATAAACCCATAGAGGATAAGACAAATAGGCAAGCGCCAGTGTAGATCCAACGATTAAAGTCAAGCACACTTTCTTGCGCATATCGATATTTTGGCGAAAATAAGCAAGGAGAAGCCATGAAATCACAATCACTAATTCAAAGGCAACGTTCAATTTTATACACATACTAAATGCCCAAGCAAAAGTGGCAAGAAGAATAGCCGGTATTGTCATTTTTTGCTTGGCGCGCCAACTTAGCCAAAGCGAGATTCCCAGAGAAGGTAAAAGCAGGGGTTCATCCATCACGTAAGAATAAATACTTATCCAAGAAGGCAAATATGTGATCACCGCCATAAAAACTAGAGCGATGGTTTTAGAAGGAAAAATCAACCGTCCCCAACGGTACCAGCACCAAGGAGTGATAACACAGAGCAAGCCAAAATAACTAGCCAATCCGAACACAGTATCGCCGAATACATATATAGCCGCCTGCAGTATGAATTGTGGCAAAGGAGGATCAAGTATAGAAAAAAAACCGACGCCCAAACTGCCTGGCATTGCATTTTCACGATGACGGTATGGGTCAGAATATAAATGGTCTAAAGGACTAGAAAAGAACGGATAGAAAAAGCGAAATACAAGCCCGATAAATATGACTAAATATAAAAATCTCTGAATTCGCATTATCGTTTGATTTTTAATTTAGCAATAAAATGCAGTTTACGACCAAAAACATAATTGAGTGGTCCTGTATAAAGCGCCAGATCTTCCAGTTTTCCTTCTACCGTTAAGTTCAAATCGCTAAAAAGAGACTGCCACTGCCTGCTAGCCAAATAATTGTAAGGCAAATGCACACCATAAGATTTATTCCCAACCCAGTCCATAAGACTCAAAACTAATTTGTCCAATTGAGAGTCGCTGATATGATCTTTGATCAAAATAAAGTCTTGCGCGACACGTGATGCTTCGGCTAATAATTGTTTTGGACTATCAGTGTGGTGTAAAACGTCAATGAGCATGGAGAACGAATAAGTTTTGTCTGCATAGGGCAGACGGTGTCCATCATACGTTTGAAAATCAATCAAATGGCTGGTTTCAGATTGTAATCGCTGTATAACATCTACGCCAGCAAAGGAAATTCTGGGACGCAGTTCCCTTATTTCTTTAGCAATCGTACCTGGTCCGCATCCAACATCAAGTCCAGTTAGATCTTGGCAAGCTGGCAAAAATTTAGACAAAGCGCTGCCTAATATTTTTGATCTGGGGCAAGAAAAGAATTGATGATGCAAAGGTTTAAGAAAATAAGCCAGTAAATCTACAATAAAAAAAGTGCTTCCCATGTTTGGTCTCAGTCTGTTAAATTTGCTTTTAGGGTTCTCAAGTTTAAGATAGCATGCATAATAAGCATAGAAGTAAAATTGAGACTTCCCCAATAAAATAAGAGAACCGCAAGGATAAAAGGAAGGGTCTTGTAATAAATACTCAGTTGCTGACTTAGTACTTCTATCCAAATGCCCAGCAAAAGAATGACGCCGCCTAGGAAAAGCAGAATGAGGCTGCAATAAATAGAACGGTTATAAGCAAAAAGGTCTAGCCAATTGTTAGTATCGCAATTACATAGATCGTACAAAACACGCGTTATGACACCGGAATAGCTAGCGCTCAAACCCATAACCGCAAATAAGGCACCAGCAAAAAGCAAAGAAAGAGGCAACGATTGGTCTGGGTGGGATGGTTCAATAAGAAAACTATAAATAGCAATAAACATGCCCGTCAAGAACGCTATAATGCCTGGCCTGAGCAAAAAAAAATCCGCGCCGTATATAAGCATGACTTTCAAATTTATCCAGCCGGCAAGCCATGGCGATAAAAATCCCAATCTTTTGTGATGGCTCAATCGCCCCTCGCGATCTTTATAAAATTTGATTGGTACTTCAGCTACCCGCAATCGCAAAAGTGACCATTTTACAACCATCTCAGAAGCATATTCCCAAGATTGAGATTGCAAATGCATACGTTTAAAAGCATCAGTGGTGATACCACGCATACCGCAATGTATATCCGAAAATCTTTGTCCATAAATTAAATCATAAATAAGAGTCGTCAAAGGAATGCCAAAATATTGATGCAAAGGAGGCATGGCACCTTTTTCTATGTGGCCACGGAAACGCGAGCCCATAATAAATTCAAACCCTTGCCTAAATTTTTCTACAAATGGCAAAATCTCGCGAAAATCATAAGTACAGTCACTGTCGCCCATCAATACATATTTGCCTCTGATATAAGGCAAAGAATCAATATATGCCCGACCGAGACCACGGCGCGGAACTTTCAAGACTCTGGCACCGGCCGCTAAAGCAATTTCTGCTGTTTTATCGTCGGAACTGTCAATAATAAGAATTTCAGTAGCAATATTAGCTCTTTTAATGCCTTCAAAACACCAAGCCAGAAAGGAAGCTATTGTTAGTTCTTCATTTAATGCTGGAATAACGATAGAAAGTTCTGGTTGAGCTTCATCTTGTATCGGCGTTAATAGCTGACAGTGTAAAAGGGTTTTTAGGTCATGCATCCAATTTCAATGAAAATGTGTTTAGGATAATCCATATATTATTTTAACCGAAGCCAAAGTGAATATAAGCATAAAGAAGTGGGTAAGTGGATACTGGGGTATTGGCTAGTTAAGTAACAGAAATGGATTCAAGATTAAATATGCCATTAGGGAAGAGACTACCGGGTCGTCAGCCAAAACGATTACCGAAGCAAGTTACTTTGCCTAGTAAACAGCAGCTCAAAGAGCTATACCAAGATGTAGAATCCAACCAATATAGTTATATAGAGCTACCTTTTGGAGATCCACCTGAATATTATTGCTTGATGGCTATGCGGGATCGTTTCAAAGGTGGTTGTCAGTGGAATTTATACCGCGGAGAGGGTGGGCAATCTGTCCTAGAATGGACGGTTAATGGCAATGATTGGGAACAAATTCATGGACGTATTTGTGCTCTATTCCCAGGCTGGGATTTACATAGTCGCACTCTAGCGTCCGATAGTACCACCCTTAATAACGAAATAGCTAATAATCAAAATTTGGAAGAAGGGAAAGAAAGTACATTCTTTAGCACTTTAGAAGGTGATTTGCATAAATTCCCAGTACCAAATCTTTTGCAATCAATAAGCATGAGTAAATTAACAGGCCGTTTACAAGTACAGTCCCGTAATGGCCCCGCTCAGGTTTTTTTCAATGACGGAATAGCAGTCCATTGTCGCCTTGAAAATGCTGAAGGAGAAGCCGCTATAGTGCAATTAGTGGGCTGGGAAGAAGGAAAATTTTGTTTTTTTCCCGAGCCTCATACAGATACCAAAACAATAAAAAAACGACTTGACTCCTTGATCATGGAAGGGGCCCAATTCGTTGATCAGTTCAAATCTTTAACTGGCAAAGGTTTAAGCTTCGACGCTGTCGTAGTCCGTGTCCACGAGTCAATTACTGAAGAAGAATTCGTAAAGATTTTAGCTGCAGGCACAGGTATTGCTGTTGCTGCCCAGAAAAAATTCTATGTCGCTATAGACAATCACAGCACTTTATTTGAAATGCTACGTAGCCAGCAATTGTCACAAATAGAGTGGGTGCCAATACTCTTTAATTTGGTCAATTGCGGCTTAATTGAGTTTCGCCATCCAGAAACATCCAATAAATCTGAACCTAATTATCAAGGCAGCAAGATAGAGTGGGGACAAATAAAATTGGCAGAGAAAGCACTAACCATGCCAGAAACTGGGCTTTACACATTTCCCGCTTTTCTGTACTTTTTAGATCGTGAATATTGTCGTTTTGAACGCTTTCAACGTCCTTTTTCAGTTGTTATTTTAAAAATTGGCATATTGCAAAAAAATGAGGGTCCGGGTTCGGAGAGCACTAAGTTAAGTCCTTTGCCGCTTATGGCCGTTAAAGATTTGGGTAAAACAGTTAATCGCATTAAAAGACAAATTGATATTTTGGCTCATTATCAAACTTTTGATTACGCGTTGCTTCTACCGGAAACGGGCAAACAATCGATTGGCAATTTTGCAGACAGACTATCAGAAGTGTTGCGAGTAACAAGCCTAAAAAACGTTAGTAGCGACCAAATTATCGATTTCGCTATAGGTTATGCCAGTTTACCGGAAGACGGTGTTAATCTTGATTTGATAATCTCGCTTGCCCAGTCGCGACTTTATAACAAATAAGCTCAGCTTGCCTGCACCAACTGACTCAATGTCCGTCCTTGATCTTCAACTAAGCGAAGCAATCCTTCCAAACTTACTTTGTGTCCACGTGCTGTCAGTACCACTAAAACAACATTGGCTACTTGATAAAAATGCAAAATACCGCGCTCAGTAACAAGAGTCATTTGCGTTAAATCGCCGCGATTCATGCGGCGAATAGAAATGCTGTTATTAGAAAAAAGTGTGCTGCACAATGCCGCTATCATTGCGGTGTCTATTTCAGCAGGTAATGACGAAGCAATTAACCCACCATCAGAGGCTATGAGCAAGCAACCTAGAATGCCGTGTTGCCCGTTCATGGCACTCAATATTCCTTGCGCTTTATCAACAACTTCTTTGCTCAAATCAATATTTCCTCATTCTTTATTATTTTTCGGAGGGTTGGTCCTCAGCCGATGAATCTTTTTCATCTGCTGCCTTATCCTCAGCACTGTCGCTCTTTTTTGCACTGGCTATCTTTTTTAAGCGCAAGACGTCTAGCCATGGCTCTTCTAATGAACAAGCAAAAACTTTTCCGGTTATTTCTACGATATCCCCTTCCTTGAGAGTCTGCAGCAATTTAGTTTGCGGATCTTTCTCTTTAGGAATAAGCATAGCTAACTTAATCTCTGAAAATGGCGTATGCCCGTTAGCGCGCAGCAATAGGAATGAAAGATAGGTGCGAGAAGAACGAAAAGCAGGTTTGTAATCGAGAGCCAGATTGCTGAAAGTAAAAAAGGGAGCTGTAAATTTCACATTCTTATTTAAATAATCTTGTGGCTTGTCTACTAACTGATCGGTAGTGACAGAAGTTACATTTTCGATTGGCGTTTCGGCTACTTTTTGTTCGTCCTGCGCTTTTTTTAAAGCTTCTCGGTCTACAGGTCGAGCCTTTAGTCGTTCAAGGGGCGGCAATAGTTCTTGGTGGGGGGCTGCTTCCTGTGGCTTCATATCTTGTGCTAGTAACGACAATGGAGCACTGAGTAAAAAGCTCAAAGTCGTTATTACGCTAACATCTCTAAATTTTGTCTTTTTCATCAATTTACTGCTTCTTTCTTTCATACTCATTGGTATTTTTTGTATTTAGGCTCAATATTATGATTATGCCCGAATTTTCTGCCCGAAAATATGTATCTTCAAATTCAAATATTACCAGAACCTCATGCTCGTAATCTCGATTAACTTAGCAAGGTAACTGTAATATGATGAGCAAGGCAAGATAAACTTGTTGGCGATATATGTACGTCACCCATACAATAACATATCAAGAGTATAAGCACATCTTGGATTAACCTTCTAATGACAGCCTATTATGAATGAGCAGGTAATACCAAAAAAACAAAAAATAATAGAGGGAGAAGACTCCTCTTTGCATCAAGTCGCCAATATTGCTCTTACGCCTTTAATGACTCAATACAAAGAAGCAAAAAGACAATATCCGGAATCAATGCTCTTTTTTAGACTGGGCGATTTTTATGAATTATTTGAAGATGATGCCGTTGCCGCTGCTCGCCTATTAGACATTACTCTTACTGGAAGACCTGAAGCCAGTTATCCTAATGGCAGGGTACCAATGGCCGGCATTCCTGTGCGATCAGTTGAGCTTTATTTAGCAAAGCTTTTGGCTAAGGGCTATTCCGTGGCTATTTGTGAGCAGGTAGGGGTAGTAGGCTTAGAAAAGGGACCGGTGGAAAGACGGGTCACCCGCATACTGACACCAGGGACGGTGCTGGAGTCACATTTGTTGCCCAAAAGAGCAAGCAATTATTTGACCTGCATTGTTTGCAAAGACAAACCAGATAAAGGAAACAACAAGACTTGGGGACTGGCATATGTCGAAGCTTCTTGCGCTGAATTTTTCGTTAGTGAATTGAGCGAGGAAGAATTATTGTTGGAATTAGGACGATTATCGCCTTCTGAAATATTAGTAGCAAAGCGCTTTGCCAAGCTGAACACCAGTGATGCAATAGTATCCGAAATACTCGATGCTCCAATAAGTGTAAAAGAGTCTTATCGCTTAACCGGACGTCCAGATACCTTATTTCAATATGAATCCTGCCAAAGGAGAATCAAACAATTTTTCTCCGTATCTACTTTGGAAGGTTTTGGCTGCGAAAGTATGCCTTTGGCTGTACAAGCAGCAGGTATTATTTTGGAATATCTTGAGCGCACTCAAGGAAATCAGATACCTCATTTTAAGGGCATATCTACTTATTATGCTAATGACCAATTAGTTCTAGATAATAATACCCGTAAAAATCTAGAGCTCACCGAAACTATGCGCGATCGCAGTTTTGAGGGCAGCTTGCTTTGGCGTATTGATGAGACAAAGACGGCAATGGGCAGTCGCCTGCTTAGAAAATGGCTACTAAAACCACTATTAAATAGCGCCGAAATTCAAGTAAGACAAGACGCTATTGCAGAATTAATTGCTACCCCACAATTACGTAATTGCTTAGAACAAACCTTGACCAATTTGGCAGACCTGGAGCGTTTAGCAGTAAAACTTAAAAGCTGCACGGGCTCACCGCGCGACTTATTAGCGATAAGCGAATCAATTATGAAATTACCCGAATTAGCTGGGGCATTGAGCAATTGCGAAAGTTCTTATCTAGCAGTTTTAGCTGAGGTGCCCTCATCCTTGCTGCACTTAGCCGGCTTAATTTCTCAAGCCATAGACGAGCAAGCATCTCGCGAAATTAGTGAAGGTAATGTATTCCGCTCGGGTTATAGCTTTGATTTAGACGAAATCAGATCTTTGCTTGGAGGGGGCAAAGCTTGGATAAACAAATTTCAGCAAGATGAAATTGTTCGCAGCAGTATTCGTAATTTAAAAGTCAGTTTTAATCGTACTTTCGGTTATTTTATCGAAATTACTAATTCCAATCGTCAATCCGTACCTGAGCATTACATTCGCAAGCAAACTTTAACCAACGCTGAGCGTTATATTACACCTGAGTTAAAGGAATACGAAGCCAAAATACTCAATGCTGAAAAACACCAGTCAGAACTCGAGTACAAGTTGTTTGTTGACTTTCGCATTGAATGCGCTCAGTATGCCTCAGCACTTTACGATTTGGCTCAACATTTAGCCTCGCTCGATGCACTTTTCTCTCTTACACAAGTGGCGTTAGGTAAGCAATATGTTAGGCCATCAGTGGATCATTCACTTTCCTTATCAATAAAGGCTGGTCGTCATCCGGTACTAGAACAAATTTTGCCAGCCGGACAATATGTGGCTAACGATGTTTCCTTAGAAGGAGATAGCGACAGTAAGCAAATGATTATTCTTACTGGTCCAAATATGTCAGGAAAATCTAGTTATTTAAGGCAAGTAGCGGAAATTGTTATACTTGCTCAAATGGGTTCCTTTGTACCAGCAGAACAGGCACATATTGGTTTAGTAGATCGCATATTTACCCGCATTGGGGCAGTAGATGATTTGACTCAAGGTCAATCCACTTTTATGGTTGAAATGAATGAAGTAACCCTATGTTGCCTTTCGGCCACAGAGCGTTCATTGATATTATTTGATGAAGTTGGTCGTGGTACTAGCACTTATGACGGCGTAGCAATTGCTTGGTCAGTAGCTGAGTATTTAGCTAACGAAATTCGTGCCCGCACTATATTTGCAACCCATTATCACGAGCTGAATGCTCTTACGAAGTTCTTCCCCCAGATTAAAAATTTTCAGGTGCTTGTGAAAGAGCAGGACGGACATGTACACTTCATAAGAACGGTTGTCCCAGGTGGTGCCAGTCGAAGTTTCGGTATACAGGTAGCAAAGATGTCGGGATTACCAGCAAGCATAGTTGTGAGAGCAGAAAATCTAATGAGAGAGATGGAGCGCAAAAGCGCAGCTGCCAAAATAGTTGATGGACCAAAAATCAACGCTGTTTCTTTTGATGAGATGCAACAACTAAGTTTATTTGAATCAGGTTAGTGCCTAGAGAATCAGCGTTTCCAGCCAAATGAAACATCTGGCGCTGTATTAGGCAAAATTCGAGCAGCAGAATACACGCACAAACCTACAGATTATTTTCTATCATCAATGTCTATTCTATTATGACGAAAGCCTGAAATCTCTTCACTGTTTCTAACTTTAATGTTGATACTATGTTCGTACCGAACGCGGTGGTTACTATCTAATTGTCTATTCATCCTTGATGCTAAAGCGTTAGGATCTCTTTCTTTGCTAAATAAATTACTAAGTAGCTGTTTACCTTCATCCTTTGTCTTTTGAGGTAACTCTTGATCAGATGGCACAATCCTGCGTGAATCACTACCATTCAATTTATTTAGAAAATCAACCGCTTGGCTTATTTCTCCTTTCGTAGCAGTACTGCGGTGATTTTTCATGGATTCTATTGGAAGACGATCGTATCCAGTTAAATTTTTGTCAAACTTGCACGCAACCAATGCATCATGATCGTACGAAGCAACAATCCCGCTATCTTTTGCTAATGTATTAAGTTCGTCCTTTAGCGCCCTTGGATCAGGCGATTGTTTGAATTGTTTAGCAATACTTTCACGAGTAGCGGGATTGAGATTCCCTTCACTATCCATTCCTTTTTTTATCATTGATAAAATATCTTGAGCATTTCTATGAATATTTGTGGAAGAGCTGTCTTTTTCAGCAGTGCTTTCTGATTTTACTGCGGCTTTATTTTCGAGTTCTTTTTGGGAGGTCTTTCCAGTTTGCATCGCAACTCTATAGATAGCCTGATCTTCTGGGGACAGAATTATTTGCTCCCCTAATTTCTCTTCGGATCCTTGAATATTACCGGCGTCAGATCGCTGATCATTTATAGCCGATCCGTCATTACTCATGCGAGTTTACTCCTTTCAATTAGAATCCTGCAAAAACAACTGGGTTTAGACACTTTTATCACGACATTCCCAAATTTTGCTGTTTGCTAGATTAAAACATCCTGTCGTGAGAAATCTGTGAATATAGTCCCGGCTGCGATAATTAAATCTGCATCAGAACAGACTTAATTAAAAAAGAAATATGATCACAAAAAAAACAGAAATAGCCCAGGGCAGCAACCATTTATTGCCCTGGGCTACTCGCACTGATTCTCCAATAGTTTACCGTCGAGCTGAGATTGTTTCCGGCGTGCTTACCGCGACAACACGCCCGCCTTCGCTCTCAAGTTAACGTGGTCTTCCAGCCCCAGTTGCGCCTGGACGAGGAAAGATTAGGTGCCAACCCGAAAGTGAAACAGCTGCCGGCACCAATCTTGTCCATCCAACTGTGTTCTTGGGTCGCGATATACCCGTCCGTCCTGAATTCCCGTCGCCAACTATCCAAGGAATATTCCAACTGCTCGGATGTCAGAGCATGGAACTCAAAGACATCATTTGCGCCCTTCATATCAGGCATCCGGTGGATACTGCTAAGAGCCCACCCCTGGGAAGACCAATTCTGTAAGCCATATTTCCTCAGATAGGCGAGCTGCCGTATATTGAGGAAACGCACCTGAAAGTAACTGGACGGTGGCGATCGCATTTCTGCGAAAGGCGCAAGTTTTATGACTTATTTCTTATGCGATTTCCGGCATTAATTGGTGCTTTACAATTAGCTCAACTTAGTATTAGAAATATCTACGGCGCGCTAATCAAGCTCGCGCTCGATGTCCGACATAAGCCTGTAGAGATGTAGCGGATCTCTAGGTAGAGGCTCGAAATCGTATTGTTCATAGAAGGCTTTCGCCTTATCATCCTTAGCGTGAATAACAAAGGCTCTCAGTCCGGCTAAGTGCGATGCGCTAGAAGCCCTATAAAGGGCATCCTTTAAAAGTCCTTTGCCTAGCCCTTTGCCTTGCATTGAATGGTCTATAGCAAGCCTAGCCAGGATGATTACTGGAATAGCTGCGTAACCCCCAAGTCCTTTGGTCATGCGCTCCGGTACATTTTCACGAGCGATTGAACCATACAGTAATGTGTAATACCCAACTACCGTATTGTCCGACAACGTCACGTAAGTGACCGTGCCATAGCTACGCTGACTTTGAAGCGCATGTTTGTGAAGGTAGGTATTTAGTGCTGCTTCTCCACAATCGAAGCTATCGACATTATGTCCAGGCTTAAGGGAACAGGGCCTTTCCATTATTGGTTCTTATCGAATACGCCGGGTTCGGTCAGAAGTTTTCGCAGTCTTGGGTACCCGCGCGGTGCTGCTTCAAGAGCATCACAAAAGGTTTTCCATTGATCGTCTGAGAGGTTGAAATGACGTTGCTCAAGGACAACGTCCTGGGCGGCCTCATAAGCCTGTTCCAATACAAAATTGCTAACTGTTGTTTGCTTAAGCTGGGCAGCTTGAGCAATAATTTGCTTCTGTTGAGCCGTGACACGAATGTTCAGGTTTGTCTCTCGTCTCTTGCTATTTGCCGAGCTGCTCATAGGCAATTTCCTTATGATTAATCTCTATATTTTACCATATGTAAGCACTTTGTGCGCACAAAATTTTACTCTTTGCTGCAATAATGCAAAATCAAACACTAATCCGCTTGTTTAGATGGATAGATATCTGCATAATGCATCAGCTTGAGTGGTGTACAGGTGTCTAGGAAAACGGGCGAAAGCGAAGCAAGCGAGGATATTGTTGCAATAATCTAAATGCCTTATGATTAGTTACGTTTAAATGTAAGTAGGAGAGAATGATTGAACGTCAAAAATACAGTCAGCAATGAGCGCCCCAAATATCTGGAAAACAAATTTAGTTTGATTGCTGGCTTGTCGCTTGGCGCTGTCGTTTATTGTACGTTGAACGGTTTATGCATCACGATAAACCCTCCTAAACCCGAGGCAAGTGAAAGCACAAGTGTCGTTGCAGCGGGTGAATTTCCCAAAGGACAGATTTATATCAGAGGATTAGGACTAAGCGCTATTGACTTGCGCTTAGTTAATCAGGGACGATTTGCTGACTTAGCAAATAAATTGTCTGCTAAAGTCAGCTCAGCCAAAGTTACTAGATCTTCTGCTTGGCTTGCCTTTGCTTATCTTTACTTGCAAAAATGCGATGATTTAAATCAACTGGCTAATTCTTATACTTTGAGTCCTACTGCGGGGAATTCAGGCACGCCGCCTGTACATAAAGGGGGGGTAGGCACATACACTTGCGCTGTACCTTCAACTGATATTGATATTAATCTAACTCTAATAAAGACATTCGCTTACTTGTGCGATAAAAAATTAGACCTGGCTGACAAAGAGCTGCAAAAAATTCCTGCTTCAGCTATGAATGATGCTTTCGTCAATTATGCTTTTGCCACTCTTTCCGGTAAACAAGGTAAGCCGCAGGTGGCCATTGGCTACACAAAAAGAGCCGTTGAATTGGCTCCTGATTTTGCTTGGGGTTATCGCACTATTGCTTTTTTACAAGAGAAATGGCTGCATCAATTTAGCGAAGCAAAAGAAAACTATAGTAAAGCATTGGCTATTGAACCAAAGCTTAACGAGGCGAGCACCGCACTGATCAATTTGCACATAGCGAGTAGCGAATATGATCAAGCAATCGATATTGCCAAACAAGCCATTTTTCATAGCCCGCGCAATAGTGCTAATTATTGCCAATTAGCCGAGATCTATATACAGCAATGGCGTCTCAGCGAAGCAGCACAACAATTAAAAAAAGCGATTCTTTTAGATGCAGATAATACACAGTATTACCGCCAGTTAGCCTTCCTCTTGCAAAAAGAAGGTAAGCTCGAAGATGCTATTAATACACAAAAAAGGGCCGTTGCTCATAGTGCGGATAAATCAACTGATTTATTTTTCTTAGCAGCATTACAATTAGAAAATGGGCAGCAAGATGAGGCTATTGCCAGTCTAAAGCAAGCAATTGAGACCAACCCGCAAAACATTGCGGCTATTTCTGAGCTCACCAAATTATCCATACAAATTGGTAAATTTGATGATTTGCTAACCGAATTGAATAAGTGCGTGGCTAAATTTCCTAAAAGCGAGCCGATTAAAATACATTTGGGGGATGCCTATGCTGCTGCAGAACAATTAGATAAAGCCATTGATGCGTATAAGGACGCTGCTAATCTAAATCCTAATGATGCTGAACCACATACAAAAATCGCTGCTTTGTTAATAACAAAAAAAGATTATGAAGGGGCAGCCAAAGAATATACCCGGGCGCTCAATATAAACCCAAACTCGTCTGCTAACTTAGTCGCTTTGGGAAGTTGCGATGCACAAATGGATGATTATTTGAAAGCAGAAGCAGCTTTTGTGACGGCGCTTGCTTTGCATCAGCTCACACAACCAATTGATTCAACTGTGCCACCTACACGCGTAGAAATTATTAGAGGATTGGCGACATTGCTTTTCAAGGAAGGGCGATATGCTGATGCTGCTTCACAGTTTATGGCTGTGATTGATATGGACAAAAATCCCGCTACTACCGGCCTTAATAAATTTATGTCTGCACAAGCCGTAGTATTAAGAGACTTGAGCAAAGAGAGCTTCAAACAGTTAGTTGAAACTTATAACAGTCTTTCATCTGAAGAAAAAAATAGCCAAAAAATAAATTACATAGATACTTTATTGCGTGGTAGGCGTTACGACGAAGCGTTAGTCTTGTTGAAAGAAATAGCCAATACAAAAGATGCAAATGGGCTTAAAACAATTAATTCTCCTTTTTATTGGATTTGCTTTTCGCAAGCTTATCTGGGCAAAGGCGATACGTACAATGCCGAAAAGACAGCGCAAAAAGCAATGGATATTTGTGAAAAAGATAAATCACCGAAATCAGATGCTTACTGTCAATTAGGAGAAGTTCTTTACGCTAAAGGCGATTTTCTCAGGGCTGAAAGAAATGCTAATAATGCCATTGGCGTAAATAGTCGTGCTTTTCGTGCTTACGTTTTATTGGGCAATATTGCTATGAAACAAGTTTCTAAGCTACCTGTAAGTCAATCGGTCCCCTCGGAACCTGGTCAACCAGCCGCATTGGCTGTTGAAGGCGCTAACAAATCCTTAGAAATAGATCCCTATCACGTTGATGCCTATTTGCTTTTAGGTAGAGCACAAACAGCCCAGGGTGACTTAAAGGGTGCATTGACCACGTACAACAAAGCGCTTGATTTGTATCCGGCGCTTTTGCAAACACATGAATTGCTTTTAGACATACTCACTAAAACAGGCACAAAAGAAGAAATTGCCCGCGAACAAGCAGTAATTGATTCATTGAAAGGTAAGCAGTAAGCATTAACTTATTTTTCTCTAAAGATTATATCTTCTACAAGATTGAAAGCAAAGAAAAACAAAAATCTCGGAGGGCGACAGCCAGTCATTGCTGATTGACTGTCGCCCCACCTTGGGCTTCCCCGCTTCCCGTCCTCATGGGTTTGAGAAAGGACCCATTCCGGGAGCAACAGAGCGCTTGGGAGAGTCGGCACCCGAATCTGAGCCAGATCTGGTGGTTACCTCAACCACCAAATCTGCCAGATCACCAACCGTGGGTTCCGGAACATTTACTTGGTCCTGGGAGAAGTCGAACAACTTCTGTCTGAGGTGTTCTGGCCATCCCGCGATGTTTATCCCCCACTGCCGGCCGATGCGATAGCAGAGACCGGTGAGGTCGATTGAATCGAATTGGGCTAGGCCCATTGCTGCAAGATCGTCTAGAGGAAGGACAGGCTGATCGATCATGTCGCACTCAACCATCAAATCACCGAGTGTTGTCAGGATCGCTTCTCTCATGTCGGTATTCCTTCTTGAAAAATGGAATGGAGACGCTGGAAAGACAGTAAATTCTCATCCTGAGGAAAGAAGCCTGCTCATCTTGCGCAAGCGCTGTTCGGTTTTCTTCGCCCAGGCGGGTACGTCTAGCCGGGCTAGGTTTTGCGAACGTCGCATAAAAGCTTCGACTTTTGAGGACTGGAATCCTGTTGCCGAAGCTACATGGCGGGCGGCCTGTTGATAGGCCAAAGCCGCCTTTAATCGGGCACGGATAAAGGCAATCCGGTGCCTCATTTGTTCCAAGTCTTGCCGGACGGCCGTTGCCAAATGATTATTGATTTTGCTTTGCTGTGCCGGCAACCAAGAAATCATATCCTCGATTTGCCTCACAACCGGAGCTACGGCGGAGTAGTTTTGACAGATGGCAGCCATTGCTGCCAGCCGAAGAACTTCGGCATTGTCGGGGGATTGTGTCGGCCTCCGCATGCTAACCATCTGAGCGAACAGCCGCCGCGATACTTCATCCAGCTCATCTGTTGTTGCTTCGCTTAAAAATGTGATCAGCCACGCCTCAGGCCAACCCTGAGACCGCCATTCCTCAATTGCCTGAGCCTCCATATGAACCCCCTTTCTTTTTTTTGGGTTCGGGCCCATTGGAGAATACTGGTTACCAGCTAGAATGCGCCGGCAAGTCTCTTAGACTGGTTCCTACCAGCGAAAAGCAATAATCCTCTGTTTTTCAATATAGCTTTGCTGGTGAGGTTTCCTCAAAAAGAGAGAAGTAAGAGACACTATAAGCTAAATCAATTGATAACTGTAGTTATATCTTGACAAGTATTTTTAAGATCAATTTTGTTTGGAAGTAAATATACTTGGAAACCAATATCTGTTCAGCTTCGAGCGGATGCACCGAAATTTCTTCAGGAATAAATTAATGACAACTAACCAAAATCATTGCCGCAAAAGAACTTGGCAGAACTTAGCGCAGCTGCGCTAAGTTGTTGTCAAGCACTAGATAGAAACAAACGTAATGTTTTTCCTATACCTCAGCGCAGCTGGATTTCGTAAAAGTGCTGGAAATGAAGAATGATATTAGTTTGTCTCAATTTTCTCTAAAAGCTGCCTGGTGCCTAGCTAACATTTGAAGTAATTGGGATCAGCGGTGGCTATGGCGTTGATTAGTTTCAGCTTGTGATGAGGCCACTACGTCTTTAAAGTGTCTCCAGCTGGCTAATACTTGGGCTTGGCGCTTTTCCAATTCATCGAAGGAAGGATTGCTTCCTCTAAATTGCTGTAAGACTTTTTTCTGGCGATCATTGAGGGTGGATGGATTTCTGCTCACAAGCTCCCGAGCTTCTTTTAGATTTCGTAATCTTAATTCGGTATTGGTAATATTAGCGTTAATCTGACGATTGATATCTTTAAGACGG
>JABDBL010000022.1 GCA_013288645.1 Candidatus Melainabacteria bacterium
CCAGAAAAAACCAAGGATGTTTTAGAGCCCAGTGGGGCTAAAGAATCGGGCTTTTAGGCTATTCCAGCCTATAACATGTATTTAGCTACGAATAGATGGCAAGTGAATGTGAGGATTTTAGAAAATGCTTCAAGACTATCGAGATTTTATTTTAAAAACGAATACTTTGGCGTTAGCTATTGGTGTCATAGCTGGTGCTGCAACTAGCAAATTAGTAAGCTCAATAGTTGAAGATTTATTTATGCCAGTTATTTCATTGCTTGTGCCGCAGGGTGGCTGGGCTTCGGCGCAATGGGCCTTGTCTCAAAGTATGGATGCTAGCGGCAAGATAACAGTGAATGCTATTAAATATGGACATTTTATTTCTGCCATAATTGATTTTTTAGTAATCTCTTTCGTTGTTTTTATAATGACCAAATTCCTTGGTGTAAATCAACCGTCTTCAGCAAAAACCAAAGAGTGTCCCGAATGTCTTGAAAGCGTACCTGCCAACGCCAAAAAGTGTCGAGCCTGTTGCTCTCAGCTTATTGCGCAATAATTAATTGAAGCAATGCGAATTGATATCGTCAACCTTATACTTATCTTGGCTATATTACTGACGTCCAATGATATTGCATTAGGCAAAGACAGTTCTGCCTCTAATTTACTTTTAGCCAGCGCTGCTCAAGCTCAAAGCGAACCTAGCGATACAATAGAACAAATAGAGCACCTTACAAAGCAAGTTATTCTCAAAGAGATTGAGTTGGAGAAATTCAACTTGCATTACAGAAAAGAAGTTGGTAAACAAGGCCGCTGGTCTGGTTGGCGCTATGCTACTTTGCAGGAAGCAAATTTTTGTTTGAATCTGGCCAGTGGAATCTATTCTACTAGCGAACGTTCAAGCCATTTTAAAGACCCTGATAAACTTTCGCCCGCCAAACTAGAGAGAAGCAATATTACTAGTATGGTAGGTTATATTATCGGTGCCTCCGCAGGCGCATTAGAACTGGGCATCACTGAATTTCATGATATCCAAGCTAGCAGAAAAGGTTTTTCGCCTAAAGCAGCTAAGGCTCATGTTTTGTCTTTAAAAATTGAAATAGATAAATTGCTTATAGAGCGAGAGGCTCTTCTAAAAATTGAATCAGCGGCGCCACTTTTGCATTATCATGCTGCAGAAGATTTGGCTGAAGGAAAAGTATTAGTAGACTTACGCGATCTTGCATTATTAGAATACGAAAAATTTCATATCGGCGCAAGAAGATATGTTGCCTTTCAAAAATCGCTTTATTTTTTAGATATGACTAAATATACATGTAGCGCTATAGGTAGCTTTTTTGCTTTCTTATCGCAACATAGACATGACAGAAAGTGGAATCTTCGCGCCGGTATTTTAGACGATATTGCTGGAGGCTTAATTATAGCCACCCCGTTTCTTAGTCGGGGCATTGGCGTTGTTGAACAAGAAATTCAAAGACATTATATTGCACCGATTGTCCATGACGTCCAAACAAGGCAAATTGCTACTTTAGAAGCTGATGAAACTGTTTTAGAAAAGCTCAGTCAAGCAATAACGCCCAACGTAGATCTTGCCAACAGTCCGTTGAAGAGAATGTCTATGTATCGAAAAGAAAACCATTATTTTGAAAGTGAATCTGAGCGTATTATCAAACAGGAAAGAGCAGGCAAATTAACGGCTACCCAAAATATGATAACCGGTACATTTACTGGTAGCACCCACCTAACTGGTGGAATCCTATACACTTCAGCAGGTAAGATAGCCAATGGTCAAACTCTGCGCGATTCCAGAGTCTCCAATTATAATCTTGGTACTGCTGCCATAGTTAGTATTCCTGGTAATGCAGTGGCGATACTGGATACTTTGCGTATACAAGTACAAGCTGAAATCAATCGTCATAAAGCATCTAGAGCAGGTAAATTACCAGCCCAATTATTCGCCGCCAATTTAGCTCAACTTGATCGCCTAGAACAACAATTAAAAACTCAGCAATAACCAAAAACAATTTGCTAAGAAATATTCAGCGCAAACATGCAGCTGTAAAGAGATCATTTTATGTTAACTTTTAGTAGGTTCGCGCAAGTATCGCTAATGTAGAATTTGCTGTTTAATATCGAGAAGCTAATAAAAAATCGCTAATTTATAAGGACTGATGAATGGCGAAAAGTATGTGTGGTCTTCTACAAAGCCGTGTTTACGCTATGCCTAAGTATTAGGTTTCCTGCTTGAATATGGGTAGGCAAAAGCAAGAAGATAGGTTGTTCTACGTTCCCCTACAAATCATACCCTCTTATTGATCCGGATTTGCATATTGCTCTCTTTCAGCCCGTTTAGATCACTCAATGAGTGAAATGGGTTAGTCCAACTGTTTGAATGAGAGGCTGATCTTGTTGGGCGAAAATCGACTTGAGCAACGGGCTTAAGTCGATCACTGAATATTTTTCATGTTCAGTCCGAGTCGAAAACTTATTTCTGATGGAGACCGTTCCATGCCTGACAGTCGGATGCTTCTCGAAAAGATGGACAGAAAAATCCGAACAGCCTGCCGCAAAATGGCAGTTGCCCCTCTGACTTTACGGCCGCGGTTTTGCTCTGGGGAGTTGGCCGGGCTGCCGCAAACACCATTACCAATGAGCTGGCGGCCGACGACACCCGGCTGCTTCTGGAAATCACGCTTAAGGCAGCGGCGCGAATTCACATCCTCACCAGGAATTCCGCTCCAGTGGAAGCTCGGTTGCAGGACGATGTCCAAGCCATCTGGTTGAAGTTGGATGTTCTGCTCGGGCTGCCGTTCCAGGTTGGTGAGGCAGAAGAATCTGACGAGCCAGCGGCGAGCATCGGCAACGGCGTCCTCGACCTCACTCCAATGGCCATCGCCGACCTGCAGAGTGGCATCCTGGGTGAGGCAGACGAGGATATGCTCATCGAGCATTTCTTGACGGGTGAGCAGCAGGCTCACCGTCGAGAAGCAGTGCTAGCACTGCGAGCTGCTGGCGCGCGCCTTCAGAAACTCGGCCAAACCTTGCAACCGCTCCCTTAACCGGAACCACGTCAACACACCGGACCCTGTACCGGAGTCGCAGTTTAACTGCGACTCCGGTAAGTCTAATCGCTTTCAAGCAAAGTTGGATTTGCTATTTGCTATCTCTCACCCTGGAGGAATGACATGCTGCCGACCGAGCACCCCAATTACGCGCAACTGCTCCTTATTGCCCAAGGGGCAGGAAAATCCTTTGAAACCGAGGAAGATTTGCAAGCTGTGATCAGGATGATCTATGCCTCCATCTCCTCTGGGAATGCCGAGACCATTACCAAACTTCAGTACGATGAAGGAGTCACAAGGAGGATGTGGGATTTCCATATGGCCTAACATCACCAGTCGCGGGCAATGCCGCAGACCCGGCCGCTACGCGACTGGTCAACAAGGGCAGTGGTGCGGTTCTTAATACTGCACATGTCACCCCGGCCAAACTTCTTTTCAGCGATCTACTCAGCCATGCGAAAGTGAGGCCTGAACCGGCATAATCCCCGGTATTACGTCAACACTGATAGACAGGCTGCCTTCTAACTGAATCCGAAATCCGGCTTAAGCAATGCGCTTAGGTCGATCAACTGATGTCCATTTTTTAGGAGATTACAATGACGGACTGGAGCGAACCTCGTGAATTGCAACAGGCAATAGAACGGATCGAGCGCACTTGTCAGCGCATTCTTGCGGGGAATTACCCCAGGTCCTCCAACGAGGAGGTGATTGTTTTGCTTTGGGGCATTGCATCGGCGGCTTCGAATGCAATTACTATAGACATGAGTCATGCGGGTGCGGTCTTTCTTCTCGAGGTAGTACAAAAAGCACTTACCCGGATCAAGGTTTTCACAGGTGACGACCAGGATCTGACGCGGCTTCCTTTCCAGCCAGATCATGATGTGCAAATGATTTATTTGCTGGTTCGACAAGTGCCATTGCTCGAGATTAGCGAAGCTCCGGCTCGCGCTGCTCACAGGGAGGAGAATCAAAGCGCTCTAGCTGAACTCGATCGCTTTGAGGACCAGGCGACAACGGATTTCCAGACAAGGCTAGTGCGAGTCAAAGAGGAAGCAATGTTTGCAGATGCCATGATGGCTGGATCAGCACAGCGAGAGTGCCGGAATGTTGCATTGAGAAATACAAGGGAGACAAGAGAACGATTGGAGATACTCGATTACGAAGTGCGAAAGCTGCCAGACCCGCCGGAGTAATTCGCCCCAAGCTTGCCGCGTATCGGAGCGCAAATATCTGCGCTCCGATACGATCCGCACCCTCTAACCCAAAGGCGAATTGCCATGAATACCCAAAGAAACAATGGCGCCGCAGTTACATCTCGATCTAATTTTGATACATCATATTGTGGCAGCGTGTCGATAAACTTATCGATTCGCTCTTCTGATTCATGCAGCATTTCTTCCGTAATCTCACCTTTTTTTTATGGCTTCTAAAAGTATCTCAGACATTTTAAGGGCATCATCTATAGTGACATTATCGCCAGCTACTAAAAATATATCTAAGCCTGCTTTTATTGCTTTAACCAGGCTTTCTTGTTCGCTTATATTTTTAGATATTGCTGCCATGCCCAAGGCAATAACTACACCTTTAAACCAATTTCTTCACCATGGATCATATAATAAAGTGTTTTCCTATAGTCCGAGTCTTTGCTTATAGAGCTTAGCAGCTTTAATTGTTCTTTTTGATGGGTCCTTTGGATTCAGTAAAGCTTTGGCAAAAGCTACTCTGTCTCTGTAAGTAAGTTCTATAAATTCATGTTGCTTGATAGCCTTATCGGCAGCTTCATCTAGCACTGCCTTAACGAACCCAGCTACAGAGATACCTTTAAGTTGTGCGGCGGTTCGGATTCTTTGTTTAAGTTTAGGACTTAAACGCATATTCATAGGGCCAGTGACGTGAACTTTTTTATTTACTTCAAAACCGGCACGCATATATTTTCACCTTGCTTTGCAAGATAATCATTTTACATTGACGGCATATCTGCGACCATTAATTGTTAGGCACCCACCAATTTGTTGACGTCAACAAATTAGTCAGAATTAGCTCAGGAGCCAAAGGAAAGAGTAATGACATCATGCTCACCTGCGCCTGGAAGAACAAATAAATACTGATAAATAATTGCTCCTAAGTGGACAAGATTTGATCGAATATAGAGTTGCATATCAAAACTCCCACAGCTACCTAATCAATTCATTATGCCAGGTGAAGTTCTAGAGCGAGCTATTGAAAAAAACGCTGTACGCGATTATTATATTAGAAGAAGAAAAGATTGATTAGCTGCCCTGCAGAAAGGACGAATTGGGCTGCACACCTGAAAGCTGCCATTCTTGCTATTTTTCTTTCAACAATGATTGAGGAGATTATGCTATGAGCAGGAAGAATATTGAAAACATGGATCATAAATCTTTTGAATCAATTCGACAGATAAATGAGGATGGGTTGGATTTTTGGTATGCGAGAGATCTTCAAACAATTTTGGATTACACTACTTGGGACAAGTTTAAACGAGTAATCGATAAAGCTATAATAGCTTGCAACAACGCTGGGCAAGCGGCAAAGAACCATTTTTCCCAGGTGGCAAAAATGGTTCAGATTGGCTCTGGAGCTCAGCGGGAATAGGTTGCATGTTTATCAGCAGAAAGCTTCTAATCAAAACCAGGCAAATTTAATTCAAATTCGTTGGCGGTTTTAACTTTTTCTAGCTTTTCTGCCATCTTATGATTGTTAGAGAGTAATTTTGCATCTAGTTTTGATACATCATATTGAGGCAATGTACTTATAAATTTATCGATTCTTTTTTCTGACTGTGCCAGCACTTCTTCACTAATATCGCCTTTTTTTGCTGCCTTTACAAGCATTTCAGCCATTTCAATAGCATTATCGATAGTGACATTATCGCCGGCGACTAAAAATATATCTAAGCCCGCTTTTATTGCTTTAACCAGGCTTTCTTGTTCGCTTATATTTTTAGATATTGCTGCCATGCCCAATGCATCAGCTATGACTACGCCCTTAAAGCCCATTTCTTCTCGCAATAAATCGTGCAGAATTGTTTTCGATAAAGTAGCTGTATTTTCTGGATCGATCTTTGGCAAAAGAATATGGGCAGTCATAATCATTTCTATGCCTTCGTTAATTAAGGCTTGAAATGGTATTAGCTCACGTTTTCTTAATTCTTCCAAACTCAGATCGAGCATAGGCACACCAAAATGAGAATCAGTTTCTGTATCGCCATGCCCAGGAAAATGCTTGGCGCAGGAAGCGATACCATTAACTCTCATTGTGCGAACAAATTCAATCGTTGCTTTACTCACTTTAGAAGGTGTTGTGCCAAAAGCTCGCTCATTTATAACAGGATTATTTGCATTGCTATGTATATCAGCAACGGGCGCAAAATTGACATTGATGGCCAATGATTTCAATTCTATAGCCATCGCTTGCGCTACTTCGTTTACAGATTGGGACCAATGTATGGCGTAAGGAAATTTAGTTATAGGTGCTGGAGGACGAATTACTCTACCGCCTTCATGGTCTATTGAGATAATCAATTCTTTTGGCAATATATCTCTAAATTGAGCGATTAATTTTCTATATCCTTCCAGCCAAGTTTCATAATCCACATCTTGTATGAAATTTCTTTTGCGCAACATTATTGCCGCAGGTTGTAAGCGTTCTAGTGAGCGCTTTTCATTGTCAGTTATAGCAATACCTGCAACTTCAATTAAAAAGTGTTTTCCGACATGTGAGATGTTTTTGTTTATCATTTGTGATTAATATAATTGATCTTCAGCTTATTTTCAATTGCCTTTGTAAATTGGTTGACGCTTTTCAATGAAGGCCTTTACTCCTTCAGCAAAATCTTCGCTGCGTCCAGCTATTTCTTGTAAATTAGCTTCTTGTTCTAATAATTCATCAATATCATTGAAGACAACGCGGTTTATGGCTCGTTTAGTTAAACCGAACGCTAAGCTTGGTCCTGCAGCAAGTCTTTTAGCCAAAGCTAGTGTTTGCTCTGCTAATTGCTCGGGTTCTACGACCGTATTTAAAATTCCTAAATCCAGCGCTTCTTTGGCCGAAAGCTTATCAGCTAAGAGCATCAATTCAAATGCTTTAGTAAGCCCAATTAAGCGTGGCAATAAAAACGTTGATCCTGAATCAGGTACTAAACCAACTTTGCTGAACGACTGTACAAAAGTAGCCTCACTACTGGCAATTCTAAAGTCACAAGCAAAAGCAAGGCTAGCTCCTGCTCCCGCTGCTACGCCATTTACAGATGCAATGATAGGTTTTTCCATATTGCGCATTTTAAGAATAATAGGATTGTATCGGCGCCGAATAGATTCTCCTAGCGATACTTGATTATCTTTGCTGTTAAGACGCGCTTGTAAGTCTTGTCCAGAACAAAACCCTCGTCCAGCCCCGGTAATTATTATTACTCTAACATTGTTATCTTTCTCCAGATTGTTCAATGTGTCTTGTAAAGCATAAGACAGCTCATCGTTAAAAGCATTCAGTTTATCTGGGCGATTTAAAGTGATTGTGGCTATACCATCACTTTTGTCCAGAAGTAGAATCTTATCTTTACTCATTTGGATAATCTCTCAATATAGCTATCCAGGGTATCGCTAGCTAATGTCCTTCGAAGACTGGGTCTCGTTTTTCTAGAAATGCGGACATGCCCTCTTTTTGATCGGCAGTAGCAAAAAGCATATAAAAGTTTTTACGTTCGTGTTGCAATCCTTCGGACAAAGATGTTTCAAAGCTTTTGAGAATGGCATCTTTGGCTAATTGTAAGGCTATAGGTGATTTTTTTGCAATTACCTTGGCCATTTTCTTAGCTTCTTCAAGACAAGTCTCTACTGATGCAATTTTATTGACCAAACCAATTCTAAAGGCTTCTTGGGCATTAATCATCTCGCCGGTTAAAATCATTTCCATTGCTTTATTTTTACCAACTAAGCGTATTAGGCGTTGGGTACCCCCAGCACCAGGGATGATACCAAGATTTATTTCAGGTTGGCCAAATTTAGCATTGTCTGAAGCAACCACAATATCGCAATTCATCATAAGTTCAAGGCCGCCGCCCAGAGCAAAACCGCTCACAGCAGCAATTATGGGTTTTTTTGTATTGCGTATTTTATCCCATATAGAGAATGGATCTTTTAACATAAGAGATACCGAAGTCTCTTGCGCCATTTCTCCGATGTCTGCGCCGGCGGCAAATGCTCTTTCGTTGCCGGTAAGTATAATTACTTTCACAGATTTATCTTTATCTAGAATATTTAAGGCATTAGTTAATTCACCAATCAATGCATGACTTAGAGCATTGTGCACCTTTGGTCGATTTAATCTGACAATAGCAATAGTTTCTTCTTTCTCTACTAAAATATGCTCATAAGTTGAAATCATTTTTTTGTTGACCTCTGCTATTTTCGTTTTGGTGTTTTTTGTTTCGTTTTCGATATTTTAATCTTTTTAGATTTTGCCTTTTTAGATTTAGTAAAATTTGATTGATTGCGAATAGCAGTGTAATCAATTTTTTCCTTGTTGCGAAAAGCATCTAATCCTGCTTTTACTTCTTCGCTGCCGGCATGAAGGGTAAGCCAGTCTCTAGCATGACCAATGGTCATAGACCAAGATAAATCACGCCAAAAATTTAATTGCTGTTTAGTGTAACGCGTGCATTCTGGCAGTTTATTATGTAATTTCTCCGCTAAAGCATCCACAGCTTCGTCCAATTTAGCGTAAGGCACTACTTGGTTAACAAGTCCCCATTCGAGTGCTTTCTCAGCATCTATATATTCGCAGAGAAAAAGCATTTCTCTAGCTCTTCTGTCACCAACGATAAGAGGTAGCCATTGTGTTGCGCCTCCGGCGGCTACTGAGCCACGAGCGGCACCCACTTGTTTTATTTTTACATGGTCTGCAGCAATAGCTAAATCGCAAGCCATATTTAATTCGTTTCCGCCGCCCACAACAATGCCGTTCAAACGAGCAATTGTTACTTTACCTATATTACGCAAGCGGTCGTGCATTTCCATAAAGGTGTACATCCATTTATAGTAATTGCTTGGTTGAGGTAATATGTCTCGTTCTTGTTCTTTTAAGTCTGCCCCTGTGCAAAAAGCTTCTTTACCAGCACCGGTTATAACAACTACAGAAATGTTATCGTCTGCGCCGGCGTCTAAAAATGCATCGCCTAATTCTTTTAAGGTAGCTGCATCAAAGCAATTAAAAACTTCTGGCCGATTTATAGTTACTCTGGCGATGAAATCTTGTTTCTCGTAAATAACTTTTGCAGACATTAGTTTTACTGTACTTCGCAAATAATCATTTGCACTAGACCATTAGCAAAGTTTTTTACGTCTCTGGCTGCTGCCTTGCCTTCTTCAGAGCCCATGGCGCTTTTAAGAGCATCCATATTGTCAAAATACAGATTAGCAACCAAATGGTATTCGGACTCACCACCTGGACTGCCTAAGACTTTAGCTACTTCTAGCTTCTTTAATCCTGGCATTTTATTAGCTAGGGGAGTGTGCACTTCTTTATAGTAACGGTCAAATTCTCGTGGGTCGCCAGGTTTTTTATAAAGAGCAGTGAGTTTTACCACTATAATTCTCCTTTATTCTTGAGTAGCTTTAGGCCGTTTATCTATAATGCGTACTGCCTTCGCTTCGTTATGAGGCAGAGTACCTGGCATCATCAGTTCCACTTCAGCAGTTATAGCCAATAGGTCTTTTAACAGATTTTTGATTTCTTCCTTCAAACGTTGATGGTGTCCAGACGCTTGTCCGGGATCAGATAAACTATCCCACTTTTGTGCTGTTTGACGATTAAGCTCTACTTGTAAGTTGATTGTGTCTAGCGCTTTTTGTCTGTCTATAATTAATAAAAATTTTGCTGAAAGATGCGGATGAGCAACAAGTATTTTTTCTAATGCACCGGGATAGAAATTAACTCCGCGAATAATAAGCATCTCGTCGAGTCTTGCTTTTACTCGGGCCATTTTGACCATGGTCCGACCACATGCACAAGGTTGACGACTAAGACTTGAAACATCGCCTGTGCGATAGCGTAAGAATGGCATTGCCTCTTTGGTTATTGTCGTAAAAACTAATTCCCCCTCTTCTCCTTCAGGTAGGGGAGCACCAGTTTTGGGATCAATAATTTCTGGATAGAAATGATCTTCCCAAACGTGCATACCGTCTTGATTAGCAGCTGAGTGTGGACATTCCATCGACACACCTGGACCAATAATTTCGCTGAGCCCATAAATATCTAATGGTTGGATGGATAATTTCTTTGTTAATTGAGCTCGCATTTCTTCTGTCCAAGGCTCAGCACCAAAAATGCCTATTTGCAGATTGAGAGTTTTTACTGGTATCTCTAGTTCTTCCATTAAATGACCGATGTTCATGGCATAAGTAGGAGTGCAGCAAAGAACTCTTGCTTTTAAATCTTGTAAAAGAGTAAGTTGTCGTCTGGTCATACCACCGGAAGCCGGAATTACTGTAGCACCTAATAGTTCTGCCCCATAATGAATGCCAAGTCCCCCAGTAAAAAGACCGTAGCCATAACTATTTTGGATAATATCACCTGCACGGACTCCGGCGCACGCTAATGAGCGTGCACAAACTTCTGACCACAATGCCAAATCATTGGCGGTATAACCCACGATAGTGGGTTTGCCTTTGCTACCTGATGAGCTATGGAAACGAGCGATTTCTGAAACAGGTTTAGTAAACAATCCAAAGGGATAATTGTTTTGCAAATCGCCTTTTGTGGTGAATGGTAAATTTTTAATATCCGCCAATGATTTTATGGTATTACTGGTGACACCATTTGCTTTTAGCTTTGTTTTGTAGAAAGCATTGTTATTTTCTAATTCCCCAAGCAAAAGCTTAAGCCGAGATAATTGCAAATCTTTCAATTCCACCTCAGGGAGGTGTTCTGTTCTCGCATTCCAAGTTGAAGTTGAGGGGTTATTTGCCACTTTGGACATTACTGCCAACCAATTACTACGCCAACGATATGAATTTACTATTCTACAACGGTTATGTCTGGTACTTTCAATTCATATGACTCAAGTAAAGGTTTAATTTCTTGATACCAAGACACCCTGACTTCTTGATTGTCTCTTTGCTTCAACTTAAAGTGGCGAAAGCGTTTGTTTGTATCGGTTTCGCCCTTACCAAATATTTTATTCACTTTTGGAAACCAGAAATCAAGTGCTTTCTGAACATCCGCTTTTTGTTTAGGATCAAGTGCTAATTTACGCACCCATGTTTCACCATGTTTAACATGCATCAATTCTTCTTTTTCAATTTCAATCATTGTACGTGACCAAGGTCCCCAACTACATTCAGCCGCGTCGTGCAATTGATGTCCGGCAGCTCTGTCCATTAAAAAATTGAACATTACCAAGTCAGCCCAAGTTCTAATTGGTTCGTAAAAGACTTTGAGGCGATTTTTCATTTTATCTTCAAAAACGAGCTTGTTTACATTAGCCCCTAGCTTTTCTAATAAGTCGTATATAGCCTTGGCGTGACGACACTCATCTTTAACAATATTAGCCATAGCCAGCTTTTCTGCTACGGTGGGGGCTCCTTCTATCCAAGGTACATATCCATATGCGCCGGCTAATTCAGAATCTGCCTGAGCTATCATCAAGGTGAGAAGGTGCTGGCGGTATTCATCAGTCATTTCGTCCGGAGATTCTAGCTTTTTCCCTGCCTGAATCTTTTCTATCATTGTCTGTTCTTTAGTTGCGCTATCTGGCATATCTTCTTCTCTCCATCAGATTAAACTATTGATCGGCTTCTCGAAAGAGTCTTCTGTAGGGTAGTTCGAATCACCTTTTTTGAATTTAGCCTGTTTGCAGCGATTTTATCGCATTAATCTTCAATATAGCACGATATTTAATAGATCTAGTGCCCTTTTGCCCTATGCAGGAGCCATAAATTTGTCAGAATAGGAATATACGGGCATTTCTTGAATTAATGGGCGCTGTAAATGGCTTCCTATCCAATAAATCTTCAGTCTAATCCTAGATCTCTATTTTCCTACCGCATGTGGTGGCTTGCGATTGTTGGCATTTTAGGTCTTTATATATATTTGCGCTATGACGCCAAAGTTTTTCCTTCTGCTTCCATTAATCTTAAAGTACCGCGGATAGAGATTATTCGTTCTGCCCGCCAACTAGCAAGTAAGTTTGGTTATGACCAGGCCAATACTATTGAATCTACCCAATTTACAGTAGACAATCAAGCAAAGACTTTTTTAGAGTACGAACTTGGTATAGACCAAGCAAATCAATTAATGAAAGAAGATTTGCCGATTTGGTTTTGGCGCACGCGCTTGTGTCGAGAACATGAACAGGAAGAATTTCGTATCTGGTTGAATACTACTGGAAAAATGCAAGCTTTTAGTCATGAGCTAGAGAATGACAAACGATTACCTTCACTTTCACGCCAAGATGCTTTAAAGCTTGCTAGTGAATTTATAAAAGGTAATTCGAGCTTATCCTTAGATTCTTACACTTTAACTAAGAGCGCTAATTACAAGCAGCCTCACCGAACAGACCATTCCTTTACCTGGCAAGATAATAATCGTGATTTTCATGGAGCCAAGTTGCGCGTCCAGGTAGGTATTGCCGGTAACCAGGTTAGTCAGTTTAATTACTATATGTATGTGCCGGAGACTTTTCAGCGAAAATTCAGCACATTGCGCTCCTCTAATCAGCTATTACAAAGCATTGCCTCTATATTTTATTCGCTGCTTCAGGTAGCCTCAATCTTTATATTTTTCTGGGCAGTGAGTACTAAGGGCATCCGCTGGCGGTTTGCCATAGCTGTTGCAGGTGTTCTCACCTTTATAGATCTACTGGATTCATTTAACGATATTGCCTCGGTGATAGATAGCTATGATACTGAGAAATTGTTTTCCGGTTATTTCCTTGAATTTATTATCGAGTGCGCAGTAAGTGGTCTAGCTAAATTTATAAGCTGTCTGATGCTTGCAGGATCGGCCGAATTTATCTATAGAATTAGCTATCCAAAGAAAGTAGCTTTGGAGAATATATTCCGTCGCAGTGCATATAGGACCAAATCTTTCATCAGTGGAAATGTGGTCGGACATCTACTAGTTGGTATAAATCTTGGCTGGATAGTTGTCTACTACTTAGCAGGCGCCCATTGGCACGTATGGTGTCCCTTAGGTATTGAGAATTATCAGGTTCTCAGTACAGTTGTTCCTTTCTTCTCGGCTATTTCTACGGGTATTAGCGCAGCAGTCAACGAAGAATTTCTATATCGAGTTTTGGCTTTAAGTTTATTTCAACGTCTAACGCGTTCATTCTGGTTGGCTAACCTTTTTCAAGCTGCTGCTTGGGGTTTTATGCACAGCACCTACCCTCAGGAACCAGCTTATGCGCGCGGTATTGAATTAACTGCGATAGGGCTTATGCATGGGTGGGTTTTAAAACGCTACGGATTATTACCATGTCTTGTGGGACATTATTTATTTGATGCTTTAGTGTCTGTCAAAATGCTTTTCGGTGCTAATGATTTTGGGTTAAAAAGCAGCGCTATTATTCCACTAGTACCTTTCTTTATCCTTTTGATAATTGCTTTTCTGAAAATAAAAAGATGGGGTTATAGAAACGACATACCCTTGCAAAATCGTGCTTTGATTAAGCTTTATCCGAGGACACAAAAGAGCATAATTGCGCAAATAAAAAATCAACTGGAGCATGCGATTGCAATTCCTGTTGAAACTTTGGCATATATTCGTCTGTTATCCAAAAATGCTTCGGCTTTGTTATTCCTATTTGTCGTCTCTTGCCTGTTGCTTATCTTACCTTTACTGACTTATCAATCCATAAACAAAGATATCGTTTTATCGACTAGTCGTCCGCAAATCATTTCTCTGGCAAAGAAAGAATTATTGCACAGAAATATCGATGTCCAAGGCTACAAAGTATTGGCTAAGCTTATTGATGACACTAATTTTTTAGATATGCAGTATGTCTATGAAAAATTAAAATTGCAGCAAACTTTGCTCTTAGCCAAGGAAACTAAGCAAGGGTTATGTTGGAAAGTGCGATTTTTTAAACCTCTCGATCCAAAAGAATACATCGTTTGGTTCGATATAAAAGGAAAGCCCGTATATTTTACTTTAGTTGAACCAGAGGATACTGTGGGCGCCAATTTGTCTGAGGATGCAGCAAGAGACAAAGTTGAAACTTATCTGGGCAGTGTGCTTTCAAATTGGCAGCCGTATAAGTTCGAAAACTCTTTTGAAAATAAACGCAAAGCAAGAACGGACTATACACTCACTTATACAATTCCACATTTAGATGTCGCAGATGCTGAATTTAAGGTTTCCATAGATGTATTGGGTGATGTCGTGTCCAGCATGGAATCTGGATATGACTTGCCAGATCACTGGTTAAATGAGCGAAACGAAAGAACAATAAAAGACGAAATTTTCTCATATATGCGCACAGCTTTTAACGTATTTATTGCTGTGGCCGGTTTATTCTGGGCTTTTGGTCTGCTCAAAGGCGGATATATTAAGTGGCAATCCGCTTATCTCTGCACTGTATTTTTAATAGCTTTGTCATTCTTGCAACATTTAAATAGTTGTCCGCAATTTTATAGTTCTTATTTGACTACTGAGCCTTTGTATTCTTATATTCTGCGGCAATTTACGAATTATGTACAAGTTTTGCAGAGCAATTTTCTTTATAATTTTTGTTCTGCTGCTTTGGCCATTGCCGCACTACATGTGGTGGCACCAAAATTCAAGTTGCGTCAATTTTTGGCATTTTTGGTGGCACCGCTTAACAAAGAAACCGGTGTTTTGCAAAAATCTTTCTGGTTAACATCATGGTTGGTGGCTTTTAGCGTGGCTGCCTTCCATATTTTTATTAATATACTTTCTGATTTTTTCCATGTTAGGTTTTCACCCGGTTGTCCGCAAGAGTCACTTTCGACAATCTGTGATTTAGCCAATATGGGTTGGCCTCCGCTTGCTGTATTTGTTGATGCTCTTCTATCAGCAACAAAACAAGTGTTGCTCATTGCTATTTTAGCTGGTTTATATAAGCGTTATTGTTCGAACTTTCTTCTTTATGTTTTATTTGTAGTAGTCTTCAATCTGGTGACATATTCATCAGTGCGCTATTGGCAGGACTACATTATCGATATTGTGTTTGGCTGTATTTGGGAAATTAGCATGTGGTATTTTATTGTCAAGTTTATCGGCGTAAATCCCCTCTCATTTTTCTTGATCGGTTTTATAGAAAGTTTATTGTCCAACGTAATTGATTTAATACAACATGGCTATCCGATGTTTATTGTCCCAATTATTTTGGCTCTTGTATTTATTCTGTTGCCAGTGCTCTATGTGCTGCGTTTGTCTTATTTGCAAGGTGAAAACAAAAAAGTAATCAGTGTTCCGACAAGTTAATGACTTGTCCATCACTTTGCTCAAGCGCTGAATCTTTAAGCCCAAACTCTGCAATTGACCAAGGATGTAATTTGGCCGAACGGACTACTTTTAATTGTATCGTTGTACGTACTAAATGAGGAAGCTCATTTTGTAACTGCGACGCTTTGACTATTGTGCCATCAGGCATAAGCACAGGACTAGCATCTTTAGGTGTAAGATACCAGCTTGTTTGCTTATCTGCTGTTTTTTTAGGGTTCGATTCTAAAAATTTAAACTCAGCACGCACATCTTGATCTATAGTGCTGGTATTGAATTTGATGGCGCCATCTTCTAAACTACTTCTTTGACGCAAGGTAAAACTCTTCCAGAATTCATAATCTGGATGGGCTTTAAAATCTTCTAGTTCTTTATTAGTTATTGTTTTACCGTAAGCCATAGGTAAGGGTATAAAAAGAGGACTATATTTACTTTTATCGAAGCTAATTTGTACATTGACCAAATAATCTTCCGGCTCTTCCCAAGGTATGCCATGTCTAGCTTGAGGTGGACTAGGCACTGATGTTTTACTTATGGATACCACGTGAAAAGGATGACCAAGCAAAAAAGCAAGATTGGGTTCTTCGTCTGTTTGATATGCTAAATATGCGCCCCACCCTTTTTTCTTGGGACAATGACAAACATTAGTGCCGAAATGTCTGACAACTTTGCTTACATTACCTGATTGGATATCTGACAAAAATGAAATTGCTTCCTTCTCAGGACTTAGCTGCTGAGCCTTAGAGAACCAGCTTTGTAAAACCAAAACGGCAAGAATTAAAAATAAGGTTGGAATTGCGTAGCGCACGGTGCAATAATGTTCCTTTATAATCTCAGCGGACCTTGCCCTGGTAGTTGATCTAGAGTTTATTATATATGAGTAGTAAAGTGAGACAAGTCAATTCTAAAAAGACTGATCAGTTCAAAGAATCTGTTATTCGTGAAATGACCCAATTCGCAATTAAGCATAAAGCGGTAAATCTTGGACAGGGCGTGCCTGATTTTCCTTGCCCACCCGCATTAAAGGAAGCTGCTGTCAAAGCTATACTGGATGATATTAACCAATATCCCATTACTTTTGGTGATAAACTCTTACGGCAAACTTTAACCGAAAAATACTCTGCTGCTCTGGGTTTTTCGATTGACCCAGAAACCGAAATTACAGTTACCTGTGGCACCACCGAAGCTTTAATGGCTAGCATTTTGGCACTGGTAGATCCTGGTGAAGAGATTATTGTTTTTGAACCATATTACGAGAATTATTTTCCCCAGACCGTTTTAGCTGAAACGGTAGTTCGCGGTGTTTCGCTTACAGCTCCCCGCTGGCAATTTGATCCTGATGAATTACGCCAGGCTTTTAGCGATAAAACAAGAGCAATAATAGTAAATACGCCGCATAATCCTACTGGCAGAGTTTTCACTACCGCCGAACTTACGATGATAGCCGAGCTTTGTCAGAAGTGGGGCGTGTTTATGATTACTGATGAAATCTATGAGCATATCTTATATGACGGTGCTCGCCATATACATCCAGCCAGCTTGCCAGATATGCGTGATTTAACTATTACAATAACAGGTCTTTCAAAAACATATAGTTTAACTGGCTGGCGGATAGGCTGGACAATCGCTAATCAAGAAATTACTACTGCTATTCGCAAAGTGCATGATTTTCTTACTATTGCTGCTCCAGCACCATTACAGCGGGCAGCAGTGCAAGGCATAAATTTGCCTACTTCTTTCTATCTGGACTTAGCTCAACAATATGCTGCTAAGCGTCAATATATGATGGAGACTTTAGATAAAGTTGGCATGCCTTATAATCTACCAGAAGGGGCTTATTATATTTTCTCAGATGTATCCAAATATAATTTTGTCAGTGATATAGATTTCGCAAAGCAGCTACTTGAGAAAGTAGGTGTAGCAACTATACCTGGGTCGACGTTTTTTTCTAGCAAATCGCGCCAGGCAAATTCTTTTGTTCGTTTTTGCTTTAGTCGCAGGCAAGAAACTTTAGAGGCAGCTAGAGAAAGACTCTGGCAGGCTAAGTTTTAGCGTGCCATTGTTAAATACAGCTCTATTTGTTCGACAATGCACAGAACCAGCAGCATTCCGGAAGGCATAAACTTCTTAGCTTTCATAAGCCGAACAAAAAAAATCCCGTCTAAAGCACCAATAATAACAAATGCTAATTTAATGGCGTATAAGGGATTAGTCAGACTTTGCCAAAAACAATAGCAAAGCGAAATTGCGCTTAAAATACCTGAAATCAAAGATGCCCTGCTTTGAGCTTTTTTAAAACCGATTATGCCGCCGACTAACATGAGCAGCGCAAAAACCAGAATGCTTATTCTGCAAACAGGGACAGTATTCATTGTTTATCTGAAGCTCCTTTTGTTTTAAATTTCCTATGTTTCTCTTTTTGATAATTTTTGCCTAAAAATTTTTTTCTTATTTCTGAATCTTGAAAGAGTCGATTAATTGTCCATCCTCAGAAATTTGGCTCAATTTCAATTCATTTTGTTTGAATTCGCATAATGTCAATGAATGGGTTGACGCATTGAATTTATCAATAAAGTTAGTTGCACCAGGTAAATTTGGCGCAGCACCATAAAGTGCCGCTCCGCCAGCCCCTGAAACGATATATATAACTCCGATCGGGTGAAGATTCTTTTTGCCATCAAATAATTTGTCTAAAACAAATTCTCCACTCACAGTGCCATCTGGATTAGCAGAAGGATTACCTCCCGTTCTTACAGGGCGGAATAATAACGGAAAAGATTTTTGATAATTGTGGGCGTGTCCAGAAAAAACTATATCAACTCCGCAATCCTGAAATATATCGCTCAATAAGCGCATACGTTGTTCAGCATTGTGTACTTTATCAATGCTAAAACCAGGCTGATGAAAACAAACAAATTTCCATGTTTTCTCTTTATTGGTAGTTAAATCTTGCCGTACCCAGTTTCGCAATTTTTGATTGGTCCAGCTCATATAAGGGTTAGCATCTAAAATTAACCAATGACTATTGCCATAATTGAACGAGTAGTTCGACATTATAGGATAGCGTCCATCAGTTGACTGTATATATCTGCCAATATTTTCTTCGTTGCCTAGTAATTTTGGTATGTCCTTCTCGCTTCTATTTTTTAGTGGACCATTGAGCGGGGCTGACCAAACCTGATAAAAAGCAAGCGCATCCCGAAGTTTATCGAAATTAATGCCGCTTTTATTGTCACCATATGCAATATCATGATTACCTATAACAGGCAAAGTAATAGTTGATTGTAAAAGGGGAGCACCTAATTGAGCTGATGCTTCTGAGCTACCGAAGATGGGAAATACTTTTGAGAGGTACTCAGATAAACGTCCAAAGCTATAAGCAATATCGCCTAATATAACTAAGAAATCCGGCTTTTTTAGATAGCTCTGATAAACAACTTTTTTTTCTGCTAAAGTATCCGCACCAGTATCGCCAAACAGAACAACGCGAAAGGATTGCCCGTCGGCTTTGCGTGCCACGGCCTCGCCTGCAAAAATTTCTTTGCCGTTTTTGCTGACTTTATATTGAAATTTTTCTCCAGCTTCTAGACCGTCAATGGGATTATCCCAGAGATACAATTTTTCAGGCACTGAATAAGAAAGAATGCTTTTTTGTGGCGGCTTTTGCTGCAACCAGTGTGTTTGTTTAGGAGACTTACTTTTTACTTCCCACAAATCTTGATTACTATCGGTTATCCAGAATAATTCTAAGCTCTCTTCTTTTTGCTGCACAGGATGATTGCCAAGTTGCAGATAGGGTTCGACAATAAAGCCATTATTTAAGCCCGCTTCATTAGCTGCCCATACATGCAAACCACTCATCGAGCAGGTGAGCAAAACGATTAACAAATAACGCCAATACTTTTTCATAAGTACATAAAACGCAAGTAATAAAAATGCCGAGAGCCGGAATCGAACCGGCGACACAAGGATTTTCAGTCCTCTGCTCTACCGACTGAGCTATCTCGGCATAATGTCATAAAAAAGCTCGGTAAAGCATAATAAGTGGGCCAAATAGGATGCCCAATATAGCATATATGTGTGGTCAAGAAGCAGCCTTTGAGCCCTCTGCTTAAACAAGGATGAACAAAAAACGGTAAGGAATAACGCGCTTAGGCTGGCGTTTTGTTGGACCGGTATGTAACTTTTGCCAGCAGCAGATCTTAATATACAGAAGGACTAACAGTGGTTAGTCGATTATTTATCCCTGTAATTCTTAGACCGGTATCGCCTTTGCGAACCAAAATGTCCATTTGAATCTGACTAGAATTAGGGCGTCCATTAGCTGCGTGCAAGATAAGTGTGCCAGTTAAACCCACAACAACAGAGTGATCAGGATTGACTGCCTCTGCTTGTACCGAAATGGGTTGGAAAGCCCCTATTGTTACACCAGAGGATATTTGCTCCGCTAAGTCAGGGGTCCAAAATGTCTCCGTAAAAGCCTTATATGCCTCAGGACTCATCCAATTGGAGGCTGCTTCATGGCTTTGTACGGCTGATTGGGGTGAGTAATCCATAGCCGCTTTCATCCACCATTTGACAAAATCTACAGCTATGCTAGGCGCTAAGTCGGTCTTAGCATAATTTCCCAATCCCGATGGTGCAGCTGGAGAGGACCGGGTTTGAACGGCACTATTGTTACTTGGCGCGGTTGCAGGAGGAGAAGCAGTTTCCATGCCCTTAATCGCTAGGGGTGGTTCTTCTTTGTGATTAAATCCGCCTACAAAAAAACCCAGTAAACAAACGATAAGTAAGCCTAGCAAGATCTTATCGTTGAAAATCCTTTGAACGGTTAACCTGATAATATCTTGGAACATAAGCGTTTTCCAATTACTGCCTTATCAAATAAATTATGAATTTACAGGAAAGAATTGCCAATAAAGTTATTTACAGGACATTTTATCAATTTGCTTAGCTTCTCTGACAAGCAATTCTAAAATCTAATCCTATAATATGGTGTGGGCAAATTACCTGGAGCAAAATTGGGTAAACTTGAGGATAACTTTAAGATTGGGTCCAGAGGACAGTGCTAAATGAGTGACGAACAAGATGACGCCTGGACCATGTCCGACCATAGTTCTGGACTATCTTCTGCCACGCAGGCAGACAATCAGGACCTAGGAGATAATGATAATAATCAATTAAAAATTCCTCAAAGAACATATGTTGATGATAAATATGTTGCCTATACCATTAAATTACCAGCTCACCAATTAGCCGCATTGCAATCTATCTGGCTTGAACTGAAACGTCTTTATGGCACACATTCACCTGATAAAAGTGGCATGATTCAGCAAGCGGTCGAGGAGTGGTTGAAAAGGTGGGACGGCCCAGAGCGGCACACATCGTTGGATAATCTTCTTCAGATACGGGCCGATACGCGCCGACGCCAATATAAAAAATCACCATAATTATAGTGAACTCTGTGGATGCTTCAATTTCTGCAGGAAACTAGCTCTGGTTTACTTAGAAAATTCATTTACCGCGGAAGTGGTGGATTAGATAATAGATAAAGCCAACGCCAACAATGGTCACTATGGCAATGTCAAATTTGTGCCAAATGCTTACAAAACTTTCTAAATTTTCACCAAATTTGATACCGACCCAGGTCAGAAAATAGCACCAAATCCACGAACCCAAAAATGTAAGCAAACAAAACAAAGCAAAATGAGCCCTCAATAAACCTGCTGGAAAAGAAATAAACGTTCTGATAACAGGCAACATCCGGCAAATGAAGAAGGCAAGATCTCCATACCGATCGACCCAGCGGTCGGCTATTTCTAAGTCGTGTTCTCTCAGCAGAAAATAACGCCCATATTTCTGTAGGAACGGTCTGCCACCGATTAAGCCCAACCAATAAGAAGGAATTGAGCCGAGCAAGCAACCAAAAGCACCAGCTAAAGCAGCCAGATGAAAATTTAGCTTATGTTGCTGGACCAGTAAGCCAGCTGTTGGCATTATCGCTTCACTGGGTAAAGGGATATTGGCTGACTCAATAGCCATCATAATCACAATACCTGCGTATCCCCAGCTAGCAATAGTGTCTTTTACAACTTGTAAAAGGGGATCAATGAGTTGATGTAACAAGACTTGGGTCCTCCAAAAATAATTTTAATATCCTAGCTCTTCGATGTTTCCAGCATTGCTTCATAGGCAGGACGGTCTTCTATTTGACAGCGCACTTCTTCCCGCTTCTTACTTACACGTGCTGGCGCACCGATTAATACTGAATTTGGTGGCGTATCTCCAGTCACGATAGAACCACCAGCAATAACGCAACCTGTTCCTATGCGCACCCGAGGCAAAATAAGTGCCTTAGCACCAACAATGACCCCTTTCTCGAAATAAGGACCCTCTCTTCCTTTTTGGCAAGGCGGGTGAAGGCTATCCACTGTACAAGACATAGGATAAAAATGTACATCATCTTCAATGGTCGTATAAGTGGCAATAAATACGTTATTGTGGAAACGGCAATTATTGCCCACTATTATGTGTCCGTCCGATTGCGATAGAGTTCCGAAAGTGCAATTATTGCCAAAGATACTTTGCTCACGAATTACGGCCCTGTGCCCTGTTTTAAAATTATTTCCCATAGCACAATCAGCATAAATAATCGTTCCAGAGCGAATCACACTTCCTTTTCCAATATTTAAAATTGGATTATTGTAGTTGTCGTTCTTTAGATAATCAGCTGATCTTTCGCCTAATATGCATTGTGCGCCGATGAATGAATTAGCGCCTATATATACATTTTCATAAATAATTGCGCCAGGTTCTATAGATACATTTTCTTCAATCACTACTCCATCAGCAATAAATACGTAAGGCGCTATTTTGACATTGCTGGCGATTTGGGCCTTTGGACTTATATAATAACTGCCGTCATTGCTCATTATCGCAATCCCACGTTTGTATAAACTTGGTTTTGACTTATTACTGGAAGCATTTCTTGCCCAACTTTATCGAAAGCAGTGGCTACTCTCTTAATGGCTTCTTCGGTGAGTTCAGGATACATTGGTAAGGAGATTACCCGTTCAGCCAGTGTTTCAGTAATTGGCAAATCACCCTTCTTGTAACCATATTGGCTGAATGCTTCTTGCAAGTGCAATGGAATTGGGTAATAACACATACTGCCAATACCATGTTCCGCCAACTTTGCCATGACGGTATCGCGAAGAGTGCTAGGTGTCTCATTGCTCTTTGCAGGCAAATTGACTACAACTGTATATTGATGCCAAACATGTATTGTTCTATTTTGCGATTGATCGACAAGATTAGGCAAGGTAAGCCAAGAAATGTTCTTCAAAGCTTGGTTGTATACTTTTGCCAATTCAGCTCTTTTTTCATTCCATTTAGAGAGATAAGGTAATTTGGTAAGCAAAATTACCGCTTGTAATTCATCTAACCGGCTATTGATTCCTAACTCTTCATGGTAATAACGTTTCTTCATGCCATGCGCTCGCAATTTACGCAAACGTTCAGCGATATTCGCATCATTAGTGACTATCATGCCAGCGTCACCGCAAGCCCCTAAATTTTTAGTTGGATAAAAACTAATGCAAGAAGCGTCTGCAAAAGATCCTGTAGGCTTACCTTTGTAAAGTGCGCCGACCGCTTGGGCATTATCCTCTATTACCTTTAAAGAATACTTTTTTGCTAGGGACATAATTGCATTCATATCTGCTGACATGCCATACAGATGTACAGGCATAATCGCTTTACTGCTCTTTGTTATCGCTGCCTCGATTCTTGCAGTATCAATATTGAAAGTTTTTGCTTCTACCTCCACGAAAACTGGTTTAGCGCCGCGCATTGCAATTGCTTCAGCTGTAGCAGCAAAAGTGAAAGAAGGAGTAATAACTTCGTCACCAGGACCAATATCGAGCGCCCAAAGTGCTAGCTCCAAGGCATCTGTGCCATTGGCAACCCCTATGCCATATTGGCAACCGCAAAGCTTGGCTATTTCTTTTTCTAACTCCAGTCCCTTTTCGCCCAGAATATAATTGCCGCTGCGTAAAACAGACATTATGGCTTGTTCTAATTCAGGGGCTAGACCGGAAAACTGTTCTTGAAGATTTAGTACAGGTACTTTGTTATGCATTACCGATATTTATTGCCAAATATGCCAAAAAAAGAGTCTAACCTTTTCAAGCAGCAGCCGTCAAACTTGTCAATTCAAACAAGTAATTTTCAATAACAGTTTTGAGCTTAAGCTTCATTACGTCAAAAGAATTAAATCTAGTAAATAAAAATAGCAGCAGAGCTTGAGGATATACTTCCTGCTCTACTGCTAAGTTTAAAGACTGACTTTTAAGTTCTACTTATCTTCTTTTGCTTGGCACCGCTACTGTTCTTGAAAGAGCGTTGGTAACAAAAAGATTGAGACTTACGCCTTCTTTTTCAGCTCTTTCTACTAGAGCGTGGTGCAGTGATTTTGGCAAGCGCACAGTAAATTTGCCACTAAAATGAAGGTAATTTTCATCTCCACGCATAGCAGCGCCTGTACGATTAGCTTTAGCAGAATGTTTTACCGCAGATTTGCGGACTAACTTAATACCTTTATGTTTGGACTTTCCCGCAGAGCCTTTTGGTCTGGCTAGCTTTCTCGAACTTCTTTTCATGTTATATTTCTCCTTTGTCACCCTTGTCACCATAAACTTATTTGCACGACAGCACGCCCGTGTAAGCGAGACTTTCATGCTTTTCTAAAGCTAAAGGCAGTTCAGCAAATTACTTTCCTAAGACATCTGGTATTACAGATGACGCCGGACCAGTTATGCTAAATACCACCACTTAAAGTGGCACTATCATCTTATCAAAAAGTCTATAAATTGGAAGTCATTTGTATATCTTTTTTCAATATGTCTGTAAAAGTTGTCAAAATCGATGATTCCAAAGCCGCCCCACCCTTGGTGCGGCACCATTTTTAATGGCTGGTATCAAAAAATCACAATCGTTAAGGAAAATTACTGACCGGGAAACAGATGGGACAATGGCACCAGAAATATTAATTATCAGACTATCTGCTTTGGGTGATGTGGTGCATACACTGCCAGTGGCGGCAGCTATTAAGCGCTATAAGCCCGAGGCAAAAATAACCTGGATAGTGGAAAAGCTGGCTGCACCATTGCTGCAAAATAACCCTGCCGTTGACCGCCTAATTATATTTCCCGGTAAATCACTATTTAAAAAGACCCCGGCACCGTCTGCAGCGTCTGAGGAAATGGTGGCATCTGATGCCGCGCCACTTGGATTGGTGCTATCGGAATCGCTTGCTCCCAAATCAGCCGCATCTGCACAAGCACCGCCCGAGGTTAGTCCTATAAAAGCAATAGTTAGGTTCTGGCGAGAATTCAAGTCATGCAAATATGACATTGTCATAGATGCCCAAGGGCTTTTTAAAAGTGCTCTTTTATGCTGGCTATCAGGAGCAAAAATTCGTATAGGCTTTGCTCACACTCGTGAATGGGCAGATAGATTTCTCACTCATCCTGTAGATGTAGGCGACTATTTTGGTCCAAATCAACATATCGTAGATTTGAATCTTAAGCTTATTGTTAAATTGTTCGAGACTATTGGTAGTAACGTGCCCGCCACTTGGCTTAGTGCTCAGTTTCCATTACCGGTGGTGCCTGAAGATGTCAAAGAAAGGGTAAGATCTTGGCTTTCATTGTCTAAAACCATTAAAGAAAGCGAAGGCAACCTAATTCTTATACCTGGTACTACCTGGAATGCCAAGATTTGGCCTCTTGCCAAATGGCAAGAACTGGGAAAATTATTGTTGTCTAATAACAATTACCTACTAATTATATGTGGTGGCAAATCAGACCTCACTATAAACAAACAATTAGAGGATGATCTTACAAGTAGTGGTAAACGCTCTGTTCTTAATTTAACTGGCAGAACTAATTTGCTTGAATTGATTGCCTTGTTCGAACAAGCTCAGATTGTGATTGGTGCCGATAGCGGGCCGGTTCATTTAGCTACTGCGGTGGCTAAGCCCAAAGTGATTGGTATTATGGGTAGTACACCTTGGAAGCGTAATGGACCATATGGAAAAAATAGTCATTCCATAGCGCTAAACTTAGACTGTCAGCCATGCTTTCAAAAAACATGTCCACTACATACGCTTGCTTGCTTAAATGATCTAAGCGCGCAGCATGTATATGAGGAGATCATGGATTTTATAGAACGATAAAGGACTACTAAAAGGAAATCGATTGTTCTTGCACTTTAAACTAGACTTACACAGCCTAAACTTACAAAGAGGAAAACAAATGAGAAGGATTTCAACAATGTTATTAAGCAGCGCATTATTGGCGGGCTGCGGCACTATTCAACCCGGTGAGCGTGGTATCAAGGTGGAGCTAGGGGTAGTCAAAAAAGAAATTTTGGCACCGGGTTTATTCGGACTCAATCCCTTAACTGAGACTGTACGCGTTTATTCTATTCAACAGTCAACAATAGGTGGCAGAGCGGAGCCTTTAACTGCAGACCAACAACCGATTAGTATTGAATACAAAGTGCTCTATAAAGTTCCTGAAGGACAAATACTAAATTTATTTCAAAACTACCGTGGAGATGTTTACGACACGCTCGTTAATCCCCAGGTTCAAGAAGCCTTTCGCCAAATCATCAGTCAATATAAAGCCGATGCTGTGACAAAAAATGTGAATGGCATCAAGAATCAAGTCTTGAGTCTTGTAAGAGATAATTTAAAAAACTTGGTTGATGTAGTCGATGTCCCAGTTACGCATATTAGTTTGCCTCAGATTCTTCAAGATGCTATTGCCCAAAAACAAGTGATGGAGCAGCAATCTTTGCAAAAACAATATGAATTAGACGCAGCAAAGAAGCAGGCTGATATCACGGTTGCCAATGCTCAAGCACAAGCCGAATCTATTCGCTTACAAACACAAGCTTTAGAAAAATCTCCTGCTCTTATAGATTTAAAGAAAGCAGAAAAATGGGACGGACATCTGCCAACAACAGTAGTAACAGGCTCTAATGGTGCTACTCTATTTCAGCTTAAATAGGCGGCATTATCAACATCATTTTGGCGAAGACTAAGACGCTAGTGCCAGTGGAATTTGTAAATCAATGGAATCCCAGGGAACCATAAATAGATCTTCATCTGTTTTTCTCACCAAATCAACTTCGCTAAGTTCTTTAACATCAATGCGCACATTTTTGTAGTCCCTTTGCAGATAAAAAGCTAATTTTCTCATGCTTAAAGGACCTTTTTGACGAAGAGCTTGTAATAGCTCGGTGCGCCGAGGAGTAAGTTTTCTCCATAACGTATCAAGACTATCAAAGTAGAGATGAGAAGCCGGACCTTTGCTAAGATTCCTTTTTTCTGCATCTTTCCATGCTTGAAGAAATTCTTTTGATAGATCGGAATTGGTTCTAATGCCTACAACTAGTTGTTTTCTGGTTTTGTTCTTCATGATAGTTCTTTCCTGTATTTAGCAACGTCATTCAAAAAATCTTGTAATAGTTTTTCTGGGCTTATGAATAAGTATGGTTCTTCCTTGGTCCCTATATGGCGATGATCGCCTTTGCCTTTCTCATTGTCATAACGCAAAATGCAAGTTCCACTATCAGTGCCAAAATGAAGTCGATATTTTAAGCCATGCGGCTTTTCTTCCGAAAAGGGAACCAGCCAAATTATTAACTCTACAAATGTTCCATCTGAGTACTCTTCTCTATATTCTCTCCAGAGAGTAGCCTTTGGGCTCATAGGGTTATTATACCTTAGGGTGTCTTAGCCTTCAAGTCCTTTATGAAATCGGACAAGCTCATAGATGTCCGGGTGTTACAGACATCTATGCAAGCAAACTTTGTGGATATTCAGTTGATCAAAGAAAGCTTAGTAAATATGCGTGACAAAACGATGGCATGCGCAGCAATATTGGGGCAACATTTTTAAAATGGCTCCCAAGACAAGCTAATGAACGATATCAAACAGTAGCTTTATAAGCGGGGAATCCGGGTATTGATTTGGCATGAAGATACTATTATTAATTGCTTTTACTAGGGCGTCTGCGGCTGCTAAACCGACTAGATCCACAAGACTAGTTGAGTTAATATCAGGAATAACTCTTTGTTCTCCGGATAACGACGAAAGTGCAAATACGACATCTCCATCTAAACTTGTATGAATAGCTCGTGCCATGCCATTATGAGCTTGTTCAGCTACCTTCATTAGTTGGGTCTTGTGCAATTTCATATTAGTAGCCACAACAGCCAATGTAGTATTAGCTGGAGAAACCGAAATTAAGCCATTTAAACAACCAGTATTTAGGTTGAGGTTGCTGTTGATTAGACTTTGTTGTCCTGAATCGGAATAGAACTTATTCGTTTTGGGATTTATGACATCGCCAACCGCATTCGTAACTGCAAATGCAGCAACTATAATATCCTGACTAAGAATCGTGATACCAGTTCCAAATCCCCCTTCATTGGGGTGCCTGCGGACCACTTTCCTACAGTTGCTCCTGTTCCAACACCTACATTACCTTCTGCAACGCCAAGATTAGTAGCTTGCTGCGCTGCATAGTACTCATTTTCTTTTTTCGGTCGGACAGTACTATCTCCAACGGACATGTCATAAATAACTGCTCCTGTAAGTTCTGGAATGACACCCATTCTGTAAAGACGACCTATCGAGTTTTCTTCCAAATATTGCATTATTCCAAATGCTGACTCCAGCCCATAAATACTGCCACCGGACATCACGACACTATATGCCAGTTCTAGAGTTGACTTAGGATCATAAGCTGGGATATTTAAAGTTGCGGCCCAAGATCCTCTGATGTCAATACCGATATGAGTACCAGAGTCAAACCTGTAAGATTTTTCTCATCGGTATAATGACCAACCTTGATACCAACTTTCTTTAAAATATCTTGGTTCATTTATTCTTCTACTTTCATTATTGCAGAGGTGGATACCAAATTATTCAAATACCCAGCGGTCAACAGCCTTGGTCCAGTTAGAAACTAATTCTTCTGGGGCAAAGAAAAGATCAATCTCGCGCTTAGCGCTAGTTGGACTGTCAGAGCGGTGCACAACATTGCGGCCAATATCGGCGCATAAGTCTGCTCTTATTGTGCCTGGAGTGGCATCAACTGGATTAGTGGAACCAACTGTTTGGCCAACAGCAGCAATAGCATTTTTGCCTTCTAATACCATGGCTACTATTGGTCCTGAAGTTATGTGTTTAACCAGACCATCGTAAAAGGCTTTTCCTTTATGCTCACCGTAGTGTTTTTCGGCTAAAGGAGGTGTTACTACCATAAGCTTTAGACCAACTACTTTCAGTCCACGTTTTTCAAATCTTTTGATGATTTCGCCGGTTAAATTGCGTTCTACGCCATCTGGCTTTATGGCCACAAAAGTTCTCTCAAGCGTCAAAATACTTCCTCCCGAATTGCATATGTATGGAATATATAGATTACCAAATGCTCTTATCTCTGCTTTTACCTACGAAAGCTTGGTCAACTTGGCAAAGCGTGGATCAAGCAAACGCTTGCCAGCGTCTTTAAAATTTACGTTGTAAAGTTCTTTGCCTTTATCTCCAATAACTTGCACAACTTCGCCAATACCAAATTTATTGTGCTGTACTAGATCACCAACTTTTAACAATTCGTACCCTTCGTTAGTAACATTGTCAGCAGAATTTTGATTAGTGTTGCCGCCACCAGGAAGAGAGGACATGCGCATGGCCCTTTTAGGGGTATTACTATTTGGGTAGTTATTTGTATTGCTGGAAGGTTGCTGCCCATAGGGAAATACACGCAAATTACTCTTGTCGGCAGGTTTGGAGTATGGCATTATTTTTGCCAAACCGGAGTTGAATTCAGGTTTGGATGATGATTGTGATTCGCTTGTATAGCGAGTTTCGACATCTGCTTGTGGATAAAAACCTATGAGTAATTTAGAATCAATTTCTTTCAGGAATCTACTTGGTATAGTGAAATTGCTGGTAAAGCCACCACCGCTACTACCAAAACGTCCTGGTATCATGCGGCGTCTAGCTAACGTCATGTATAAAAGATCGGCTGCTCTGGTCACACCTACATACATTAACCTGCGTTCTTCTTCTAAAGCCGTTGGAGAGTCTAAAGAGCGTATATGAGGAAAAAGACCTTCTTCTAAACCCATAAGAAAAACAATAGCAAATTCAAGCCCCTTTGCTGAGTGTAGAGTCATAAGTGTGATAGCGTCACCTTCTGCTTTAATGCTGTCAAGATCGCTAACCAGAGAAATTCTAGTCAAAAAGGCATCTAGAGTGCTTTCATCGGCAATAGCTTCAAATTCCGCTGCTACTGCCATAAGCTCTTGAATGTTTTCTATACGGCCCAAAATAATCTCATCTTTGGTGGATCTAGCCTCTTCTTGCAAATTATCCAGGTATTTGCTCTCTTGCAAAACTAAGGATAAGAGTTCAGACACAGGACTAGTGGCGGCGATAGCTTGCCAGCGCTTAACCAATAAGGCAAATTCTTTCAATGATTGTCGGGCTTTATTGGGGATGTTGGCTGCATCTTCACATTGTAGGCATGCTTGTACCAGGCTAATATCATTTTCGATTGCATATTCATAGAGCCTTTCGAGCGAGGTTTTACCGATGCCACGTCTTGGCACATTGACAATACGCAAAAATGCCTGACTGTCTTTATCGTTATAAATGAGCTTTAAATAAGCAAGAGTGTCTTTTATTTCTTGTCTTTCATAGAAGCGAGTAGAACCCACAAGAGTATAAGGAATATTGTTGCGGATAAGTATTTCTTCAATGGCCCGACTTTGCGAATTGGTTCTATACAGGATGACTATTTCGGATAAAACCTTGCCACGGGCTTGCAAGCGTTTAATTTCTTCAGCAACATAATAAGCTTCATCTATTTCGTCGCTTGCCTCATAAGCTTGCACTTTGGCTCCTTCGCCCCGATTGCAGCGTAAAACCTTCTCTAATCTTTCAGTATTATTGGCAATGATGCTATTTGCCACTTCTAGAATTGTAGACGTAGAGCGATAATTCTCTTCGAGTTTTATAAGTTTTGAATTAGGAAAATCACTTTGGAAGCCAAGAATGATGCGGAAATCAGCTTTTCGCCAAGAATAAATTGATTGGTCAACATCTCCTACCACCATTAAACTTCGTTCCTGCTCGCCTATTTTATGCTCAATAACTGAGCCACTAGCAAGCATGCGAATAAGATCGTATTGAGCTTTATTAGTATCTTGGAATTCATCAACAAGAATGTGACGAAAACGCTCATGCTCCCTTTGTAATACAAAAGGGTTGGAGCGCAATAACTCATTGAATATAAGAATCAAATCGTCAAAATCAAGGGCATTATTATTTGCCAAGGCATTTTGGTAATTAACATATATTTGAGCCAGACGACTTTCACGGTGAGTCTTAGCTTCATTAGTAAAAAGGCTATGAGTAATACCGTCATTTTTGAGTGACGAAATAGAGTGCTTGATCTGTCGGGCAGGATAAACTTTTTCATCTAAGTTGAGCTTAGCAATTTCGGATTTAACCACATTCACGCTATCGGTTTCATCATAGATTACAAAATTGCGACTCCAGTGCCATCCCTCTTGAGTTTTATACAATTCGATTTCTTGTCTTAAAAGGCGTGCACATATACTATGAAAAGTGCCAATGGTCAGGCTTCTTGTCCGTCCTTCCCCTAAAAGAATTTGTACACGTTGCTTCATTTCAGCAGCCGCTTTATTAGTAAAAGTGACGGCCAAAATGGAATAGGGATCTTGATTTAATTCAGACAACAAATAAGCAATCCGGCGAGTGAGCACGGTGGTTTTGCCGCTTCCGGCACCGGCTATAATAAGCGAAGGTCCGGAGCCCTGCGTAACCGCTTCAATTTGTTCTTTATTGAGCCGAGCAAGTAAATTCTTGCCTGTCTCCAAGCTTTGGTTCATCTATACTTCTTCAATCTGATTAGCCCTCTTCCGGGCAAAGCTAAAATCCATGTTATTATTCTACAGGTTTTAGGATAGCAATATTGCCAATAAGCAGTATTGTATAAAAGCAGTTTTCAATAGTAATCAAAAGTACAAGTTCTGTTACTTCTAGAAGCATTTTGTTTAACTAAACTGTAGACTTCTCTAAGGTTATTATGAAATTTATTCTAACTAGCCTTTCTGGTCTTAACACGGTTTAGCTAAAATTACGGTCAAATTATGGTACCAATTGAATCTAATGCAGCCACTATTCCTAGCGTTGATGAATTAGCTCAAGAGTTATTGTTAATTCAACAATCTGGACCTCGACGTGTGGCAATTATTGGTACACGTAATTTGCCTCTTACCCACCAACAATTGGTGGAGATGCTAAGTTATGCGTTAGTTCTCTCAGGCAATCAGGTTGTCACCAGTGGCGGTGCTAACGGTACAAATATGGCGGTTATCCGTGGCGCTCAAAGAGCCAATCCAGATCGCTTAGAAATTATTCTGCCGCAAACAATCAGCCAACAACCCTCCGAAGTGCAAGACCTTTTAATAGGCATCAAAAATATTGTTGAATATCCGGAGCGACGAGCCATGACTTTAGCTGATGCTAGTCGGATCTGTAATCATGAAATCATTGATCGTTCTCAGCAAATTATTTGTTTTCTTTACCATACAAGTCACACCTTGCTTGAATCAGTTAGCTATTCCAAAGATAAACGTAAAATTGTCACCAGCTTCTATCTAGATTGAGTCAATTTGTTTTTCGATTTATCCAATTTAAGCAATAAACCAATCCTTTATCTTATGGTCCCTTTTGGTTTTGCTTTTGTCTTCACTGTGTTGCTTTTGCCCTTTTATATTAGCTGGCTGAAGCGTTTACAGATCGGACAATTTATACGTGAAGAAGGTCCGGCGTCTCATGTCGCAAAGGCAAAAACTCCAACAACGGGTGGTGTCCTATTTGTTTTGGCTGTTTCGGTTAGTCTGATTGTATTTTCCATTTTGACTCATCGCTATAGTATGGTGGCTATAGCAACAACAATTCTAGCTGCAGCTTGTGCCTTGCTTGGCTTAACCGATGATCTGGCTAAATTTATGAATCGCGCTAATAGAGGTCTTTCGGCAGCTAGTCGTCTTTTGCTTGAAATGTTATTTGGTGCTATATTCGCTCTTTTTTTGATATATACACAACCCCAAGCGAAAGATGTGATCGTTTCAATGTCGTCTTTTGTCACAAATGCTGGTTTAGCAACGGCTCATGTTCTTACGTTACCTAATTTAGTATTTATTGGTCTGGCCATTTCTATGGTTGCCTCTACCACCAATTCTGTCAATTTAAATGACGGCATGGATGGATTAGCTGCTGGCGTGGCATTACCTATTCTTTTGACTCTTTCAATTATGTTAACAAAGACAAATAATATGTCTTTATCTTTGATAGCTATGGCTTGTGCGGGGGCATTGGCTGCTTTTCTACTTTTCAATTGTTATCCCGCCCGAGTCTTTATGGGAGATGTGGGCAGTCTTTTCTTAGGAGGCTTACTAGCTGCTTTAGTGCTATCAAGCGGCTTGACTATTTGGTTTATTCCTATGGCTTTGATTTACATACTCGAAGCCATGTCTGTGATCATTCAGGTTTCGGTTTTCAAATTGACTAAGTCTTATGAGCCACCAGTTCCCATGAACAAGCTTTCCCTTACTATATATAAGCTGACTCATAAATTGCCCGGCGAAGGCAAGCGTATTTTTCGAATGTCTCCTTTGCATCACCACTTCGAAGCTGTATTGGCTGAAAAAGGAATACCTGAATGGCAAGTAGTGCTTGGATTCTGGTCTCTACAGTTTGTCATTTGTTTTATCGTACTGGCAGCATTCTCTCGCTTTTGAGAAAATATTATGTCACCATTTTTACTAGGCAGCCAATGAATAATCCGAGGGTAATGATCACTTGTGTCTTCTCAACTTATCAAACAAATAGTTACTTTGATACAGGAAAATCACTTTGACGAGGCGCAAGGTGTTATTAGCCGAGTAGCTGCCGTCCAAGCTTCTAATCCGTCGGTATTGCTGGAAGTAGGCAAGCTGTCTTTGCTGATGGGGAATTTGGAACCAGCAGAAAAATACTTGCGTGCCTCATTGGCTCTAAATCAAGGTGACGCAGATACTCATTATCAATTAGGTTTAGTATTGCTAAAGAAGGGTCAACTAGATTTAGCAATGCCAATTTTCAGAGAAGCATGTGAACTCAGGACTGATTTTGCTTTAGGACATTTTTATTGGGGGCTGACTCTCTATCAAATGGGCAATTTAAAAGGAGCCTTGGGTCAGTTTAAATTAGCAATAAAATTAGACAGTTCGCTATTTCTTTCTCTTTATTATTCTGGTTTAGCCAGCAAAGCTTTGAGTCAAACCGTAGAATCTAAGCAATATTTTGATCAAGTGATAAATGTGGAACCTAGTTTTGCTCCTGCGCATAATGAGTTAGGAGTTTATAATTATGAGTTAGGACAAGAAAGCGAAGCCGTTATTTCATTTCAGCGCGCATGCAAACTAAGACCTGATTTTGCCACTGCTCATCTTAATTTAGCGAATGTTTTTGCTAAAATGGGAAAAAATGAAACAGCTCAAATGCATTACAATGAAGCACTGAAGAATCCTGATTTGTCTGCTTTTGAAAGAGCGTCTGCTTATAATAATTTGGCTGTCATTCATGCCAAAGCAAAGCATTGGGAATCTGCTTCGGAAAGCTTGTTGCAAGCTCAGGAGATAACACCTTCTGTTGTGCTAACTCAAACAAACTTCGGACTAGTACTTATAGCCCTGCACGAATACGACTTAGCGGCAAATAAATTTGAACAGATAATAAGAGATAATCCAGCGAACCTGGAAGCCCTGTTTTATAGTGGGCTGTCGTTACTATGCTTGGGTAAATATGATGATGCGCTGAAGAATTTAATTAGGTCAGCGCAGCCTCCAGACGGCATAAACGCAAAAACAAGCCCACTTTACCAGCAAATACTTTTGTGGCTTGCCTACGGATATTTAGCAAATCACAAATACGAAGAAGCAACAATTGAATTAAAAAAGCTAACTGCACTGGACCATCGGAAAAGTAGGGAAATGCAATCACTAGCTTTCGATGCCATGGGTGTTTGCTGTGCTCTGCAGGGTAAGCATGATGAAGCTAAGCATCATTTCAATAAAAGCCTCGAGATAGACGATAAGTTGGCTATTGCTTATCTGCATAGAGCTCGCAGTTCGGAAGTTTTGAAATTAAAGGAATCTGCTAGCAAAGATTATGCTCAAGCATTAAAATTGGACCCCGATTGTTTGCGAGCCGACAAAGACTATATAGGTCAATTACTCGATAGTGCTCAAAAGGGGCAGGCGCTTAATCTTGCTTTTAAGATTGTAGGAACAAATCCAGGCGACTTCGAGTCAAAACTATTATTGGCACGTGCATTTCAACAAGAAAGTAATTATTCTGAGGCTCTTGCAATTCTTACAGACATAATCAAAAAAGAGCCCAACAATGTGGCTGCCCAAACAATACTTGGGCAAATTTATATGGCTCAAGGCGACTTTGCTCAAGCCGATGAGATTTTCCGGTCCGCCTCTAAAATGAAAAATGTAGACGCTGAGCTCTTTTTGTCTTGGGCTAGAGCTCTTGCTTATCTGGGATTTCATGAATTGGCTTTGGAAAAATTCAAAGAAGCTGCAGATATGAACCCATATGATAGCAACATATACGAAAGCTGGGCCCAAGCTTTAAAGTCGCTCGGACGCTTTAATGAAGCAAGCGAAGTCTACAAACTGGCCTCTTCTTACTTATAAATCAATTAATAGCGCACCTATGCCTACGCGAGAAATCAACCCTACAAAAATGCCCGCTTTTGATCAATCCATTAATGATACCTCCCAGTTGGAGTTGCTCTCTAAAACTAGGCAGATACTTAAATTTCGTCTGGCATTTGCATCAGTTTGTTTGCTGATACTTCTTGCCGTAAAATTATTTTCCAAGAACGAATTCAATTTTCCGTTTGTAGCGACAATTATTCTTGCTGTAATTTTTTATTCTTCTGTGGCAATGGCACTGATTAGGAAGAGCATCCTGGATAGTATTCGAAATGCCATAAACAAGTCTCAAGAATGGCCGCTATATTATTTCAGTGAACGAAATATTGTGGTATTAAATGCGGTTTTGCTCGAGCTTGATACTATCGCTCTTACTATCCTAGTGCATGCGACCAGAGGGATAGAATCGGATTTATACATCCTTTATCTGCTGCCAATTTTATTATCCAGCTATGTTTTTACCAGAATAGGCATTTATGCAACTAGTTTTTTTGTTTCACTTTCTTATATTGGTCTTTTATGCATAGAAAACTATCAGTCGTTGTTAGTGTTAAGAGAGTCATTTCAAACTCATACTATTATCAGCAGTGTTACTTCTGTCTACCTGAGCAATTTATGGCAAAGAATTTTATGGCGCAGTTTGATTTTTAGTAGTGTCGCTTTTATTTGGGGCGGCTTTTGCAGTTACATGGCTCGATTCGCCCAGTCTATGACTAACAGACTTCGTTCTCAACTGCGAAGTAATCAAAGACTAATGGACGAAATGAAACAAGTGGAAACACAACTAGTCCATCAAGAAAAAATGGCATCTCTAGGACGTCTTGTGGCAGGTATCGCTCATGAACTAAATAACCCAATCAATTTTGTACATGGCAATTTGCCATATTTAAAGGCTTATTTTGAGGATATGAAAAAAATTATTGCTGCTTACGACACTTTCCCGTCGGCAGAAAAGGTTGCAGTAGAAAACCTCAAAACCACACTGAAATATAATTTTTTAGTCACTGATCTCGATAATATCCTCGCCGACATGGAGGATGGTATAGGGCGTATACATCAAATTATCAAAAACCTGCGCAGTTTTGGGCGCCTTGACGAGGCTGAATTAAAGGAAGCTTCCATTAGCGAAGGAATAGAATCGACCTTGAAAATCTTGGGGCAATATTATGGCAATGATAGAATTCCGGTGGAATTAAATTTGCAAGATATATCACCAGTGCTCTGTTATCCTGGGCAATTGAATCAAGTATGGATGAATTTGCTCTCTAATGCTGCTCAAGCATTGGAGCAAGTTAATGAGCCTCTAGTTAAAATTAAGTCTGAGCTTTCCGATGACAATATTCTAGTTAGCATTACTGATAACGGACCGGGCATAAAAACAGAGAACCAAAATAAGATTTTCGAACCATTTTTCACGACTAAACCAGTAGGCAAGGGCACTGGACTCGGTTTATCAATTTGCCATTCGATAATCGAGCGCCATCAAGGTAGAATATGGTTCGAAACCGGCACTAAAGGCGGCACGACTTTCAAGGTTTCTATTCCTCTAAGAATTTCTGAGGCATGAGGATGTATACGAAAAATAAAAAACCGGTCGAAGACGGCATGTGGCCATCTCGACCGGCAGAAGCAAGGACTGAAGATACCCGCGAGAGCCGCCGCAGTGGTGTGCTGCGACGAAAAGGAAATCGGACGGTGGTTTTACGTTACAGCAGTGCAATTATAGGAAATTCGCCTTAAGCATAGCTATCGCAAGCACAATGACGACGACGAAGGCAAGCGCGAACGCCGACAAAAATGTCATCGTGGATTCTGGCGATATGTATATCGCAAAACCGATGACTGTGAGCAATATGAAGAGCGCGAAGAGCAGACCGATGGTTTTACGCATAGCAACCTCCCGATAGCTCAGTCTAGACTTCACTTTTGCACAACGTGCGCAAAAATTATTCGACTCAACCTTGAATTACGAAGTGATGTTGAAGAAAAACTTATTGACTAAAAGCATCTCAGTTCTAAACGATCTAGATAGAAAAAATCAATATCCAAAGATTAAAGCTCAAAAGGCTTGAAATTCTCGCTCTGACGATTAGCAGGGCACCTGCGCTTCAGATAGTTTATGGGCAATTAATGTTTATCTGCATAAATAACAAAATTAAATGCTGTTTTTACAAATAGTGCAACTGATTCTGCAAATAAAAACAATCAGCTCAAGAGTAATCCGCCGTCATAAATATGTATTGAATGCTTGATAACCTGTCGTCAACATAATAAGCGCATTGAAGTAAAACTATTCCTTGACAAAGCTAAACAAGCGGTAATGTAATAAATATATTTTCTCTGCATAATAGTAGCGAGTAATCGACAGTCAAAGCGGGGAGCCAGAGATTGATACGCCATAAAATTCTTGTTGTTGATGATGAATCTGCTAATCTGCGTTTATTGAAACGTGTACTTTCAGATCAGTACGATGTTATAGAAGCAACAAGTGGAGCACAAGGTCTGGAACTGCTCAAAGAGCATGCCATCAGCCTTATTATCACTGACCAACGTATGCCCGGTATAACTGGGGTGCAATTGCTTGAGCAATCTTTGGATTTTCGTCCCCAAGCTATAAAAATCTTACTGACCGGCTATACAGATATTCAGGCCTTGATAGACGCTATTAATTCGGGTAAGGTCTATAAATATATTCCTAAACCTTGGGATGCGGACGAGCTTAGAATCACGGTCTGCCGAGCTTTAGAAGCATATGAATTGAAAGAGAGAAACGATGGACTGCTGATTGAATTGCGCAGCGCACTCGCTCAATTAGAAGAAGTTTCTATGGGTACCATAAGAGCATTAGCCGATGCTCTAGATGCAAAATGTGATTATACTTCGGGTCATAGCTTGAGAGTGAGTCGTTATGCAGTTGGTATCGCCAAACAAATGAATCTGTCTGCCGAAGATCAAAAGGATATCGAACTAGCAGGCATATTGCACGATATTGGTAAAATAGGAGTGCCCGAGGCAATTCTATGGAAGCCAGATAGACTTAATCCTGCTGAGCAAACTGTGATGGCCACTCATCCAGTAAAAAGCGCTCAAATCATTGGCGAATTAAATGGTTTGGGAAAAGTGCGCAAGTATGTTTTATACCATCATGAAAACTTGGATGGTAGTGGCTATCCTGATGGTTTAGCAGGGGAAGTCATTCCCTTAGGTTCGCGCATTATTCTGGTTGCTGATGCTTATGACGCAATGACAACAGATAGACCTTATCGCAAATCTATCGGGCATGAACGTGCTGCTAGCGAATTACGCAAATACGCAGGCAAGCAATTCGATCCGGATATCGTTGAAGCATTGCTGACCATGGTGGGCGAGCAGGGTGAATTAGTTAAAGACAAAATGCCCGAGAGCGTTATTGGGCTTTCACTATCTGGAGTAGATCTGAGGCAGACTGGTAAACAGTATTTGGCTGGATATTAATACCTTTGCTTATGGCAGACTTAGTCTGTTTTGAGTGACTGATATCTTTCACATAACGGCATTGTGGTGACAGCGGTAAAAGGTGACCTGGATTAGTAGGTCCAAAGAGTGCCAGGACTTGCTTCTTTAATGCGACCGCTACATGCATTGGGGCGGAGTCAACACAAATCAATAAATCGCTTATCAAAATAAGAGCTGCTAAATCAGCTAAACTTTTGGTTGCTCCATAAGCTGAGACGAATGAATCGCGGTTTTGCGTAAAATATTTGTTTTGCTCTAACTCCTGCATTATTTGAGCTATTGTTTGCTCATCATCAGGACCGCCAGCCAAAATTACTTGAGTGTCCGGATTTTTTACTAATTGATTGATTAGCGAAGCCCAATTGTTTGCTGTCCAAGTTTTGATAATTCCCTTTTTTAAAGCTAATTTACTGGTGCCAGGGTGAATAATAACTTTTCTTGTTTTTTCTTTGCCTAAACTTTGCCTAGTGAGCCAGTCTTTCATATAGTCTAAATTTTCAGCTGGCACCTGTGCCTGGGGTATCACTTGTTTATGCTTTAATCCTAAGCCTTGAACAAGGTCATGATACATAGTGCTTGCATATTGATGTTTGTTTAGCTTTATAGGATGTGTAAGTAAATAGTGGCTCAAAGTCCCCGAATCATAGCCAATGCGGTTCTTGATACCAGAGACAAAAAGCAAACACGCCACCAAAGGCGAGCTGCCTGAAGAAACCACAGTTTCGTAATTACCCTTGCGCAAAATCTGCAACAGTTCCCAATAATCATGTGGCATTAAAGGACGTTTTTTTATATCAAAAAGTCTTATTTCGTCAATCAAATTGCTTATATCATTTATAGCCTTTGACCGAGGCTCTAAAAGCAAAGTGATATGTGTGTCTGGCTGGTTTTCTTTTATGCTGGCGAGAACCGGTAGAAAAAGTATCTCGTCTCCAATGCCACCAAAATTAATAGCTAGTAGTCTGCGGGTCATTTTGCTCCAATCATAGTATTTAGCTATTATAACTGAGCGTAACAGCGGAGTGAACAATTGCCAGGATCAATTGGGATCGAGAGGACAATGACATATAAGTTACGCCATTGAAGCCTGCGTTAAGGACAGGGAGAAGCCGAGACAGCGCCTATATGCGTTATAATAACTAGAATTCGCTCTTATTATGACCGGGAGAATCTTTGTGCGTCCGACCAGCTGGTATCAAGTTTATGTTCTCAGCGCCTTGTTAGGTGTTTTGGCCGGCTATCTTTATGCTCTTGTATTCAGTCCTTCCCTTTTACCGCCTCTTTTTCGCGTAGGGGGACTAACTGAGCCTAAAACAATCTTGTTTTTGGGTACTGATGTTGTATATAACGAGAAAAGTGGTAATAAAAGGGCAGATAAAACTGCCTTCAACGGTCGAACTGATACCATAATGCTGGCGCGTCTGGATCCATATCAAAACAGTCTTGATGTTTTATCAATTCCTAGAGACACGCAAGCCAATATCCCCGGTTATGGCGTACAAAAAATAAATGCTGCAAATGTTCTAGGTGGACCAGAGCTCACTTTACGCACGGTTAGTTCTCTTTTAGACTTACCCGTTGATAATTATCTGATCCTCAATGTACACGGATTAATGGAAATGATTAATGAACTTGGCGGTATAACAGTCGAGATACCTAAACCAATGCATTATATGGACTGGACGGCTAAGCTGCTTATTGACTTAAGTCCTGGCTTTCATACTTTAACTGGCAATCAAGCAATGGGATTTGTGCGATTTAGGCACGATGCTTTAGGGGATATTGGACGGGTGCAGCGGCAACAAATTTTTATTCGTGCTCTCATAGATAGAGCAACTAAACCTGATGCTTGGCTGCATATACCCAAACTAATATCTATTGCTCAGGACTATATAGATACAAACATGAGCATGTCTTTTATTCTCAAAATAGCCAATTTTATGCGAGGCGTTCCTAAAGATAATAGGCATATGGTTATGCTGCCGGGACATTTTTCTGGAACTGGAGATTGGGTAGCTGAGCCAGATGACATACACAAAATAGTGGCTAAATTTCTTGGCTAAACCTTTGTTAGCTTAGAGCGCCGTGAGATCAAGTTGGTTGTTATAA
>JABDBL010000023.1 GCA_013288645.1 Candidatus Melainabacteria bacterium
CATAAAGCAAGGTAATCTATCTCGTATTGAAAACAGGCAAGGAGATCCGCTCACAGGTAATCTTGTGGAACTAGCGCGTGCGCTTGATCTTGAACTAATGCTTGTACCAAAAAAATTTGTGCCGGCAGTTTTGGCAATAACATCCAACGTTGGTGAAGATGCTTCGGAAGTACCGGCCTATGGTCGATTGTGGGAACAAGGAAAAGACTCCGAGAAACTGTAGGATATGGGCACTGAATATGATACCATTAATATTCTTCTTTATGGCAAAGTAATTGGTGCAATAACTTTACTGCCTGGTGACCGTAATGTATTTTCATTCACTGAAGCTTATATAGGAAACCAAAATAGATCTATACTTAGCCTCTCATTTAAATCTGCAACGGGCGGCCTTCTGTCCAGACCACAAATTTCACGACAAAAATTACCAACTTTTTTTTCTAACTTATTGCCCGAAGGCGCGTTGCGAGAGTATTTAGCTAAAAAGTGTGGAGTTAACTCTGAGCGGGAGTTCTTTCTGTTGGCGGCACTGGGAGAAGATTTGCCTGGGGCTATAGAGATCAAGATAGAGAGTGGTAAAAATTATAATTCAAGTATAAAAGACCAAAATATTTTGGCCGGTGTTAATGATGCTCGGGCGTTTAACTTTTCGTTGGCTGGCGTGCAGTTGAAATTTTCTGCGCTTATGGACAGAGGTGGCAAGCTTACAATTCCTGCTCATGGTGTGGGTGGTTCTTGGATTGTGAAGCTACCTTCGTTAACTTTTCCGCTTGTACCTGAGAATGAGTTTGCCATGATGAGTTTAGCTGGACAAGTGGGCATAGACGTGCCGCAAATAGACTTGGTGCCGGTAACCGAAATATATAATGTACCTGAGGAAATTTATCAACAAGAGAATAATGCTTTTGTGGTGAAGCGCTTTGATCGAACCGCTGATGATGGGCGCATACACATGGAAGATTTTGCCCAAATATTTGGAGTGTATCCGAAAGATAAGTATGATAATTATAACTATAATAATATTGCCTTTGTGATTTGGTCAGAAATTGGAGAGAAAGGAATTGAGCAATTTGTTAAAAGATTGGTATTTAGCGCATTAATTGGCAATGCTGATATGCATTTAAAAAAATTGGTCCTTGATTTATCCAGATGGCAAGCATGCTGCGCTGGCACCAGCTTATGACTTTGTATCTACGATGGTTTATTTGGATGATGAAAATTTGGCTTTAAATATTGGTGGCACAAAGAAAATGAGCATGTTTTCAGAAGATTTGCTTAGGCGTTTTGCGGCAAAAGCAAGATTGCCGGAAACACTGGTATTGAAGAGTGCAAAGGAAATTATTGATGCTACCAAATCAGTATGGCCGACTTTTAAATCTAATCTAGCGCTTCCTAAACAAATGATTATGCGTATAGAAAAACATATGCGAAGCATTCCAATATTTAGTGAAAGGACTTAAAATGAAATGCTTAGCTGTTTAGAACAAGCGAAGTAAAGGATGAAGTTGATTTGTACTGTTATAAAGCAGTAGTATGAGTGCGCATATGGCCACGGCTCTGGTTCTCAATTACTGATTGAAACGTTGATTCTTAAGTTCCTAATTGGAACATGATGATGAACTTAGTTTTGCGTTGAAAAAATGTATAATTTTATTTGTCTGTGGCAATATTAAAAGTTTTAGTGGTGCCTGGAGCAAGCTCATATTTTTTATCTTTGAACCCGATTTCAATAGGTGGAGCGTTGCTCTCAGCTGAACTTACTTTGGCTGTTTGTTGTGTAATTTCGAATTGCACAGCATGTTGACGGTAATGAAAATGAAAAGATAGGCGCGTTAACTCTTCTGGCAAACACGGATTTAACCAGAGGACGTCGTTTTTGATCACAATTCCTGTATAGCAACGTTGAACAATATCAATTGTTCCTACCATTGCACCCATGTGTAACCCACTAGCCGTTGTTCCGCCCTGTATGTCAAGGAAGTCCGTGTCTAATGCTTGTTGCCAAATATTCCAGGAATGTGGAAAAACTTTAGTTTCTGGTGATTTCTCAGAGGTTGTACTTTCGGACATAGCTTGCAAGTGCTTCCACGATCCTATGCGATCCCCACGTGACAAGACCCAAGCCAAGGCGACGCGGCTCAAGCTAGAATCGCTTGCAGTTTGACGAACGTAGAAGTCTATGTTCTTAGGAATTGATTCAGGGTCGAAGTCATAATGTAGACGATCGAATAACTCTTTCAGTTCTTCCGTAGAGAACAAATAGAATAGCATCAAAACATCCGGTTGCTTGGATACTTGATATTGATTAGGTAAACCGGCTTCCTCCCTTAATATCTGGGGAAGACGCTCCATGTCGATGAAGCCATCTTTTTGCTGAGGAAATTCTTTTAGCTTTTCATATCCTTCAAATTCGCTGATTATGCCGTTGTCTTGCAAAGGAACAAACATTTTACGGCTGACATTATCCCATAGCTTGAGTTCATTGTCGGTAAGATTCAAGCGATCACAAATTTCATTAGATTGAATCTTAGGTAAAATTTTAAGAAGCTCCAGCCCTCGGCACAACACCCAAACAGCCATCAAGTTAGTATAGGCGTTGTTATTGATACCAGCTTCGGTTGCGTCCGGATAGCGAACATGGAATTCATCAGGACCAACAACTCCGTGTATTTCATAACGATCGCGTTTGTGGTTGTATTTGGCGAAGTGGGCAAAAAAATCGGGCAATCTCAAGTATCATATCTGCGCCGTACATGTATAAAAACTGCAGATCGCCAGTAGCCTGATAATATTGCCATATGTTAAAAGCAACAGCGGCAGTAACGTGCACCTGCATATGACTATAATCTGGGTTCCAAACTTTTTTCTCGGGATCCCAGCCCCCTTTTGGTGTTTCCTCGCGTCCCGAGCTGCCACTTTGCCAGGGGTATAGTGCTCCGCAAACTCCCATAGACTTGGCTAATTTTCTGGCCTCATCGAGGCGTCTGTACCTATATTTCAACACCGCCTGACTAATGGCTGGTGCTCGCATATTAAAGAAAGGGAAAACATATAAATCATCCCAAAAGATATGTCCCTCATAACCCTCACTCCATCCACGTGCAGGAATGCCAACGTCAAGATCAATGGAATGATTTGAGATTGTAGCAAGAGCCTGGAAGCTGTTAAGGTGTAAGAGCAATGAGGGTTGAACTTTCGGTGTATTTTCTTTTGTTTCAAGTGATAAATCAAAGAGGTTCCAAAGATGACGCCAAATTTTGACTTGATCATCTACTAATGTTGCAAAGCTTGGTGCGTCAATAATTGCTCCATGTGCGGCGATACCTGCTTCTGAAATCGCATCATCGCGCGAAGTAAATAACGAAGCTATTTTTTGAATGGTGATTTGATCACCTTCGCAAATATTGATGTGCATGTCTTGTGCTACATAATCAGTTTCTATGATATCGTTGCGCTCAACAGTTTTTGGTTTATCGTTGCAAAAAACGCGAACACCTGCTGCCTCGGCAATCGTGACATGTGATTGCGTAGTTTGCATTTTAAGAAAAAGAATGTCGTCTGTTATAGAAGTCTCAATTGGTTCTAAATGGTTTTTATCTTTTTCTGAGGAGGTGTACATACCGATGGCATTTAGGACGCGTCCATCGAGAGCAGAGCGAACTGTGAGTGTACCTGACCAGTTATGTGCCGTAAGTTTAGTTTCCAGGCCAGCAAGGTGGCAATGTTGCATATGAACGAATCTTCTTTCTGAAAGACTTGTTTCGTGCCCTTCTTGGTCCTTAAAGCGGATCTTTCTATAAAGTATACCTTCTCGCAAATTTAAATCTTGCTGATAAAAAATGATTTGGGTTTTCTCTAACTCAAACCACGGACCCTCATTGATCTTGAAAGTTAGAGACAACCAATTAGGCGTATTCACCAGATCCTCGTGTTCCAGTGTTAAATTAGCGATATCCGTTGTGATGCGATTGTACACACCGGCAAGATAAGTGCCTGCAAAATGGATGCCATTAGCATTAGATTCAGGCGCCGCAGCTCTTGTGACAAAATAACCGTTGCCTAGAGCACAAAGAGCTTCCCGACGCCCTTCTAACTTTGGGATGAACTCGTTATAACTTACAACCCAATTTTTATCACTCACACCCAGATCAGCTACTGCCAGACTGGGCAATTTATTAGAGTCGCCTTGCAAGCCGACTTCACTTAAATCGCGGACTACTACACTAGCGCCCCCTTGCTTGAGGCGTTCGGCATTCTGATTACGGTCAACGCCAATTACCAATCCGAATTTTCCATTGTGACCCGCTGCCACGCCGGCTACGGCATCCTCAACTACTACGGCTCGCTTTGGTTGAACACCTAGTTCTTTGGCAGCTTCTAAAAAGGTGTCAGGCTCCGGTTTTCCCTTTAGTTTCAAGCGAATAGCGTCCAGCCCATCTACTTTGGCATCGAATACATGAACTAAGTTAGCTGCCCTAAGAACCTCTGCTCCATTTTCACTGGCTGTAATTACTGCTATCTTTATTCCGGCTTTTTTAAGCGATTGAATGAGGGCTACGGTTGTTTCGTAGGGCTGTACATGATGCTCTTGCAATTGTTTAAGAAAAATCTGGTTTTTGAGATTGCCTAGCGCACAAATTGTGTCAAATCCTGGCAGATCATCATGCTTACCCCAGGGCAGTTCAATGTTTCTTGATTTGAGAAAGCTACTAACTCCATCATAACGCGGCTTACCATCAACATATTTGTGATAGTCTGATTCGATGCTGAAAGGGGCGGTGCTAGAGGGAGAATGTTTGGCGAGAAAATCATCAAAAGCTCTTTTCCATGCAGCAGCATGGACATCAGCTGTTCTAGTGACAACACCGTCCATATCAAAAAGGACTGCATCAAATTGATCGTGTGTAAGAATTACTGACTTAATTGCCGAAGTCGGACTCTCATAATTCTCTTGCTTTTTAGGTTGTGCCTCAAGTTGTTGTCTTTGCTTAGTCATAGACTCATCCTTAATAATAGTATAGGTTCAGACCAACTTTTTGCTGAGGTACAAATATCCCAATTTTGTTGTTAAACGTTTGTAATTTTGCTTTTGGCCTGTCTTAACTTCTAGCGGATGTGATGGATGAAGTTTATTGATTTGATACCATCTTCTTGGATCGAGTTTGAGTCCCTCAATCATTTTGGGAAGTGTTTTGCGCAAGCTATGGCTTGGCTCCCAGCCGAGGACAGAGCGTGCTTTGCTTATATCTAATTCAAAATTATCATCAGCATGATCGATCATCCATGGTTTGATAAAAGGTTTCTTGGGCAACGGCAAAGTAGATTCTACCCAAGCACCAGCTTTTGCAATTGGTTTAGGAACCTCAAATGTTGTCCAATCATGGCCATCTAATTGGTGACTAATTTCTTCCTGGATTTCCTGATAACTCATTGCGTCGGCCTCTCCTATCAAAAAGACAGACATATCAGGAAGTTCTGCCGCTTTTTGCACCACCAAATCATAGGCTTTAACAACGTCAGCAACGTGAACAAATGATTGGCGTACATTAGTATTTCCAGAATATAAATGCCCTTCCAATTGCTTTTCATAAATGCGTTGAATTTGATGCGCTATTGGAATTGAATGGCAAACTTCGTCATAAACGCCTGCAATACGCAGAATGACAACCGGAACTTTTCCATGTTTTTCTTTGAGCAGTTTTTCGGTTTGGACTTTAGAAAGTGGATATTGCCAATTGGGTGCCACTGGGGACTCTTCGGTGAGTGGATGTCCAGGCTCATTTGGTTTATGCACAAGCATTGAGCTGGAGAAAATAAATTGGCCAACTTCAAAACTTTGGAGTTCGCGAATTAAACGATCTGTTCCTTCTACGGTTAACTCCTTATAGAGCGGACTGTCTTCGCCTGAGAAACTATAATAAGCAGCCAAATGGAAAACCGCTTTGATTTTGTTTCCATAACGTGAACGAACAATATGAAAAGTTTTTTGTACACTTTCATCTGATGTTAAATCACAAAATAGACAATCTACAGGCGCGGGGGGGATCCGGTGGGCCGTCCTTATCAAAACCTACTATCTCCCTATTTGCTGCAGCAAAATGATGACAAAGAGCATGACCAATGAAACCGCTGCTGCCCGTAATCAAGAATACCTCTTTATTATTTTCCATATTTTTTCTCGCATGTTAGAGTTACTTACTAAGTTTTTGCCATTTTCTACCATCACGCCCAAGTAGTTTATCAGCTGCAATAGGTCCTGAAGCACCAGAGGAATAAACTTGCAGTGTATCTGGAGCAGCATTTTGCCAGTATTTCAGGATTGGATCAACTATGCCCCAGTTGGTCTCCACGTTATCTGCCCTGGCAAATAGTAGGCAATCACCAATAAGACAGTCATATAAAAGAGTTTCATAGCCATTTGTAGTTTGCTGGCCGAAATAATCACTATATTTACAATCCATTGCTAGCATTTGTATAGAAAGTACTTCTCCAGGCACTTTAGCACCGAACTGCAAACAAATTCCTTCATCGGGTTGAATTTTTAGCACAAGCGTATTTGGTGTTAAGTTCTTAGTAGGTATATCACCAAAGTCTGTCAGTCTGTCATCTTTAAATTGAATAACAACTTGGCCTGTACCAATAATGGCAAAATTCTTTGGTAAATGTTTTCGTCCTGCTAAATTGCAAAGAGCTGGTATGAGCAAGCGTTTGGTTAAGTCACCATTAGCGCCAAATATAACTAAGGTACACGGATCAGCAACCTGATTTGCAATGCCATTCTTTAAAATATCTGTTCCTGTGATTGTCATCTTGATGTCTCGCTTTTTCTGCAAGTCACGCTCGTTCCGTAAGCTTGTGTGCAATTCAAGATGGAAAAATTTGCAACCTATAATTATGGAGGTCTAGGAATTTTAGAGTAACATATCAGACAATATTCGGGCGCAGATTGGAAATTAAACTTTTGACGTGACCTTTCTAAACAATCGTTATTTAAACTGCGAGATGATTTATTGTTGGTAAAAACCCGGCTATATTGTCAGCGATGTTATTGTTAAATAAACCATCAGAAGAAGCGATAAGGCAGTTCATTAGTGGACAACAGTTCTTGTCGTTTTCATATGGGGCAATTGGAATTACAAAGGATGGTATTTGTCCAAGGGGATATGGAAAAGACCGGGTAAGAGGAATACTTGGCAGTGGTGCGAATACTTTTAAAACGGCTGTAACCGCATTTGAAAAATGGGAACAATTCAACGTAAATTGGGTAGAGATTTATCCGCAGAACTCTCTTATCATCCCTGACGCCGTGGTAGCAGTTTTGGCCTGGCATAGTTGTTTCTGGTCGCTTAATGCTTGCCGTATTGTTTATGTTATAAACGAGCAAGGACCGATAACCAGATTTGGATTTGGATACGGAACCTTACCTGATCATGCAGAAACTGGCGAAGAGCGATTTTTGTTGGAGTGGGACAAAAGCACAGACACAGTTTTTTACGATATTCTAGCTTTCTCTAATCCTAATACGTTGTTGGGTTGGTTAGCGTACCCATTAGTTCGTTTAATTCAAAACCGCTTTCGGCGTGATTCTGAACGCTTAATGAAGCGAAAAATCAAGGTATCAAATTGAATTAGAGCATATCATTATGTTGGGCGATCACAAAGATGGGGGAGTTGAAAAGCAATGACAAAGGTATTTTTTGTTAAATGGTAGTGACCCATTGTGGACAGATCATGATCGTTTTATGTTGGAGCCGACAGAAAATAAAAAAAGTGATCAAGGAGGGGGCAAATGGAAATCGGAATGATCGGCTTAGGCCGCATGGGAAACAATATGGTCAAACGTCTTCTTAAGGCAGGTCACAAATGCGTTGTTTATGACATCCACCCCGAAGCTGTAGAGAAACTTGTCAAAGAAGGGGCGGTGGGTGCTAAGTCGCTCAATGATTTTGTGCATAAATTGAGCAAGCCGCGCGCGTTATGGATGATGTTGCCGGCTGCCGTGGTCACTTCCACTTTAGATGTACTAGCTGGGCTCCTAGAACAAGATGATGTGATTATCGATGGTGGCAATTCGTATTACCATGATGATATTCACCGTGCTGCCAAGCTCAAGCCGAAAGGCATTCACTATGTAGACGCGGGCACTAGCGGTGGCGTCTGGGGGATGGAACGTGGCTATTGTCTAATGATTGGTGGGGAAGAAATGCCTGTTCAACGTCTCCAGCCAATCTTTGCCTCTTTAGCGCCGGGTATCGAAGAAGCACCGCGCACGCCAGGGCGGGATAAAATTGGTGGTACTGCTGAACATGGTTATTTGCATTGCGGTCCAAGCGGTGCGGGACACTTCGTCAAAATGGTTCATAATGGTATCGAATATGGTATTATGGCTTCCTATGCTGAGGGGCTGAATGTTTTGCGTCATGCAAATGCCGGTAAAGAAAAGCGCACGGACGATGCCGAAACTACGCCTTTGCGGCATCCTGAACTTTATCAATACGATCTTAATCTTGCTGATATTACTGAAGTTTGGCGCCGCGGTAGTGTGATTTCTTCATGGTTATTAGATCTGGCAGCTGCCGCATTTCTCAACAATCCAGACCTGGATGAGTTCGAAGGTCGGGTGTCGGATTCAGGTGAAGGACGCTGGACAATACTGGCAGCTATCGACGAATCTATTCCTGTACCTGTTCTTAGCACCGCACTATATGAACGCTTTAGCTCACGCGCTCAAGCTGACTTTGCCGATAAAGTATTATCTGCTCTGCGCTATGGATTTGGCGGACACGAAGAAAAGGGAGAATAATTATGAAAGCTACGCAAACATTCAAGATCGAGGGACGAACATGATAAGCCACCATACTCATCAAAGCGAGTTTCAGATCAAGGATTTCAAAGAGGTCGTCGGGAAAACTTCAAGCGAGTATGAACATGTCGTCAGGGCTCATCATTACAAAACCCTATGGACCTATGTAGTCAACTATATCTTGGGGCTCTGGCTCATAGCAGGTCCTTTTCTTTTTGATTACAAATGTCCAGCACTTGCAATTAGTGATACTGTATGCGGTGCTTTGATAATTCTTTTTGAATTCTTAGCTTTTTCACCATGCCGGGTGCTGCTGCGCTGGGGTACACTTATAGTCGCTTTTTGGCTGCTTTTTGCACCATTAGTTTTCTGGTCGCCGACACCGGCGGTTTATTTGATTGATACTTTGATTGCTTGTTTTGTAATAACGTTTTCTATTTTAATACCGGGCACGCCTGGAAAAGGCGGAATAGAACTGGCGGGTCCTGATCAACCTCCGGGCTGGACGTATAATCCATCATCCTGGATTCGACGATGGCTGGGGATCGCACTAGCGCTGCTTGGATTTTTTATTTCACGCTATTTAGCAGCGCATCAGCTTGGTTATATACGGCATGCCTGGGATCCATTTTTTGGTGATGGTAGTGACAAAGTAACGAGTTCAATTGTTTCGCGATCCTTTCCAATTTCGGATGCTGGATTCGGTTCGGTTGCTTATATTCTGGAAGTTCTGACCGGTTTTATGGGTGACCGGGCTCGTTGGCGCACAGCACCGTTTGTAGCGGTAATGTTTGCGGTTCTGGTAATACCTCTGGGTGTGACGAGCATAATTTTGGTTGTCATGCAGCCGGTTGTAGTTGGCGCCTGGTGTGGACTCTGTTTGATATCGGCTGCCGGATTGTTGATGTCAGTTCCTCTTGCGGTGCATGAAGCAGTGGCAGTCGGGCAGTTTTTGGTTGCGGCAAGGTCCCAAAAAAAGCACCTCTGGCAATTATTCTGGATGGGTGGAAGCATTATAGGAGCTGGCGCTAAAGATCCTGATCGTACCAATTATTCATTTTTACAACGTTGGATAGCAAGTGTCCAAGGAGTGACAGTGCCGTGGCCTATAGTAGCTCAACTGTCCGTCGGAGTATGGCTAATGGTGCGTCCGGATATTTTGCCTTTTGCTGGTAGAACAGCGGACTGCGATCATTTACTAGGTGCAATGGTAGTGACGGTTGCTGCGGTGGCATCTGCTGAAGTGACTAGGATTGCTCGTTTTATTAATGTATTTATGGGCTTATTGCTTATTATTATTGCATTGCTTTTTGCTAGACAACTGCCAATAGTATTTTTTAGCGAATTGATTTCTGGCGTTATTCTAACTGTTGTTTCGTTGCCAAAAGGCCGTATTATTGAACGGTATGCGGGCTGGGACAAGTATGTGAAATAATAAATGGCTATGATGGACTTATTGTTGGTAGCGTTTGATTTACTTGAAAACCAGGAAGAAGACCAAGTTAAATGAACAAGAATACAAAAGTTGCAATAGTAACCGGAGCAAGTAGAGGAATAGGAGCAAGTGTTGCTGAAGCACTGGCAGTTGACGGTTATATTACGGCAATAACAGCTCGTTCTAAGGATGCGCTGACACAGCTTGCCAGTCGAATAAAATCTAGCGACGCCAAGGCCGAGAACGTGGTTGTTTATCCGCTAGATGTACAGGATCATGACGCTGTTCAGGCGATGGTGACAGATGTGCATTCCAAATTTGGACGCATTGATCTGCTTTTCAATAATGCTGGCACTGGCATGATAGGAACAGTAGATGTTTCGATGGAAGATTTTGATAAAACATTGGCTATCAATTTACGCGGAGCCTTTTCTTTTTTAAAAACGATAGTGCCGATAATGAAAGCACAAAGTAGTGGCACTATTATTAATGTTGCCTCAAGAGCTGGCAAAGTAGGTTTTGCAGAATATGGAGTATACGGGGCTTCAAAATTTGCTCTGGTCGGGCTCAGCGAATCGTTGTATCATGAACTCTCACCACTAGGGATAAAAGTTACAGCTCTGTGTCCAAGCTGGGTTGATACTGATATGGCCGAAAATTCTGGACTGACACAGGAAGAAATGATAAGCACTACTGATCTTGTAATTACAGTTCGTTGGTTGCTTTCTTTATCGTCAGCGGCTGTGGTCAAAGATCTAATCATTGAATGCCGAACAAGCATTAATTAAAGAATCACATCCAAGTGACATTCAAGCTCGACGAATGACTCTGTTATCCCGTTAAAGCGTTAAAATAAATTAGATAGAAGAGTAATTCTTATGAATGTTCTGCAAGAACTTTTTCACTTTTTTTCCATGGTTTTGTTTATGTTTTGAGCTATTGCTAGATGCTTTTGGATGCTCGTCTTGCTCTTAAGGCTTTTAGTATAAGATTAATTTACTGATTCTATTGTTATTAGTGGCGCAAAACGGGCATGGGCAAATGTAAGTGCTTTGATTAGGACGATGCCTTGTGCAGTTAAAATCCAATTTTCTTTTGCTATAGATAATATCCAACTGCTAATGGAGATAAAAGTTTTATTGTTTCTACGTATGCTTTGACTGCTGGCGGACAATCGGTATCCTGAAGTAAGGAATAAAGATTAAATGAATTTGGAAGAGTTAAAAAAATTAGTCCAATCAGTTACCAGCAATTTTATTGCCTTGATATTGATTTCGGCAACAATTTCTATGAGCAATATCAGTGCTATTGCTAGCAGTCATGATGATAAACAATCTTTTGATTTTTCTGAAGGAAAGATAACCACAGCTCTGATAACGGCAGGACCATTCGATCTCCATCGCAGATACAGATCTATGGAAGGCCCTTATATTTCATATGATTTTAAGGTTGGAGATATTGTGGCATCCAAGGAGATTTTTTTACCGGAGGGAATGGACGTCTTTGTTGAGAATGGTGGTGCCGCGCCATCAATGATGGGTGGCGGATCCAACCAAACGATGGCTCGTGAGGTAAAAGGCTTAATTCATACCGATCAGGATCGCAGAACCCTGCTTTGGCTCAAAGGAGTAAAACTTGAAGTACTAGATGAGAATGATCATGTTTTACCTACAGCAGAATTCATCTGTCACTGGAATTTAGATGTTAAGCCTGCTTTCCGCAATCAAATTTTTACTGATGGCGAAAAATGTGAAAGCCTTCGCTTAGCTACTGTTACACAAGGACAGACAGAAATAACATTTCCACCAGGTTATGCAGTACCAGTTGCTAGCGACGAAATATGGAATGCCGTCTTCCAAGCAGCTAATAGGACCACAGATGAACATAGACGTGTTAAACATCGTTGTACATTCTATTTTATTAAAGACCAGGACCTAGTTTATCCTATAACAGCATTAGCCTGGCATGTACCCTGGATTCACGTAGTGATAGATAAAAATTCTGAGCAGGCAGCTGAGGAAGAGAAAAACAATTGTCCGTCTTGCTTAGGCACATCGATTGGTGTTAATGCCCCTAATAATACTGCTAACGGCGTTTTTACAGACAGCAAAGGACGACGCATGAGCGGACATTGGGTCATTCCGCCAGGAACCCATACTTATGGTTCGGTGATTAACGATGAGTTTGAACCAGGCTTTGCCTCAAAGCCTCGTATTGTTCATACTGTTTGGAGTCATGTTCATCCGCTGTGCAGCAATCTAAGTGTATATGAATGCACAGGCAGTTCACGCAAGAGGTTAATAAGTGTGGGCGCTAAAACAGATATTTCCCACGGTTTAGAAATTAAACATATAGAGAATTGGAATTCAGAAAAAGGTATTGTTCTACCAGAGAAAGCGAATTATGAGCTTGAAGTTACCTATAAAAATACCACACATGTTCCGCAAGATTCTATGGCAGCCGCTGGCATTTTCTTTGAAGATCCTACTTTTGCTAGACCTGAATGGGTATTGAAAGGAAAAGATGCTTATGTGTGCAGTGTTAAGCCAGTAACCAATATTGTAGATGCTGCTCCCACTGCACCTGCAGGTATATCTACCCCACGAGAAATAATTGATTTGCCTGCATTTGATGCAAACAAAGACGGGCCACTATTAACAAAGGCGCAATCTATTCAGCTAGAAACAAATGCTGGACCGCTTGTTTTACATATTGATCCAAGTTTAGCACCGGTAACAGCTACACAAGTCTATCGCTTGCTTATGTCGGGAGCATTTAATGACACTCGATTATGCAATTATTCATCCAATTTTATGTTGCAAATTGCAGCAGTCGAAGATAAGGCGAAAGAAAAGTCTCCTATATCGGAGACATCAAAAGCTTTATTGCGACGCATCCCGCTTGAAGTGTCTGCGCAAAAATCTAATCGCTTGAGTCATCATAAATATACACTAGGCATGGCACATTATGACGACAAGGCAGACAGTGGAGTTAGTTCATTTTTTATTTTAATGCAAGACGCGCCCCACCTGGACCACGGCTATGCTATTTTTGGCAAACTGGGAGAAGATCCTGCTACTTTAGAAACTTTGTCTAAAATAGGAAATGACTGGAACCCGGATAAATATTGGGTTATTGCTACTAAAGCGTTATAACCAGCTTTTAAATCAAATAAGAGTGACTAATAGTTTCTCAAGCTAACAAGCCATTTTCTGTATTATAGGGATAGTATCGCCAAACTGTTATTTGTCTAACAGAAAAGGTGAAAATGCCTTGGATTCAGCGTTTTATGGCAATTATTGATCCTTTGTAAATTAAATTAACAGGACGTAGGTTAACTTTGAAGGAAATTTAGTTATTTATAATGGTTGACAAGGGAATAAGCATAGGAAGTTTAACTATTTATTGCATTCTGTTTTCCATTGTTTAAACGATTTGTCCACTATTAGTGACTGAAGAGGTTATATTTTATGCGTTCCAAATCAGTAAAGTACTTTTCGCTAATTTCATTTTCGGTTCTATTACAATCAGTGATAAATGTTTGCTATTCTGCTCCAGCGCTTGCTGAATCGAGCAAAGAGCGAATCAAGCAAGATGAAAGGCAAATCGCAAGAGACAAAGCGGAGATAAACAGGCTCAATAAGGAATTGAGTAAACTCGAAGAAAAGAAACAAACTAGATCAATAAAGAGAGAAGAAAGTTTTATTAAAGACGAAGAGAAAATTCTTCAGAAGCAAGTGACACGTCTGCAAAATATAATAAATAGTCATGGTGGATCATCACCACCACCACCACCACCACCTCCTCCTCCTCCTCCTCCTCCTCCGCATCCAGTGCCGCCACCAGTTCCAGCGCCGCATCCAGTGCCACCACCAGCTCCAGCGCCGCTCCCACCAGTGCCACCACCGGCTCCGGTCCCAGTACCGCATCCAGTGCCACCACCAGCTCCGGCCCCAGCACCAGCTCCGGCTCCAGCACCGGCTCCAGCACCAGCTCCGGCTCCAGCACCGGCTCCAGCACCGGCTCCGGCCCCAGCACCAGCTCCGGCCCCAGCGCCAGCTCCGGCCCCAGCGCCAGCTCCGGCCCCAGCACCAGCTCCGGCTCCAGCACCAGCTCCGGCTCCGGCCCCAGCGCCGCCACCTCCTCCGGCTCCGCCACCAACACCAGTGCCACCACCGCCACCACCAGTATCTGGTTCTAACGGCGCAGGTGGAAACGTAGTGTTGGGTGTACAAATGTTGCCGGCCAATAATATGATCAACACTAGAGTAGACTTATGTCCAGTCGATCCGATGTCAGCCACATGGATGGGAATATTTAGTTCAGTTAATCCTATCTATTGTGATTTCGATTCGATTGGATACCAAAATCAAATTATTGGTATTCCTTATAATGCTATTCCGGCTAGCCAAGGTACTATGGTTACGGTAACTTGGACTGCTTGGGGAGACGAAAGCGATCAGGGTCCATATCTTGTTGCTCCTAATCCTAAAGTGGAAGGCTCAGCCTATACTGGTACTAACGGCAATCCTAGTTCTATTGGAGAGCTAGGTGGATCAGTTGGCTCTGGTGATGGGCATATGCTCACACTAGACACAACTAATGGGATAACTTACGAGCTGATCAATGCTCAGCAAAGTAATGGTAAATGGAGTGCTGATGCTGGCGCAATCTTTAATCTGAGCTCGAATGCTGAACGTACTCCTGGTTGGACTTCTTCCTGTGCTTATGGATATGCATTTTTGCCAATATTAGCTAAATACGCTGAAGTTGCATCCGGTGCAATAAACCATGCTATAAGCATCAATTTGAGCAAAACATCTGATATATACAACTGGCCAGCTAATCACCAATCTGAAACCAACAACGCCGGTCCACCTATGGGTCAAATGATGAGATTAAAAGCCAGCTCTGCTGCTACTTTAATTCCTGCTGCCAAAGCCGCTGGCTGTCCTCAGGCTGCTATTATCTTGCAGGCCTTAGCCACATATGGTGCCATTACAGCTCAAAACGGTTCTATGTTTTACTTAAATGGTGATGCAAACGCCAGTTGGAAGCATCCCGATATTTCATTTATTAAGAACAATACTGTAGCGGCTAGGGATCTCGAGTTTATAGATGTCTCTGCACTAGAGATTGCTCCCAATACTGCTCAAGCCTTATCGCCCGCCACTGTGTATGGTAGTAGTGGCTCCGCTAGTGGCAGTGGTTCTGGTGGTAGTGGTGGTAGTGGTGGCACATCAGGAGTTTCACTCAATGGGGTGTTGCATCATACAAACAGTGCACCAAGAAAAGAATGAGTTCTAAGCAGTAATGTATCCTGCAAGAATCATATTAGCAATACTTTGCTCGACCTGGCTTTTGATAAGCCAGGTCGAGTTCTTGCCAGCAGCCCAGGCGCAAGATGCACTTTGGAGTCAAATCGGACAAAAAGAAACTTATATATTTTATTTGCGTCCTACAGTGTATAAAAACTATCTGGACTTCCCTGGTCCATCTGCCAACCCATCACTACCTCTACCATTGCCCATAGTAAAAGTAGCAATATCATATGCTTATGTAAAATCGGCAGATGTGGGCGAAGAGATTCCGTATGAAAGCCTTTGGTATCGCGGCGCAGATCCGCTGGGGTGTCGACGATATAAGGATTTTAATACTGACTTAAATTATAAGGTCTACGTATATTTGAATTCATGTTCGTCTACCGAGCAGGCAGCATGTGCAAATGCGCTTGTACGGTTGTATTTGGAGATGATGCTAAATCGCCACCAGGTTGTGGCAATTGAAGTACCAGGACACGGCTTTTGGGACTTAGTAGGACAACTAGAACTTGAGAACTTTTATATTCCGAGTAAATTACTGACGCCGCCGACGATACATCACACTCTTTTTCTGATTGATTCCGTCAGTGATAAGCAAGCACTTATTTATTACAAGGCTGATTAGCAGGTTTAATACCAATGATATGCATCAATATTGTTTAAGAAAATCTACTAAAATATCTAATAATCGAGGCGTCATTCTTGCGCTTGTTATAGTCGTGCTTTTTGTCATCATTTTGGTGATGGTATTTGCCTTCAATATATGGACATTAATGGCACGGCGTCAAGACTCACAGGCGATCACAAATTCGATTGCTCTGGAAGCAGCCAGCTTGCTAAATTCTAATGATTGTATAGGTAGAACGAATAATTTAGTTGCTCTGTCGCGAGAGCTTGTATTTGATTCACGCGCGATTCATAATTTTACTTGTAATGCTTATTATGACATATTTGAGCCCATGGCTCGCCAGGTTCTGGATCAATCAAAGCACGGTGCCTGGGTTTTAGAAATTGGCCGACAACAAATAATCGCTTCGCGCTTGAAAGAATTGTGTACAATGCTAAAATCGAATCCGGACTTAGGGGCACACGGTGCTCGAGTAGTAGATCTTGAAGTTGGATATGTATTAGATGATTTGCAATCAAATGCTTATGATGATTCATCGGATGAATTACAAGAATTTGATCTCTCTCGAGGTTGGATAGACAAAAAAACACGCAGATTTAAAGGTAATATAAATGCCAAATTGCCTGATGATGATGCGGATGAAATTTTTAAGCTCAGTCCGTTGCATACTTTATCTCGAGGAACAGTCCAACAGGCAAGATTGGTGAATGCAGGCGATTTTGTAAAAACTGCCAAATTGATTGACGAAGAAAAACTAAATCTCAAAGTCTATTGTGATCAGATGCCCTGCGCTGTAAAGCTTAAGGTTGCCTTTCCGATCGAGCAAAACCAGTCCTTAGAAAATGCAGTTATAAACCGTCCGGATATTATTGTGCAGGCAACAGCTGTTACCTGCGGTGCCCAACTGGCCCCTTGACGAAGAAAAATTTAGTGTTACTTGTTCTCAGCTCTACAACCAAATACTAAATGCTTACCTGCATCAGCTTATAATTCTAATTCATAATTTCTTTACTGAGAATAGTCTCAGTTATTGTAAAATCAAATGTCGGCGATATATCAATATCAAAAGCTACCAAAGTAAAGGGAAGGCTGATGTTGTATGTCCACCCCCGCAAACCAATAAAATGACACTTCCAACCACTTTTAATATTGCCTGATAATTCCGGCTTGACAATCTGTCCTTGCCATTTATCTAGCTCACTATGATTAACAGTAGGATAATACATGCGCTGCATCAATGATCGTATGCGTTGCTTTGACTTTGTTATGGAACTATTTTTTTCCTTCGCATTAGGTACATCGAGTTTCGCAATATCACCGGGGGAGCGAATAACATCTATACGATCATTGTTTTGGCGCAATATTGTTTTACTGAGAAATTCGGACAGCATATCAGGGTCGGCTTCCTCAAGCGGTCTATTCTCATGTTTCAATAGGTTAGTGACATTAGTCATACTATCTGATCCATTTAAATATAGTAAATTTGTGCCATCTAGAGCAAATATGCCTTTACTTCTGTCTCCTACCATAATTCTTTCTTCAAGAATAATATTAGTCACTGTTACGATCAGAATCCTTTGTCGTTTGAAAAAGCCCTTATCATCAAAATTTGTCACTTTGGTAACATGATATAGAGAATCCAAATGAGCAAGCACTCCAGCGTGACTGCTGCGAGGAACAAGTCTTGGGAAAGGGTTCAAAGAAGAAGGCTCTGGCTCAATAACTTTGTATTGCTGTTTGAGTAATTTCTCTATTTCTTCTGGTTTAAGGGCATTTATTGTATCTACTGATTGATTGGTGATTTTATTGCTAGTAGGCGAATTGGTGGGCTGATTAGTTGCTTCGTCTGCATGGACGGTAATTAAAGGGCACGTGTTTGCTAGCATTATAAAAAGAAATAGAACAATTACATTTTTATATTTAAATATCCGATTCAAGATTGTTACCATACTCTCCTAAATGCATATACAGGTAAAGAATAACGAGACCAATAGTATACTATTATCGGTTCAGTGATTTAACACACGCTAAAATAGTACTGAAAAGTTGAAAATGATAGCGAATACTGTCCGCGAAAAGGAATGAATTAGATAGATAATGTATTTCTACCGATCAAATCAGCAATCGCGGGGATTAGGCATTATCGAGCTTATGGCTGGTTTTCTACTGGTTGTTCTGGTAATTTCTCTATTTCTTGATGTCGGCTTACTTGTCGTAGGCACTATGATCAATGACGAAATTGTTAGCGATGCAGCACGTGCAGCGGCAATGGGCCCTCCGGGCGAACTTGCGGTTGGTAAAAACAGGATTGTTAAATCCACCCAAGCGCCTTATAAACGCGCTCTTACTATTGTGGAAAATAAAAGTAAAAATTTGCCGCCATTATTTTTTGAGCTCGATCCAACAATTAATATCAGTGAAACAGTTTTCCAGCCAATACCAGTGCTGCCTTTGGGCGGTATTCTCCATGGCAGTGTGCGTGTTGAAACTATTATCTTGGTTCACCCTAAATTCGCAATTGGGCTTTTTAATCCAGGATCAATATCTTTGACTGCCTCTAAAACTTGCCCATATACATGGGTTATGAAATCGCAACTTGTGTTGTAAGTAGCAATAGCCGAATGTTCTGTCGGTTATTGTTGTCTGGGAGTACGGCGAGTCCAGTGCAAAAGGTCACCCTTTACGTGGGTGCTGGTGCTTGGTTCGATGCCAGCATTGGGTGCATTGGCAGGATTAGAATAAGTAGCATATGGTTTGTACGCATTTATGCCTGAAGGCGATTTACCGCCAGTTAAATTCCCTGTGTGTCCCTTATATCCTGGTTTGGCATGAGCTGCGCCTTTAGGTCTTGAACCGCCTGGAGCCTTAGGAAGATTATTGTTGGGGGGCGGATTATCAATTGGTGCGTAGCCTTGCCAACCGGCTTTAGGTAATGGTGGGCGGTTTGGCAATGAACCGTTCATGCCACCGGAAGCGGTGCCAGTTTTATTGATAATAACCGGTGAATTATCTTCAACAGTCCATTCCTGACGACCCATATAAAAATGGTTGAAGTTGGGGTTATAATCACGCTGGCTAAAAGCTGGTTGTATTAGATAGCTAAGCGAAATCAAACCGCTTAGGGCAATTTTTATTGAAAAACTTGTGGAGGGCCAAAAAATGCGAGAAAACATGTTCAAAACACCCTAATTACTAGGTATGGAAAACAATTTTAAGTCAGTTTAATCAATTTTTTGCCATCCTGTCAAGATTTCTAGCTGCCAAAAAGAACTGGCTAAGACAGGATGCAAGGGACAATGTTAGACTAGAGTGTCAGAACAAAATTAAACACTATACTTGAGAGTATATTCCCTATATGAATAGTCTAATACAAAAGATAGATATTGAAAAACAAACGGCAACTAAAGCTTTAGGATTAGTAGCAGGCGAGGGGAAATTACCTGCTATTTTGGCTCAATCTGCTAAGGAAAGAGGATATCGAGTGGTTGGCTTTGCCCTTTCGGATACTGCTGCCCATCAGATTGATCAGATTGTAGATAAGATTTACCAGATAGCTCCGGGGCAAATGGGGCGAAATAGACAATTATTTGATAATGAAGGACTTAAAGAAGCAGTTTTCGTGGGCAAAGTGCCTAAGATAAATTTTTTGCGCAATATAACTAAGCTTGATTGGACGGCAATTAAAATTATTAGCAAATTGCCTAGTATGAATGACGATGCCATACAGTTTGCGGTTGGCGATTATTTGGAAGGCAATGGCATCAAGGTACTAACTCAATCTGAGTTTTTGCGACATTTATTTCCCGAGGTGGGGATTCTCACAAAAAGACAGCCTACGGTAGAAGAATATGCGGATATAAATTATGGCTTCAAAATGGCAAAAGAAATTGCCCGGCTTGATATTGGGCAAACGGTAGTAGTACGAAATCGTATGATTTTGGCAATTGAGGCAATTGAAGGAACAGACGAAGCTATAAAGAGGGCGGTTAATTATGCACGGGGTCCTGTGGTAGTGGTTAAAGTGGCTAAGCCGAACCAAGACCAGCGTTTTGATATTCCTACAGTTGGGCTGAGCACGTTAAATAGCATGCTATTGCCAGAGCAAGGCAAAACAAGCGGTGGAGTATTAGCAATTGAAGCAAAAGAAACCATGGTAGTAGAGGAAGAGCAGATGGTTGGATTTTGCAATGACCATGATATGACTATGGTTGCTGTTTCTTAGTAAAGATAGGCAAATGAAAAAGAAGATAGTATTTGCTCTGCTTTTAACAATAAATATTGGTAGTTCGTCTGGTGCAACGGAACTTGGTATTGGGAGTAATTTTGATTTGCATTACGGCTTAGCCCATCATTACCTTGAGCGAGCTGATTTTGATATGGCTGAATTAGAGCTTCAAGAAGCAATTGCTAGAGACCCTGATTCACGTAAGGCGCATCGCGATTATATGATCACATGTTTGACCCATTTAAATATTGCCCAAGCTCTTGCCGAGTTTATGATTACTTTTGGTCTAGGCAAGTCAATTCCGTTAAACTCAGAAGAAAAGCAGCAATTGGACCGTGATACGGCTAAAGCGCATTATCGTAAGGCTCTCAGGTATGAAAGTCAAAATAGATTACATAGAGAAATTTTTGAGTTAGCATGGGCCAATTATTATTTATCAGATAATCCTACCATCATGCGGTCGCTTGCTTTTGCTTTGACCAATGCTGCAAAGAATGACGAAGCAGAGGCGCTTTATAGAAAAAGTTTTGCTGTTGCTCCGGATAGCGATAAGTCGACTGAAGATGCTTATGCGCATGCGGATTTTGCTTACATGTTAGGACGGATGGCACGGTCGGATGAGGCGATTCAAGAATTGAAAAAGGCAATTGCTATTGAGCCTAAGTCTCCAGCTTTGCACGCTGACATGGCTTGGTTCTTGGAAGCCAAAGGAGATCTGTCCGGTGCTACTTATGAAATTGCTCAAGCGATAGACTTGACGCCCAATTATGTTGTGGGCAATATTGAGGCGCCCACTTCATCGCATGATTTTTTTGGTTTGAAAATGCTGACCTATCATAAAGAACAAGCGATTTATTCGAATGCTGGTTTGTGGTCAAAATTGGCCAAATTGCTTGATAAACAAGGCAAGGAGGTTGAAGCCAAGAAAGCTTATGAGCGCGCTTTACAGCTTGACCCGGATCAAGAAGATATCAGGAAAAGGCTTAGCGAAATGCAACAAAAACAGCATTAATTAGGTTAATCACAGTTCAACTTTAACCGATATTGCTCATTTGTGGTTATATTTATAAGGATGTAAATAGCGTTCTTGGTCGAACCTTCTTGGAGACTATCCAGTCCTGGAGTTACTAGTGAAGCCTACAGCGACAATGCGTGCTGAAACCAAATATTTGTGGTTTAACACAAAAACTCGGCGTGAGTATATAAGAATCACAGACCAAATAGCCGCTTTTATTAGCGAATGCGGTCTTCAAGACGGTATGTTACTTGCGTCTGCCATGCATATAACAGCTGGTGTATATATCAATGACTGGGAAGAGGGCTTGATACAGGATATAGATGCTTGGTTAGAAAGACTAGCGCCAGTTAATCCGCATTATAAGCATCATAATACTGGCGAAGATAATGGGGACGCCCATTTAAAGCGCTTATTGATTAATCATCAGGTTATTGTGCCCATAACAGATGGCAAACTAGACCTTGGTCCATGGGAGCAGATTTTTTATGCTGAATTCGATGGGAAGAGGGAAAAGCGAGTCATACTAAAGGCTTTAGGAATGTAGACCCATAAAAATTTTAACTCGACCGTTAGTAAGCAATGAGAAAGAAAGAAATTGAACGAACAGAATATCACTAATAGAACCACACACACTAAGCTAGAGGCTAATACAATGACCAAAACTCTACAAGCTGAAGGATCAACCACTCCAATGACAATTCACTCTAAACCTATTAAAAATTCACGCGGTGGGACTGGGCGTGCAAATCTAATGCAAAGTGTGCGTCAGCATCGTCCACAGACAACTGGTATTGATTACACAACGACACCGGTAACAGAAATTTATGGCAGCAATGTTTTCAATCGTGTCACTATGCGTTCGTATTTGCCTAAGTCTATATATAAAGCGATTGTCAGTGCTTTAGATAACGGTGAGCGCCTAGACCCCTCTATGGCAGATATAGTAGCTAACGCAATGAAAGATTGGGCGGTTGAAAAAGGTGCGACCCACTTTTGTCACTGGTTTTCTCCATTGACAGGATTGACTGCTGAAAAACATGATGCCTTTATTACACCGACCGCTGATGATAAAGCATTGGTTGAGTTTTCTGGCAAATTTTTAGTGCAAGGTGAGCCAGATGCATCTAGTTTTCCATCCGGTGGCATACGTTCCACTTTTGAAGCACGTGGTTATACAGGTTGGGACCCAACCAGTCCAGCTTTTATAATGGAAGGAACGAATGGTAAAACATTGTGCATTCCGTCAGTGTTCTGTTCTTATAGTGGACAAGCGCTCGATAAAAAGACACCACTTTTACGCTCACTCGAGGCAATTAACAAACAAGCAGTGAGATTGTTGCATGTATTGGACAACAAAACTGTTAAACGAGTAAGCTGCACAGTTGGTCCTGAACAAGAATATTTTCTTATTGATGAAACTTTCTATCTTGCTCGCCCGGACTTAATAAATGCTGGTCGTGCCTTGTTTGGTGCTAAGCCACCTAAAGGACAAGAGATGGAAGACCATTATTGGGGTACCATTCGTGAGCGTGTGCTTGCCTTTATGATGGATGCAGAGCACGAGCTTTACAAGTTAGGTGTGCCAGTAAAAACAAGACACAACGAAGTTGCTCCTGGTCAATTTGAAGTGGCGCCAATTTTTGAAAGCAGCAATATTGCTTGTGACCACAACATGCTGCTTATGGAAATCTTCCGTAAGACAGCTCTTAAACACGGCTTGCGTTGCTTATTACATGAGAAACCATTTAGTGGTATCAATGGCAGTGGCAAGCACAACAATTGGTCTATGGCTGATGATCAAGGCAACAATTTGCTTGAACCTGGTTCAACACCGCATGAAAACGAGCAATTTTTGGTGGTCTTAACTGCTATCATTCGCGCTATGAATAAATACGGTGGTTTGTTGCGTGCTAGTATCGCTAGCGCTAACAATGATCATCGTCTTGGAGCTAATGAAGCACCGCCAGCAATTATGAGTGTCTATCTTGGTGATAAATTAGCTGAAGTGGTAAAAGGAATTGTAACCGGCAAGGTAGATGGTCAAAAAGCTAAGCGTGTAATCGAAATTGGTGTATCTATGTTGCCTGAGATTTCACCAGATGAATCTGACCGCAATCGTACATCGCCATTTGCTTTCACTGGCAATAAATTTGAATTTAGAGCTGTTGGCTCTAGTCAATCAATTGCATGGCCAAATACCATTCTCAATACAATAGTGGCTGACTCATTGCAATATGTAGCTGATGCTATTGAAGCTGAAACGAAGAAAGGAACTGAACTGAAAAAAGCAGTACAGGCTGTCGTTAAGAAAGTACTTACCGAGAATGAGCGCGTTATTTTCAACGGCGACAATTATTCAGAAGTATGGCACAAGGAAGCGGAAAAGCGTGGCTTACCTAATGCTCGCAATACTGTTGAGGCGTTGCCAGCTCTCGTAACCGCAGAAGCAAAGGCACTTTTCACTAGGCAAGGTGTGCTGAAAGAAGACGAAGTGGAAAGCAGATACAATATTATGTTGGAAGCATATTGCAAGACAATAAATATTGAATCTTTGCTAACTGCTGAAATTGCATCCACAATGATTTTGCCAGCTGCAATTGAATATCAACATCAACTCGCTTCGACAATCGTGCTCACCAAGTCCGCTATTGGTGGTGCACAAATAACTGCTGAGGAAGGCATGCTTAGAGATCTTTGCCATAAAATTAGTGAATTGCACAACGCTATAGAAGTGTTGAACTCATTCATCAAAGGCAGCAAAGATGATGAGAACGGTCATTCTGATGTTTATACGCATGCACGCTATTATCAAGAACGTGTGATAACTGCAATGAATGAAGTGCGTCACGCAGCAGATGAGTTAGAAACTGTCGTCGATGATAGTTTATGGCCACTGCCTAAATTCCGCGAGATGCTTTACATATACTAATAATGAAATTGGCGCGCTAGACATTTAGCTATCTGATCGTCTGCTGCTTGCATATATGACCAGCAATTAAACTTTTACAGGCTTGCCTTTTTTATCTATTGCTACGAGGATAAAATTGCCACGAGCTGATAATTGGCGCTTACCGGAAAGCAAATCTTCGCCATACATTTCTACTTCTACGGTAATTGAAGTTGTACCAGCTTTAACTATACGTCCTATGAATTCTGCTAATTGACCATGTTTAATTGGCACTTTGAAGTCAATTTTTTCAGATGAAGCAGTGACTAGCATCTTGCGCGTATAGCGTGAGCCGGCAATAAAGGCGGTTAAATCCATCATGCTAAGAGCCTCACCAGCAAACAAAGTGCTGTAATGATTCGTTTGGTTAGGGAAAACCATTTTTACCATGCGAGTTTCGCTAGGTTTATCTTTTTTGTATTTTTTACTCATTTTTGCAACCGGTTGTAAAAGGCTTTAGAATAGATTGAAGCATGTAAGTATCCGTACAATTATTGGACTGAGGTTTAGGTTTAGCTTGATGAAATCTTGGATGAATAACTCTGTTTTAGGACGCATTCTAATTATAGTTGGAACGTTGGCTGTTATAAATACGTTGTCGCCTATTTATTTTTATGAAAATAGTCGTGATTGGCCAGCGGTAAAGGGTACGGTAACTTTATCCAAAATGCTCGGATTGATTATGCATTTCCGACGGGCTATTACTTATACTTATCAGGCTGATTCTAAAGCATTTACCCGCACTCAAATTATTCCTCGTGACCCTTGGATTGATGAATTAAAAGAAGGGAGCATAATACCACTGCGTTATAAAATTGATGAGCCAAAATTTGTTATGATTGACCATCAACAAATATGGCAGAATATACTTCTGGCTGCATGGAATGGTGTTTGGATAGTAGCTGGCCTTATTTTGATTAAGCGCAAATCTTAGTTTTATTTTCTAGTTAAATTGCGTTTACGCATACGTATGCTTTTAGGAGTTACTTCTACCAATTCGTCAGCTTGAATATATTCCAAGCAACGCTCCAGTCCCATTTCCATGGGCGCTTGCAATGTGGCAAGTACTTCGCTACCGGCACTGCGCATATTAGTTAGTTTTTTGGTTTTGCAGATATTAATATCTAAGTCTTGCTGGCGAGTATTTTCACCAATAATCATGCCTGTATAAACTTTTGTGCTTGGTTTAATGAAAAATACACCGCGATCTTCAGCGCCTTGCAGGGCATAAGCGGTTGCTACTCCTTCTTCCCAGGCGATGAGGACGCCATTGCGTTGACCTGTAATTTCGCCGCACCATGGACGGTATTGGAAGAAAGCGTGGTTCATCACGCCTGTGCCTTTAGTTAAGCGTAAAAATTCAGAGCGGAAACCAATCAAGCCTCTTGTAGGCACTAAGAATTCTAAAAGTGCTTGTCCCCGGTTAACATGCATGTTTTGTAACTCCGCTTTTCTGGAGCCCAGTTCTTGCATGACTGAACCAGTGAATTCATCTCTTAAATCGAGGAATAATTTTTCAAATGGCTCGCATTCTTGTCCATCAATAGTTTTGACAATAACTTCAGGACGCGATACTTGAAATTCATAGCCTTCGCGGCGCATTGTTTCAATTAAAATGCCTAAGTGTAATTCACCACGACCGCTAACCATGAAAGTATCTGTGTCATCGGTGTCTACGACACGCAAGCTAACATTTGTTTCTAGCTCGCGCATCAAACGGGCTCGCAATTGTCTAGAAGTAACGTATTGCCCTTCTTGTCCGGCAAAGGGGCTGTTATTAACCATAAAAGCCATTTTCATAGTGGGCTCATCGACTTTTATACGTGGCAGTGCTTCTAGCTGGTCGACATTGGTTATTGTGTCGCCGACATTAGCATTAGCAAAACCAGCAATGCCTACGATTTGACCAGCAGTAACTTTTTTTGCTTCGATGCGGTCAAGTCCCTTGAAAGTAAATAGTTTACTTATTTTGCTACGTACTTGTTCGCCATCTTCTTTAATAAGAACAACTTGCTGTCCATCTTCAATTGCGCCATTATAAATTCTGCCTATGGCTAAGCGTCCTAAATAATCGCTGTAGTCCAAAATGGTTACTTGCATTTGCAGTGGTGCATTGATTTGTCCTACTGGAGCAGGGCAGTGCTCTAATATTAAATCTAAAAGAGGGCTCAAGTTTTTTTGCTCATCGTTCAGCTCGCGGATAGCAAAACCGTTCTGTCCAGAGGCAAATATGTAAGGGAAATCGAGTTGCTCGTCATGGGCCCCTAATTCAACAAATAAATCAAATACTTTATCTACAGCAATATGGGGATCAATGTTAGGACGATCGATTTTGTTGATTACAACAATTGGTTTTAAACCACGTTCCAGAGCTTTGCGCAAGACAAAGCGAGTTTGTGGCATAGGACCATCACCAGCATCTACAACCAGTAGGGCACCGTCTACCATGCCTAAAATGCGTTCTACTTCGCCGCCAAAGTCAGCGTGTCCTGGGGTATCTATAATATTGATTAACTGGTCTTTGTAATTAACGGCTGTGTTTTTGGCAAGAATGGTTATTCCACGTTCTCTTTCAAGAGTGTTGGAATCCATTACACAGGCAACCAGTTCTTCGTTATCTCTAAAAATACCAGTCTGACGTAAAAAGCCATCTACAAGAGTTGTTTTGCCATGGTCAACGTGAGCAATGATAGCAATATTGCGAATACGAGACAAAGGAAATGCGCCTTCACTATTGGCGCTAAAAGGAAGTGCCACAGTTGAATTATCTAATTGCGCATTTGTATCCGATGTGTTCTCTTGGTCCATGATTTCCCTTGTTGTTTCTTGTACTGGCATTTTGGATTCTCTTATATATTTTAAGTGTCAGCTAGGTTTATGTGCTAGCTTGGATTTTACAGTTTAGGGGCTGGCGATCTTTATATTTATCAGTCAGGACTAAATTTAAGTTGCTTTAGATTGCAGAATAAGCATTTTAGAGGCAGAATAAGTATTTTGAGGGCAAAATCGCTAATGATACCAAGTCTTTATAATTTAGTTCGGAATGTTTGTAATGGTTGAAGGCAAAGTCCATAAAGATACAGTTTTAACGGGAACAGTTTTAAGAAGCCATGCTGGTGGTTATTTGGTTTACCAAAGTAAGCTTAATAGGGAGCTGCAATGTGCCGCCCGTGGGCGTTTAAAGAAAGAGCGTGTGTCTATTTTTGCTGGTGATATCGTCCAGTTAGAAGATGTTAACTGGGAATTATCACAGGCTGTAATATCTGGCTGCAGACCAAGGAAAAACTCGCTATCACGTCCACCGTTGGCTAATGTTGACCAGGTAGTTGTCGTGCAGGCTATTCACCAGCCAGAGTGGCATCCGCTTTGGTGTGACCGTTTTCTTATCCATTTTCAGCTTGAGCTGCCGGAAGCTTCTTTCATTTTATGCTTCAATAAATGTGATCTTGCTAATCAAGACGATATTCGGTCATTGCGTGATGTTTATGAGAGTCTGGGTTATAAATTGCACATAGCCTCGGCCTATACCGGTTTTGGGCTTGAAGAACTCAAAAGTGAATTGAATGGTAAATTTTCTATTTTTGCTGGACCTTCAGGTGTTGGTAAGTCTAGTTTACTCAATGCTCTCAAGCCAGGCTTGAATTTGAAAGTGGGTATAATGGAAAACGAATATGGTGTAGGAAGACATACAACTACCGCTACCGAAATCTATAGGCTGCCACTAAATTCTGAAAATAAGCCAACGTGGTTAGCTGATACACCTGGATTTAGTATAGCCGAGCTTACACATTCACAACCGCACGATATTCCGTTGTTGTTTCCTGAGATTAGAGCTTTAGCGGATTTATGCAAGTTTGCGGATTGTTTGCACTTGGTTGAACAGGATTGCAATGTTTTAAAAAACTTGAGCTCAATCAATAAAGACCGCTACTTGAGTTATATGACTTTAGTGAGTGAGTCTAAAGAAAGATATTTAAATGAGCTAAGCCAGTCTAGTAAAAAGGAAGAACAAGTAAAATTTGTTGGTGGCAAAAATGAACAAGATGAGCGAGCTAAGAAAATTCCTCGCTTGAATAAGCGTTATCGGGCAATCTCAAGACGTTCAGAAATTCAGCAATACAGTCCAGGTAAAATTGATATTGAAGTTTTGGAAAACGAAACATCAGAAAATGAGCCATGATTTCAAAAGCACGGTATAAAGATCAGAGTAAGTCACCACACAAGACTTAATTGATTTTGTAAAAAGAGGCTTCCAACGCAATTAGCTCCGCCTCTACTCGAATATTGTCCCAATCTAAAAGGGATTGCATGTAATGCACCACCTTTGGTGCAGACTCTAGGCACTGGTCTTGGTTTAACATGGCTAATCGTGTGCGCCTGGATAATACATCTTCCAGAGATACTGCCATTTCATGTTCAACACTATAATTTACTTCTGCCATGATAGGCGGGAAATCAGGACATATTCTTTCTTTTAGTTCTGGGTTTATTTCTATAAGATCCAAAATTGTAAGCGCCTCTTTGCCATAAGTAGAAGTTAGATGATCTATTGTGGCTGGGTCAAGAAATAATTTCCTTGCGCGTGAAGCTATAACTGCTGTGCTAGCTAAAAAATCTTCTTTATCTAGCCAACCGCCCAGCATAAGACGTTTTGTCCGTGTGCGTTTACCTTCGACTCGCGTTAGATCTGGATATCGTTCTAAAACACGGTCTATTACTTGTTCAGCCATAAGGCGGTAATTGGTTAGCTTACCGCCAATAACATTGACCAATCCCTTTGGTCCAATAAATATCTCATGCTCTCTAGAGAGTTTAAACGTTGACGGAGAGTTACCATTATTATTGACCTTTGTTTCTGGTTGTTTTGATTTTTCCGGTGCTTTATTTAAATCAACGGGGCTAATTAAAGGTCTTATACCAGCCCAAGCGGCTTTAACATCCGTGCGATTAAGAGGGCGACCACCATTATACTTATTCAGTATTTGCAGTAAATAGTCTATTTCGTTGCTAGTAGGAACTGGATTATTTAAATCCCCGCTATAAGCGGAGTCGGTTGTACCAACCATCAAGGCCCTTTGCCAAGGCAGAACAAAAACATAGCGCTTATCTGGAGTGGGTAAAAATAAGCCTGTGTTTGTTGGAAAAGCAGAAAATGGGAGAACTATATGGATGCCTTTACCCGGGATAATGCGAGGTTTCCAATTTTTCTTGACCATGCCAATAATCTGATCGCTAAATACTCCGGCAGCATTTACGCAAACTTTGCAGCGTAAGGTCGCTGTGGCACCGTCTAGTCGGTCGCGGCATTCAACTTCCCGCACCACTTTGTCATGATATTTTAGATTGACTGCTTCTAAATAATTTAACACATGAGCGCCTTGACTCATTGCCGATTTGATAACGGTCAGAACTAATCGCGCATCGTCAGTGATCGCGTCATGAAATCTTAGGCCACCAGTAATATTTTCTTGAGCAAGAGCCGGCGCTGCTTCAAATATCTCTTTCGGTTCTAATTTTTCATGGTGTTGTCCATCATGAAACAAACCAGAAGAAAGCAAGTCGTACAAAGTTAGACCTATACGTGCCTTCCAGCCAAATATCCTATCCTTATCAGTTAAAGGTAACACGAAGCTTATATCTTTAACCAGGTGGGGAGCCAATTGTTCAAGCAAGGCCCTCTCTTGGCTAAGCTGATAAGTGAGTTTTAAATGGCCTTGTTCTAAGTATCTCAACCCCCCATGGATTAACTTTGTAGTTTTGCTCGAAGTGTGAGCAGCAAAATCATCTTTCTCTATCAACAAGACAGATAGTCCGCGACAAGCCGCATCCTGAGCAATACCTGCTCCCACAATGCCGCCACCAATGATGATTAAATCATATTCTCTTGCTTTAGCTAGTTCAAACGTTCGTTCTCTGTTTTTCATTATCTAAAAGAGGGGTCTTAGGCGGATCTTGCGAAAAGGCATTGCCGTTGAATATGCTTAAAAGTAGCATTATTTCTCAATTGTATATAGACTGTCTAAAATTTCTCAAGCTATACTCCATTATGTTAGCCCACTGTAGCTTAGATTTTATCCATTTGTCGAAAAGGTGCATTTACATTCAGCCAATATCAGGTACTAATTACTTTATTCTGTTATGGTTTGTTCGGCAGAACTAAAGTCTATCTGCCAAATTTTTTATAACATAATTGTGTTGGGGTGTTGGTTTTGATTTTTAGAAGACTAAATAAAACGCTTATAGCAGTTGGTCTAAGTGTAAATCTTTTTTGGTGCGGTTCGATATATAGTGTAAAGGCTATTGATAGTTTACCTACCGTAAGCAATGATCAATCGCCCGGCTCAAAGTCTAGCATGACAACCGTTAAGCCAGATGGTAGCGCTCAGCAGCAAAGCACTTTAAGTTTGCAGCAATTACCAAGTTTGATTGACATTCCTCAAACAGCAGAATCCATAGAAAAGGTTGGCAAACTCGAAGAAGAAGGCGAGAAATATTTCAAGCAGCACTTGCTTGACAAGGCCTTGGCTAAATGGCAGGAAGCCTACGGCACATCATTAGAGATGAAATATTCAGAAGGCGAAGGACGTTCTTTGACCAATATGGGTCGTGTGTTTATAGAACGCGGTCAATTTATAAAGGCTAAATACATGGGTGAAAATGCCATTGAGGTCTTAGCCACAGTGTCCGACAGAAAAGCTTTAGGGCGTGCACACTTGTATTTGGCTCAAGCATATTTTGGTTTGGACAATCCGGTTTGGGCCGGTGAGCAATTAGATTTGGCTATGAAAGCTTTTACGGCTGATGGTGGCAACAACGCGGCTGACACAGCAAAGCTTATGAATCTGGCAGCTGGCATTATTTTGAAGGGAGGCAAGTTAAAAGAAGCTTTGCAATTCTTACAAGCTTCAGCAATGTATTACGGGCAAGCTGGAGATAATGCAAATGCTATTGCTAGCCGTATACGGGTAGTCAATGTTTTGCTAGTCCTTGGTCTTTATACTGCTGCTGAAGAAGAAACCGAAAAAGCTATTTCGGTGGCGCGCGCTGAGCCAGATCAAGTGGCCAATTTATGTGCTGCTCTTGCCTGCTTAGCTAACTGCAAGTTTTCTTTTGGAGAATATAGTGAAGCCAAAAAAGTATATTTGCAAGTTTTAGGTTATATAAAAAAATTACAGAGTGATCAGTTAAGTTCCTTGGGTCGCGCAAATTTGTATCTTGGTTATGGCTCAACACTTGCGGCCTTAAGTGAATACAGTCAAGCTAAGCAAGCTTTAGAGTCTGCCCTATCAGTGTTTAAGGCAGCTGGAGCGTCTTTACCCCAAGCACAGGCAGCTAATACGCTTGGTTTAGTTGAATGGGAACTTGGTCATAAAGAAAAAGCATTGGAACTATTACAGCAAGCTCTCGATTTGCATAACCTTATTACACCTAAACAAGAATATTTCCGGAATACTGTTTTGCAAAATCTAGCTTCAATCGAATCTCGTATGGGTGATAATAGGCAAGCAAAGTCCAATCTAGATTTAGCTGCTGCTAATGAAAAGAAATTGAAAGATAATACTGGCCTTGGACGTACATACTTAGCTCTGACAGAAGTTATGTTGAGATTGGCAGAACAGACGGAAGCGGAGAACTATCTTAATAGTGCTATGCAGTTATCACAAGAAGCTGGAGATGATTCTGCTTTGTGGCAAGAATATACTTGGCTAGCAAAAATGCAACTTGCTCAAGGGAATGAAAAAGGTGTTCATGATTCATTGCTAAGTGCCACCTCTTTCCTTCGTTCTCCCCAAGCAGGAGAATTTTGTGTGCCCGAACATATGTACTATCCAAGTGAGCGCAAAGACATTGCCTATATGCTAGTACGTTTGCTTGTGCAACAAAAATTGATTGATGAGGCTTTGGTTGTTAGCGACCAGCTAAAGCAAGAAGCATTTCTTGCTAATTGGAAAGATCTTGGTGCACCTTTGGCTGGTCCCGATGCCGAACTATATAAAGATCTGAGTTTGCAAAAGGTACATTTGCACGCGGTGGAAGTAATTAGTGCACCGAGTAAAGCTACTAAACAATGGCAAAATTGGTTAGGACGCTTCCGCACCCTGAGCGAACAAAATAAGCCAGCTGCTCGATTGGTTGCGCCTGTTCCGATTGCTGTTGCAGATTTAACGCGAGCGCTTGATACAAGTCATAGCACAATTTTTGATTATGTGGTTGGTAAAGACTCGTCAATATTGTTTACGATAAGGTCTGGAGGAAAAATTACTGCCACCACTTTAAACATAGGTAGTAAGCAAATTGTAGGACTAATAAATTCTATATTGCCTGGCTCTGCTTCGAACAGCAATGTTCCACAAAATGCTTTGAGCGGTAAATTATTGCACTCCTTATATTCTGCTTTGTTGCCAGAATCAGTTCGACCTTTATTGCCACAGAATCCTGATGACTTATTAGTAATTATTCCAGACGGTCCTTTGGATAGCGTGCCTTTTAGTGCATTGATAGATAATCAAAATAAATTTCTTGTGTCTAGCCATACAATAAGTCTGTCTCCTTCACTGGCCACTTTATTAGACAGTCCTCCCCGCTACACAGATAATCCCAGTTTTCTTTTTGCAGCTGGCGCTGTCAATCCAGGGGAGCAAATAGATAATATTGCTCAAGCAAAAGATATTGCTCAAGCTTTGCCACCAAGCGCAGTGACTTATCTTATAGGCGAAGAGGCGACCTTAAAAAACTTGCAAGAACAAGGAAATGGAAAAGCATCTATTCAGATCGGTGGTGGAATTGACTTGTCGGGAAATGGTTTGGATGCCATTTTGCCTCTTAAAGCCAAAGATGAGCAGTCTGAAGCCAAAGCATCAGATTTGCTTGCTACAACATTGTCTTGTGATGCTGTGATTCTTAACGGATCAGAAGTAAAGAAGGTTGATGAGCAAACACGAAATGTTATGCAACCTGCATCTACAATTGCTTGTGCTTTACGTTATGCGGGAGCTCGTCATAATGTTATTAGTCTGTGGCAATCTAGTAGTAATCAAAACCAAGAAATAATCGACTTTTATAAGGCGCAGTTGTCAGGAGCATCTCCGATTGTTGCTCTAAGAAAGGCAGAACTTTCCCAAATAGGTCGTAATATTAATCCTGCCGATTGGGCTTCTTTGCAAATTTTTGGACCAATGTATTAAGTTCACTTTATTCTGGGTACTAATACCAAGTATAGTGCTTAATATATTTATCGAGTATACGCTTGGCATTTATTTGAAAGTACAATTTTTGGACAACTTCTAGCAATGGAGTTATTAGCCCATGGCAATAAAAAAAGTAAACTTGTATAGGTTATCAGTCGCTACTACGCTGACGATTAGTAGTTTGTTGTCATTTGGCAGCAATTCAGCGTACGCAGTTTCTGATATGGCTGCTGATATGGCAGTGATTGATCAAGCAGAGGCAAGCAGTACCACTGCTGTTCCTTCTGTCAATAAGGACACCGGTGAAGCTGTGCTTAAAGCTGCAGTTATACCGGAAAGTACTGCGGTGCCAGAATTTATTGAAATTGAACAGGCAGTTTCTGGACCAGAATCTATAGTGCCTGAATCCAAAGTTTTATCTAAAGTCATGCAGGTTGAAGTGCACAGAAATGTCAAAGCTGCTTCTAGAAATGCCATTTTTACTGATAATTTGGCTTTAGTTGTTCCTACGCCAACATTATTTAGCTCGATTGAAGAAAGAGCGAATTTGGTGCTTGAAGAAGAGCCAATAATTATTGATAATGATGAAATGGTTGAAGTTAAGGCAACCATTAAATATAAAGATCTACCTACAGATGGTGGCAAAACAAAAATTTTGACTGGAGCACAGTTTCCGGTGGTAGTTTGTTCGCAAATTAATAGTAAAACTGCAAAAGCAGGAGATCCTTTCGAAGCAAGATTAAAGTACGACTTGAAAATAGGTGACAGATTAATTGCCAAAAAGGGAAGCATGGTTTATGGACATATAAATTATGTTCTAAAAGCCCGTTGCACTATGCGCTCATTATTTTCCACCGAACGTTGGTATAGAAATTCTGGTTGTTTAGGTGTTTCTTTCGATGAAGTTATAAATGATAAAGGAGAGCACTTGCCTTTAGTCGCTGCTCCTGCCCAAATCGCTCGTATTGTGCAAAACAAAGGTGAAGGACGCGTTTTAGGTGTTAATCATGAAGGACAAGTTGTGGGACCCTGGTCACAACAACTACGTTATAAAGCAATACGCGTGGGATTGAATTGTGCTTTGGCTCCGGCCGGTGTATTTAGTTTTGGTGCAATGCCTGTTGCTCTAGGTTTAATTGGAGCGGCTAATCCATCTTTTGCCTTCACGAAGCCGGTTGGTTTGAATGTACGGCATCGTCGCCTTAAAGGTTTTGCTGTAGGCTTTTGTAGTGGTGTTCCAGGTAGTTGGATAGTTGAAGACTGCGTTATAAAAGGGCAAGAATCTATTATTAAACCAGGGGACGAATTTCTTGTTGAATTCAAAGAAGAATTTACAGGTGAACCAGCCACGGAAGCAAGTTTAATTGCTGGAGCAAAAGCTAAAGTACACGGTCAAGTAGTGGACAAACCATCTAAGAAGAAAAAATTATCGTCATAAAGCTGAAGTGTTGAATTTATCCTGACTTTGCTAGGAGTAATCTAAAGACCATGAATTCTTGTGCCTTTGTCTCTAAGCGGGCTTGATAGTTTCATGTTACTACTATGAATTAATTAATTTTACTGGTCACATTTAAATGAGCAGAAAATCTACTTGGCAATTTTGGCATAGACAAAGCTAGATTATCGTTGAATGTTTTTAAATGCATTTTGGACATGCACTAGACATTTCTATAATCGCTAATGTAGCATTCCTCATTTAGTGGCGATATTATTCAAATGACTTTATCAAAGCAGTTTCGATTTTTTCTGGTAGCTCTTTTTGTAGTTGGTGCTTTTGTATGTTTTGCATCGGCTGTTCAAGCCGTGACTGCTCCTCCTACTATTACTCCGGGTGGTTCTGCTACATATGCAGTTAAGCAGTCAGTTAATATGACAGCCGGCGCAGGGGCGCAAATTTATTACACTTTGGATGGCAGCACGCCCACTACCGCTTCTACACTCTACACCGCTGAAGTTCTTCTCTATAGCTCTACTGTTGTTAAAGCTATTGCTGTGCTGTCTGGTGTTAGTAGTACTGTAACGGTCTCTAATATAGTAATCGACTACAACGCGGCTACCGTGCTTGGGCCCTACCCCCCACAGTGGTGGTATAGGAGTGATTTTGGAATAACCAGCTCAGCAGGAGCAGTCAGTCAATGGTTGGATGTTTCTGGCAATAGTAATGTTGCGACTCAAACAAATTCTTCCAATCAGCCAACTTTGGTGAGTGATGCTATTAATGGCTTGCCTTGCGTAAACTTCAATGGCTCAACACAGTACTTGCAATTTCCCTCTCAATTTATTTATTGGCCTGAGGGTGCCACTATGTTTGTGGTCACCAAGCCAGCAAGTGCCACCGCTACCGGTCAGTTTATTAGTACTGGAGCTGGCACTCTAACGAATAGTTTGGCATTTGGACAAAATTCCGGCGATACTTCTTTTTCTGTCTATTATCGTACCACTGGCAGTTCTGTAAGCAACACTACGGCTGTGTCACTGCAATATCAGCTGGTAGAGATTTTATATGATGGTGTTAGCACAGGTACTTTGTTTAATAACGGCAATCAAACTGCTCAGAGCACAGCACTAAGTTATGGACCAGACATAACCTGCACAAATAATTATCTTGGACAATCTACAGCTGGTGGCAGTTTTTATTCTGGGCAGATAGCAGAAATGATTATTTACAGAGCGCCAATAACTATTTCTCAGCGCACAGCGATAGAAAGTTATTTACAACAAAAATATCAATTTACCTTACAATCGCCGCCGGCTCCAATAATTAGTGTAGCTACAAGCACACTGGCTGGCCCTTCTGAAATAGCTATTGCAGGTCAAAATGGTGCAGCAATATATTACACAACGGATGGTACAACCCCTACAACGAGCTCGACACTTTACACTGGTCCGGTGAGCGTATATTACACGCAGACTTTAAAAGCTATTGCAGTGACAAATGGCAATAGCAGTAGTATTAGTAGCGCTACTTATACTTTAAACTCAACACAATGGCCAGCGCCTAATTCTGGTGATATGACACCATTACAAATACAATTACAAATCCCCACTAATTCTGTACCTCAATAAAGCGAGCCAAATAGAAGACAATGCAAAGCAAAAGAAAAGAGTTATCTAGCAGGTCGTATAGAAAGAGAAATGCAATAATTTGGCTGCTAACTTTGCTTATTATTTTCAGTAATTGTGCTCCTATGGTACAGGCTGGTGATTTTGTGCCTAAGGTAATGCCAATACCTCAGCCACCGCCTGCGATGCCGCCTAAAGTAACCAAAGCGTCTCGTAAAGTTACTATATTCAAAACAAATTTGACCTTCTCCAAAAGTCCAACTGATCAGGAGCTAGAAACTGCTCGCGTTTTCCTACAGCCTTTAGTGCCCTTGTCTGGCAGTGGCGTAAAAGGCGAGAACGCTGCTTTAGCTAATGCTCTTCTGGCGTTTAAAACTAGCGTGGAAGATGTATCAGACCTTAAGCATTTTATTGTTAGTTATCCTAATTCTCGTTGGCGTCCTGCTTTGGAATTGAATCTAGGTGCACTTAGCCTCGAAGCGGGCTATATTAGCGAGGCTTTATCTTATTGGCAATCTGCATGGGAAAAATCTAAAGATGAAAAATCGCCTGCGCTAAAAGCTGTGGCTAATGAAGCATTAGCAAACCTAGTACATTTAGAGACAAATTTAGGAAAAAAGACTGAGCTTGAGGAAAATCTCAAAAAGTTTAATAAGCGCAATTTATATGGTTCTACTGAGCTTAAAGTGCACGAAGCTCAACAAGGTCTAGTTTGCATGAACAAACATCCAGAAACAGCTTATAAATGTGGACCTTTTGCTATTAATAGTATTTTGAACACAATTAAGAAGACAAAAGGCAGAACTAAGCTTATAGGAGAAATAAAATCGACAGAAAAAGGCACTAATCTTGCGCAGTTAGAAGATTGGGCTAAGCAGTCAGGCTTAAAGTATCAAATGGCCAAACGTAGTCCGGGAGCAATGCTAATCACTCCAGCAATTATGCATTGGAAGGTTGGACATTTTGCGGGTGTTACGGCTTTTAAAAATGGACGTTATCATGTGCAAGATCCTACCTTTGGCAGCAGTGGCAATTTCTGGTTCAAGGCAGATGTATTTGATAAAGAAACTGACGGTTATTTTCTGATACCGCAAGGACCACTGCCAAAAGGTTGGCGGGCTATTCCAAATAGCGAAGGTGAAAAGGTTTGGGGTAAAGGTGCTGCAGAAGCCACCGATCAGACCAAAACGCCAAGTAACCCCAAACAATGTATGGGCCCTAATTGTGACTGTAATACCACCGGCATGGCTCACGCTTCTGCATTTCTTACTCAAGCCACATTAAACATTCAGGATATACCATTAAGCTATACGCCGCCAGTTGGTCCTTCTATAGATTTTTTAGTTAATTACAATTACCTAGAAGCTCAACAGCCTACGTCATTTACCTTTACTAACTTAGGTTCTGATTGGAGTTTGAATTGGGTATCTTACTTAACAGTAGATGGCTCATCAAATGTTACTGTTCGAGTGCGGGGCGGTGGTTATGAATTATATAACTATGGCTCGCCCACTACTCCCTATGTGCCCAATCTCACGTCGCAGGCTTTAATAGTCAATGAAGGAAGCGGTGTTTGGCATCGTCAATTGCCAGATGGCACAGTTGAAGTATTCAATCAGGCTGATACTGCTGGTCAAATTTTTATGACTGAGGTTATCGACCCGCAAGCAAATTCAGTATCTCTTCAATATGATACTAATTTTCGGCTGACTACTGTAACTGATGCTATTGGTCAAGCTTCGACAATAAGCTATGTTTCTAATACGGTGGGGAATGTTGGTTTTTATAAAGTAGCAAAAATCACAGATCCATTTTCACGTTATTGCACTTTTACTTATGACTCTACGACGACATTTTTGATATCTATAACTGATGTGATAAATCTGGTATCACAATTTGCTGTTGATACCAGTTCGTCAGCAATAACATCGATGACTACGCCTTATGGTACAACGGGTTTTTATCATTATACAGCTTTCGGAACGGGCTTACGCTTTACTTTTCCTGATGGCACATGTTCAGTAATAGAAAACTGGATTGGAGATGTAGTACAAACATTTTTTTGGGATAGAGAAGCACTCATGCTCCATCCCAGTGACCCGGCAAGTTATATTCACACAAATTGTGTCACTACACAATTTTTACTTCTAGATGATTCAACCATTACTGAAGCACCGGTTGTGGACTTTGTTGTGCCGCCTCTGGAATCCAGAATAACTTACGCATATGAAGGTGAAACACCTTTTACTGATCCAGCATACAATTTTGTTGGCATAAATAACCGACCGATTTCAATTACCAGAAACCTTAATCCTTCTGGTGCTCCAGTCATTCAAGAATGGCAATATACATACAACACTCTTGGTTATCCGACCGAGGCTATAGATCCTGTAGGGCGTACTTTTACCTATACATATGCCACTAACAATATAGACTTGCTAGAAAAGACTCAAACTAAGGGGACAAATAATGACCTGAAT
>JABDBL010000024.1 GCA_013288645.1 Candidatus Melainabacteria bacterium
CAAATGTTGCACTTAGCCTTTCAAGCTTTAAGCAGCGCTTTGCAATCTGGTGGTAACACAGTCAGTTTAGTCAAATAAATATATGGTTATTACAGGCTGCCTGCAATGACTGTAAGAGCGCGATCCGGATGCATATATTTTGCTGCGGCCGCATTAGCGGCATCTTTTGTTACTGACAGAAACTCAGTTGTGATTTCATCCAAAGCACTTACACCTAGACCAATAAACTCAAATTCGGCTAATGCTCTGGATATACCCAACGATGATGCTAGTCCAACTTTGAAAGAACCAACGGCTCGACCTACTTCTTTGTTTAACTCATCGCCACTAATTCCACGATCCAAATAATCAGTTAAAACTTTGGAAGCCAGTCCAATTGCACGTTCAATATTATTGGGATTCACAGTTAATGTAACTGACCAAGGTGCACCAGGATAAGCTGTGTCAGAAAAAGATGAATAAATGCCATAAGTAAGCCCAGCTTTCTCTCTTACAATTTGACCTAAGCGCGAAGTTATAGTGTCTTGTCCCAAAGCAGAATTTGCTATTCTAGCGGCATAAAAATCTGGATCTGTGCGGCACAGAGCGGCAGGATGTCCCATTACAATATCGACACTTTGTTTATCCGCTATTTTAATTTCTAAGCGATCCGCTTTTTTTGGCAGGATAACCTCTGGTACTGTGATAAGCGAAGACGGTGGTCCTGACCAATCGCCAAAATAATTTTCGACAATTTTAGCTGCTTCGCTTAATTCTATATCTCCTACTAAAGCTAAGATCATAGATGATGGGGAAAATGTTCGCTTATGAAGATCAAGAATGCTAGATCGCGAAACAAGTGGCAATTCCCTTAATTCTTCACTAAATGACTTTTCATAATAAGGATGATTTGGCTCATAAATATGATTGCGAAAAGTATTCCAAGCCAGCATCTTAGTATTATTCATTGCTTCCTGAAAACGAGCCTGCCATTCTATTTTCGTTTTTGCTAATTCATCTTCAGCAAAGCCAGGGTTGCGCAATATGTCATTGAGCAGTCTGCAGTATTCATTTAAATCAGACGCTACTAAATGTGTGCCAAATGAAACCCGAAAATTGTCAACTGAAAAATCTAGTCCGCCAGGAATGCCCATGTTTTCTAATGCTTGAGCAATAGCGGTTTTATCGTAATTAATCGAACCCTTTGGCAATAGGTCCATCGTAACGTCGGCTAAATTACTGTTTTGCTGATATGAAAAATATTTGCCTGCTTTTATAACCCCAGACAAACCGAGCGATTCAATTCCTGGATTACGCATCAATAAAAGAGTAATTCCATTTTTCAAGACTCTCTTTTCTACACGACTAGCAAATTTCGTTGTAGGGGCCTTCGGCTTAGCAACTTTTACTTTGGCGATTGTATATTCTAGTTTTTGTGCCTTTTGTTCTTTTACGCTAGCTTTTTGAGCTTTTACACCCTTTGGTTTGGCAGGGTTTATTTTAGCTGCTGCAATCAATTTATTACCATTGGGTTCTTCAGGCATTATCTCTAATTCTTGCTGGCGCGGAATAAAGTGCCCAACAGTACGATTATCTTTTCTAAAATAACGCTTCGCCACTTCCATAATGTCTTTAGTGGTCACGTCCCCGAAATGCTGATCATAATCCATGAGCCAATGCCAATCTGAACGTGATTCCGCTTCAGCCAGCATGAAAGCAAAACTATTCGGTTCTGCTTTGGCTAAAATAGTACCTTTATCATTAGCAACTTTTGCGCGCTTTAACTCATCAGCATTTACTACTTCTTTAGTCAGTTTCTCAAGTTCGGCATATAATACTTCTTCGGCTTTATTGATCGGTACTTCAGGGTTAAGCATCGCACCAACAATGAAAAGACCAGGATCGCGCAAGTCAAAATGACGAGCAAAAGCATCACAGGCAATACCGGAATCAATTAAACTGCCATATAAGCGACTTGAGCGTTCATAAGTTCCACCCAGAATATGTCTTATCGCTGACAAAGCATAAGTATCCTTATGAGCTGCTTCCGGAATATGATAGCCGATCCAAACCCGCGATAAATCTCCAGCACGATTGATTTCAAAACGACGCTCGCCTTCTTGCGGTGGCTCAATTGTATAAACTGGCGGTATTGGCCTTGGTGCAGGCTTGATGACACCAAAATATTTATCAATCATCTCCAAAGCAGATTTGGTTTTAAAATCTCCTACAACAATTAAAGTGGCATTGTCGGGCCAATAGAAAGTATCATAGAACTCTCTCAACCTCTCCATTGGCACACCTTCGACATCACAACGCCAACCAATAGTTGGATGATGGTAAGGGTGTTCGCGAAAAGAAATTGCGTATAGCTCTTTTTCTAAAGCCTCATCAGGAAAATTTTCTCCTCTTTCCATTTCATTGCGAACCACAGACATTTCGGAATCACGGTCTTCTTGTCTCAAGCGTAAATTCCGCATTCTGTCAGCTTCTAGGCTCAGGCATAGCTCTAAGTATTCGGAGGGTACTACTTCAAAATAACTCGTTCGATCAAACCAAGTGGTGGCGTTCCAATAAGCACCGATTTGGGTCAATAATTCGTCCATACCGTTGCCCTTTTCAGCATTGTGTTTGTTGGTGCCTTTAAAAAGCATATGTTCTAAAAAGTGAGTGGCACCGGTAAAACCAACTGCCTCATTACGGCTGCCTACTTTATACAGAACCAAAACTGTGACTACTGGGGCACTGTCGTTGGGTAACAACAAAACCTTCAAGCCGTTCTTTAGCCGATATTCTGTTACATTGTCGCGTTCAGTAACTTTAGTAACTGCCCTTTTTGATGGAGCAGCCTTTGATTTACTTTTTGTTTTTGTACTGATTCTAGACTTGGATCGATGATTTATACTACTATTTTTTTCTACAGCACCACTTTTACTTTTGGCTTTGCTTTTAGAAGACTTGCTAGCTATATTGCTGGATTTACCTGTTGATCTTTTTTGCATAAATAAATTTTTGTTGATTACCTTTGGTTTTGTCCGTAGTGAAATATAGACTGTGCAGTCTCAGACAGTCCGGGCTGTCAAGACAGTTTCAAGTGTAGACAAAAATCAGTTTAGCAATAAATCTATGTGTTAATAACTACAATTAAGTAAACAATGGTTAGTTTCAACTATTCTTGACGACCAGGGCAATCTCATTCAGCAAAACAAGATGGTAATCTAATGCAAAGCAAAATTGCTCTATTACACTCCTTATTCTCCTTGAGGTTAAAAAGAAGATCAGTATGAAAATAACTAGCATTACCCTTTTCACCATTTCTGTTTTGGCACTGTCAACTGTGGTGGCAAAAGCTCAAACTGACACTACAACTACTTCTACAACTACTTCTACAACCACCACTAAAAAACCTGGTATAGGTACTAAAGTTAAAAACGGCACTGAAAACGTGTTCAAAGATATGGGCAAAGGTGTCAAAAAGGTGGGTACAGGTATAGAAAAAGGTGCTAAGGGCACAGTTCATGCCACCGAAAAGGGCGCCGAAAACGTGGAAAGCGGAACCAAAAAAACTATGTCAAAAGTAACTCACCACAAAAAGGCTGATAAAACTTCCTCCACAACCACTACAAGCGAATCAACAACTCAAACAAACCAGTAGGCAAGGGCTTTAAGGTTGCCAATGTGACATTAAACCTATCTTATAATTTCATTAAATCTATATAGAATTAAAGCACCATAAGACAATTCTGGTAATTGATGTCATACTTAAAAAACAAAGTTTGGTTATGCCAAACTTTGTTTTGTTATTAGCTGTCCTTAGGAAGACTGAAATCAATTATGAACACTAAACTTTTCGTTGGTAACCTTTCATTTAAAACTACTGAGCAAGAATTAGAAGAAGCTTTTTCTCGTTCTGGAAAAGTGGTTTCGGTTGCCTTACCTGTAGATAGAGAAACCGGGAGAAAGCGTGGCTTCGGCTTTGTAGAAATGGAAACTGCAGAAGAAGCGGAAGCGGCTATTCGCGACTTTAACGGGCAAACATTAGGTGGACGCCAGATTGTGGTTAATCCATCGCATGCTCGTGAAGCTGGCGGAAGCAAAAGATCACAGCAACGCTAGTCCTTGTAATAATTGGCTTTCTACTAGGACTTCTAATAAAACATAACAAGCCTGTTGAGGACATTATTGTCTGTAAGGAAGTAGCTTGACTTTGCCATTTTGGCGTTCAATCGAAACATTACCAGTTAAGACGGCTCGCCAATATTTGCCAACCATATACAGGGCAACTATCGGTACCCAGAAATTTTTGCCCGATTTGGTGAATAGAACCGGTTTATTTTTCTCAAAATAATAATGTCCTAGCAATTGCAAAGCCCAACCAAGAACGAAATAGGATAAACTTTTACGCGGATTTATTAAGGCAAGAGGAAAGGAAAGCGCTATCATTGGAACTCCAAACATATGTGTGACAATGCATCCGACTGTTTGATGTTGGCTTTTATATTCGAAAAGTGCTTGCTCGAAATCTATATTGGGCATAAATAGATTAAATACCAAATTTAATACTTCCTTACCCGTATTGGTAAAATATAAACAGTTAAGTAATTAGGCTATATGAGTAAATTTCTTAGTCGTCATAGCGAAGGTTGGCAGTGTGCTCGTGATACTGCTTTTAATCGCTTAGTATCGGATGTACAAGCTAATAAATCAAAGTATAAAAAGCTCAAAAATACAAGCGGCGACTTGCGTGACGAAATGATTAGCGAAGAGGCATTCAAACAATACGAAAGCGCCACTGTCCGCGACGAATTAACTGGTCTTTACAATGCCAGATACTTCGCCCAAAAATTGGCTAAAGAACTAAAAAGAGCTAAAAGGTACAAAAGGCCATTTTCCTTAATGTTGATTTCTCTGGACAAGTTAGACCATTTGCAAAAGCTTTATGGCAATCTAGTGAGTTGTCAGATGTTGCAACAAGAAGCAAAGGTTATGAGCTCCTCTGTGCGTGAAGTAGATACTGTTTTTCGTGTTAGTCCAGATCGGTTTGCCATTATTTTCCCAGAAACATATGCTTCTAAAACTATTATTGTCGGGGAGCGTATTTGCGAAAAAACTCGAGCTAAGTCAATTATCAGCGGTTCTAATACCATCATAGTGACAATAAGTGTCGGCATTGCATCTTTTCCGACACATGGCAGACAAGACAAAGAGCTGTTAACAATTGCTGGACAATTTCTCGAGCAAGCACAAAAAGCAGGTGGCAACAAAGTTGTTACTGGTTAATATTCCAGATCTTTCATAGTTTTTTCTTCAGCTGAAGCCGATGATTCATTTTCACTATTGCTCCTAACACTAGCTTTTGACGGTGTGTTATCTTCGCTTATAGTTTTGGATTCGTTAGATATTTCCTGCCCATTATGTTTGGTTTCGTTAATTGATTCCTTTTTAAAAGGCTTTTCTTCTGACGACTTAGATGCTTTTGGTTCTTTGGCGCTTAATTGATATTGCGAGCTGCTCAATTGTAATTTTGAGCCTGCTTTGATTGGATATGAGCCGTAGAGAACACCGTCTAAATATACTTTGAAAGCTATATTTTCCTGTCCATGTGCCGGTATTGGGGCCGAGAAATTAAACGGTTTTGTTTGTTGTGATAATAAAGGTGGCACAAAATCATCAATTATCTTTTGTTCTTTTTGCCAAACTGTAAGTCCCCTAGCATCGTCAGATAGTTGTACTTTCATATCCAAACTATTCAGGTTCTTATTATTGGGGTTCCAAAGTTCACCGACAATTTTTGCTTTGCCTGCCGCTACTTCAACATTTAAGTTTTTAATAGCAACAACTGGATAACCCATTGATTGATCCAATGAATTAGCTTGCTGAAAATAGGCATATCCACTAACAGTGTCTCCAGACTGAATAACCTCTTTGCCCCGTTGCATATAAAGTTGAGCTAGTTTATTTTTTAACGATTGATCGTCAGCTGTCAGTTTTAATGCTTTTTGTACTTGATTTATAGCTTCATTTAACTTGCCACCATGCTCACAGATGTCGGCTGCTAAAAGATAATTTCTGGCATTTTCTTCTAATGCATTCAGTTTATTCAAATAATCGAGTGCTTTAGCATCGTCGCCACTGCCATAAGCTATGTCAACTAATTTAAGATAGATTGTAGCCAAACGGCTTTTAGCTTCAGTTGAACGTACACCTTCATTAAGACGCTCTACTTCTTCCCATAATCTTTTAGCTTCATCGAGTTTGCCTTGCTCAATGCAATCGTCTCCCCGCATAGCATCTAAATCCGCCAATTCGGCTTTTTTGCCAGGCACTGCAGCATTAGCTAAAGGACGTAATAAATCAATGGCCTTTTCTAATTGTCCATGCTGTTTATAGTAATTAGCTAATTCGGAAGCAAGGGCAGGATCGGCAATTACGCCTACGCCTAGTTGTTGAGCGCGTGTTATACAATCCCAAGCCTCAGTTAACTGGTCTACACCTATATAGGCTCTAGCTAAAGCCAAATAAACATTGGGATCATTACTCCGCAAAGCAGTAGCTTTAGAAAGAGTTTGTACAGCAAAAGCATATTGCCCCATAGCGAGTTGCTGCTTGCCCAAATCTAATAAACGCTTATCATCTGGCGAGCGACCAAGAAAAAAAGCTGTGGCACCAGCAAAAACGAGCAATATCAAAAGCGCGACAAATATACTACGCTGATTAGACATCAACTTTATCGTCTTAAAAGCCGGCGAACGCCGCTCAAAATTAGCTTCTTCCCTGGACTCTTCTTCATGTTGTAAATCACGAAAACGTATACGGGCCAAAGAGTTTCGCGCATCTACTTGGGGCGCCTCAGTAATTTGTTGAACTGCCGGCTTAAAATCCATGCCACAGGAGATACAACGTTCATAGAACGCTGGATGGTATAAACCACAAGCTGGACAATTCATTTTTAATTCTTCCTAGCTGCCATATACCCGGTTTTTAAATTGGATTGGCAGAAGGTCTAAGTAGTTAATCAGTAGAGGACACTTAAATTGTACTTTACTAATTTTACTTAATTTCTACTTTAGCGCCAGTAGCTTCTAGTTTTTGTTTCATTTGTTGGGCTTCTTCCTTTTTAATCTTCTCTTTTAAAGGCTTAGGGGCAGAATCAACAATGTCTTTGGCTTCTTTGAGTCCTAGGCCTGTTAATTCACGAACAACCTTAAGAACTTCGATTTTCTTTTCGCCGACAGCTGCCAAGACTATTGTAAATTCCTCTTGTTCTTCTGCTGCTGCGCCGCCGCCAGGGGCTGCACCATGGGCTGCTGCAACTGCCATAGGGGCTGCTGCTGTAACGCCAAATTTATCTTCCATTTTCTTTTTGAGATCAGCTGCTTCAAGTAAAGTTAAAGAACCGATTTGATCCAAAAGATCGTCAACTGAAATTTTAGTTGCCATTTTTTACTCCTTAGTTACTCTTATTTATAATTGTCATTATTTTGTTCAATTGGTGGACTATAAAACTTGCTTTTAGGCAGCGTTATTTTTCTTGGCTACTTCTTCAGTTAAATACGCAATGTCACGCATTAGACCTGAAAGAGCTCCAACTATGCCGCTTGCACCTGAATCAAGACCAGACATAATCTGAGACAGTAATACTTCTTTGCTGGGCAATTTAGCTAAGCCTTTCACTTCTTTTTCAGAAATTGTTCTGCCTTCTAAAACACCGCCGCGAATGGTACCCTTCTTCAATTCACTAAAATATTGAAGGGTGGTTTTAGCTGCTTGTACAGGGTCATCATAACCAACTACAACAGCCGAAGGACCTTTAGTTAAGCCCTCGATTGAAGCAAAGTCAGATTCTTTGGTAGCAATCTTAACTAGTGTATTTTTTGCCACACGCACTTTAGATTGTTGCCCATCCAACAAACGTCTTAATTTGGTTAATTCAGCAACAGTAAGACCGCTTACATCAGCTACTACCGCTACTTTCGCATTGGTAAAAAACTGTTCAAGATCTTTAACTGTATCTTGTTTTTTTGTTCTTTGGACATTTGCCATTGCTTTCTCCTCGCTATAAACAAAAAATCCTGGCGCATCTACGACCAGGAGATAAGAATCACAACGGAATTAAATTCCTAACTTACAACAGTTGATTGTGACCTATAGCTGGCATCAACACTTAGTTGAACATTAAGTCCGCCAAAAGCTGGACACCAAACTGTCTACGGCCGCCCCTTTACAGAGAAGGCATATAATGACAGGCTTGAATATATACAGTCAAGGTCTAGTCAGCATTTATTAACTGAAATTGCAAACTAAGTGATCGGCACGGGAGAATAATGAATATTTTCGAAAAACATGTTTTTGTCTGCACAAGCGGCAAAACTTGTCCTGAACAAGGTTCAGAGGCAGTATGTGACGCATTGAAGGAAGAGATCAAAGAACGGGGTTTGAAAAAAACTATACGTATTAACAAAGCGGGCTGCATGGGACAATGTGGGAATGGACCGATGATAGTTGTCTACCCGCAAGGACATTGGTACTGTCAAGTATCAGTGAAAGACGTAAAAGAAATAATTGAAAAAGATCTTATCGAAGGTAAAAAAATAAAACGACTAATCTACAAGCCCAAATAAAGTATTACTCTTTTTAAAGATGGGCCAGTGGGAGGCGCCCTCGCGACATGTGGTCAAAAAGAGGCTGCAAGCCACACCCACTAGCTAAATTTAAAGATACCCAGTGATCAGTGTTTTAAACGGCAATTAAAGTTAAGAACTTGAATCCTGGATAAACACTGGATTACAGTAAAACTGAAAAGAAAAAGTGAGAAAGCTGTGAGCAATATGGATATAATCTGGATATTGCGTTTAGAAAGAGGAGTCCCCAAGTGTTTCCGCCCATAAGGCGCATCTTATTTATTGTCTTATTTAACTTATTGGTATTAAGTCAAACTTTATTTTGTTCTGCCGCAACTACTAATAATGCTGCTCCTGCTATTCCGGAAGACAGCACTAAAGTCCTGCCTTTAGCTCCAGAACAGTCAGTAAGTACATTTTTACCTTCCACGTCTGCTCCAGGCAATGGATTAGCGGTAAATATCATATATCCTAAAAAGCCTCGCTATAAAGAAGGTGCTCCAATCGCGGTTGTAATTCCGGGGGGAGATGCACCTAGTGGTCTCAATTTATGTATTCATGGCGCACAAGCAGGTTTTATTGAACTCAGATTTTCCTTTCCTGGAGGCGGCGTTGGTGCTTTTAAGTCAGGGGGCTATAACGACTACCGCGGAGCCAAAAGCCAAAAAGCTTTGCGAGATATATTGCTTTTTGCCGCAGGTAATGGAGAAGATTTCCGCCATCGAAAAATTGCAGATTTAGTACCAATTAAATTATCTAATAACAATATTGGTATCGTAGGCTGGTCTAACGGTGGCAACATTGCACTTGTAACTATGGAAAAGTATTCAACTGACTTAGGTTTTATCAGTTGGTTAGCCTTATACGAATGTCCACTGGGATCTTTATTTTTTCCTCCAGCTTTAGGTAGCGCACACGACTTTATTTTAAATAGCCATTATCGCCAAGGCAGCGCTGCTACAGGACATTGTTTAATTGATTTTCGCAAATTAGCCTGGCAAGCAGATGCTCACCAAAACCCTGGTATACATAAAAAACTAGGTGAACCTGATTTACCGGGTGTCATTTATTTTGATGACAATCAAAATGGCAAATGGGATGAAACTATTGAATATGCCTTCAATTATTGCCTGGACAGAGGGTTAAACAAACAAATATATCCTCCTGATATAACCTCTGCTATGGAGCGTTTAAATATTTTCAACCCAGCGGCAAATAAAACAACAAGTACGCCAGTTGCTGCAGCGATAAGTACAACAGCAAGTACTACGGCAAATGCGACAGCAAGTACTACGACAAATACCCCCAGTCAAAATAGCACTGCTACTTCAGCTACCAATACAGTATCAACAAATGGATCAAACTCTGCTAATACAGCGGCTCGACCAAAAACCACCCAGATGGGCCAAAAGCCACCACCGGATGTTGCAGACAGAGTATATGATCTTTTCAAAGCAGCAGGACAATGGAGAAAAAATGTAGAAAGGAACGGCATAATAAATACTCTTTCGTTTAACCAAAACAAGGTGAGGCCTTTACCAACAAAGACCCCGGCTATAGAAAAAGATTCTGTTACTGCAAAGACTTATATTATTGACAAAAAAGAAATCTTGAAAAATTGGCCACCGTCAGTAGCCACCTTAGATGAGTCAGAAGCCTACTTTCAAGAAAGAGATGGCTCTCTATCTATTGCAGCAATATGCAGTTCTTATCCGCATTTACTCATAACTATACTTGCTAGCCAGGTTGATCACTTACAAAGTCAACCAGATCATCCTCATATTGTTTTGCAATATAATGCCTGGCTAGATAATAACGCTCACTGGGTAAGGTTAAATCCTGAATCAATTTACTTAATGAGCCTGGCTAATATGGGCAAGAGTAATTTCGTGCAAAAAGAACCTAATACGCCTATAGAAGCCACTGATATCGTTGATTATTTGGAGCCAGCTGGTGCAATCAAAGATTATGTTTATGCAGACGCAACAATTGCTGAATTGGCTGATCGTTATCAATTTAAAAAATTGGATAGTCCGCTTATTGAGCCTATTTATAATTACGATAATGGCACCACTCCTGCTGTGACAGCTCAAACAAATAGTAAAAGCGATAAAGAAATTAAAAAGTGAATTAAACCAAGATTTAGGAAGGATTTGCATTATGTCACGGAATTATTATGTGCGGTATTCGCCCTCGCCGCGTTCCCGGGAAGAATTGTTTCAGCATGTTTTGACGTGTTTATATCGACTAGATAAAAATACTTCTCTTGAAGAGAGATGGTGCTCTGAGTTGAATTTTTCGCGAGGAAAATGGGACGGAGAAGCACCGACTGCGTTTGCTACCTACGCTGAGGCACTTACAGCGGCACGGGACTGGCAAGGAATGCGGATCTGGTTCTATTGTAATGGCGGCGATCTCCCTCTGACAATCTTGACCAGTGCAAACGAAAGGGACCTTAGCGTCATTCTTATGGAATCATCCATGCCATACGCCGAACAGTGTGTGGACCAAGACGCAAACAGTCGTTGGCGGACCTTTTTGTTGGATGTCGCAACAGCAATCGATGCCGATTTTTATTTAATGGAATGTGAGCCTGAATATGAAACTATAAGCAAGGAGGAATTTATTCGTCTTTTATTTGCACCTGCTTTTCGCAATGCCACAAATTTACCTATTGTGACCGCATTCCATGAGCGGCTCATGCCAAATTTTCCTGGAAAACTAGTGGTACCTGATTGTCATTGTTCTCATCAATTAGGCTCATATATGGAAATCGTAGAGAAAGATTTCGAACCACAGCAAAGAACGAAAGACTAAGCAATTCAATTAATTCTGCCTTTTTGTTTAATAACGAGTTTTCCGCTGGCTCAGAAGCTTTGAATTGTGATAGCATTTACTGTGAGTTGACATGAGGTTTTAAAATGCTTAGCCCGATTGATACAGCAGTTATATGTGGTGTGGCTTTGCTATTGTTTGGGCCTAAGAAATTTCCAGAGATAGGAAAAGCTTTAGGACAGGGACTTGGCAATTTTAAGAAGGCACTGACTGAAGCTCAGAGCGAAGTAAAAGAAGCGGCAAAAATCGACGAAAATTTACCTAGTACAGAAAAGACTCCTGTTATAGAAGAAGAAAAGAGTAAAAACGGCTAAATTCGCCCATTTAATGTCTTCCTTTAAAGTTATTTCAAAATTTGAGCCTGCTGGCGACCAACCAAAGGCAATTGATCTACTTGCTTCAGGAGTGAAGCAAGGGCTTCCGCGCCAAACACTGTTAGGTGTAACCGGTTCGGGCAAAACAATGACTATGGCGCATCTCATTGAGCGCACACAAATGCCTGCGCTTATTCTAGCTCACAACAAAACTTTAGCAGCGCAATTATGTGCTGAAATGAAAGACTTCTTTCCCGAAAATGCGGTTGAATATTTCATAAGTTATTACGACTATTATCAACCAGAGTCGTATATTCCAAGTTCAGATACTTTTATTGAAAAAGAAGCCAGTATTAATGATGAAATCGATAGGCTGAGACACTCGGCCACGCGTTCTCTTTGGGAACGAAAAGATGTGATAGTCGTCGGTTCAGTAAGCTGTATTTATGGTCTAGGCGTACCAGAACGTTATTTATCTTGTGCACTGTCCTTAGAAGTCGGCCAAAACATGGACAGGCAAGAATTATTGAAAGCACTAGTGCGTATTTACTATAGTCGCAATGATTTAGTAGTAGAACGTTCTCGCTTTAGAGTGCGCGGAGACATAGTTGAAATTTATCCGCCTTACGAAGAACGTGTAATCAGAATAGAATTTTTTGGCGATGATATCGAACGCATTGCTGTAGTAAATCCAGTTACTGGCGAAATCGAAAATATAATGAATGAAATACGCATTTATCCAGCTAAGCATTATGTAGCCGAAGACGAAGAAATAGACCGTGCAGCTGAACAAATCGAAAGGGAATTAGAAGAAAGACTAAATGAATTAACTAGACAAAACAAGCTTGTTGAAGCACAACGTTTGGTTCAACGAACCAGATTCGATCTTGAAATGCTTAGGGAAGTCGGTTATTGCAATGGCATTGAAAACTATTCACGCATACTGGAAGGTAGAGCACCAGGCGAGCCACCACAAACACTTATTGATTATTTTTTACGTAAATATGGTAAAGATGGATTTCTAACTTTTATAGATGAATCCCATGTTACGGCGCCACAAATACAAGGTATGTACAATGGCGACCGTGCACGTAAAGATGTACTTATAGATTATGGCTTTCGATTACCGTGTGCACGCGATAATCGTCCTTTAAAAGCAGAAGAGTTCTGGTCTAAAATCGGCAAAACTATTTTTGTTTCAGCAACTCCAGGAAAATGGGAGCTGGAAACGAGCAATCAAATAGTTGAGCAAATCATTCGACCTACGGGACTTGTTGATCCAATAGTAGAAGTGCGTCCGATTGAAGGACAAATTGATGACTTGATAAAAGAACTAAAAGCACGCATAGTTAGTAAAGAACGTGTGCTAGTCACTACTTTAACCAAACGTATGGCTGAAGACTTAACTGAGTATTTGCAGGAGTTAGATATAAAAGTACGCTGGTTACATAGTGACATTGCTGCTCTAGACCGCATAGAACTTTTGCAAGATTTACGCACTGGTGCGTTTGATGTGCTGGTCGGAATCAATTTATTGCGGGAAGGTTTAGACTTACCGGAAGTAAGTTTAGTGGTAATCATGGAAGCAGATAAAGAGGGCTTTTTGCGAGCCGAACGCTCTTTAATTCAAACTATAGGACGCGCTGCGCGTAATGTAGAAGGCAAAGTGATTATGTATGCAGACAAAATGACTGATTCAATGACCAACGCCATCCGAGAAACAGAAAGACGGCGTAATATTCAAATTGCTTACAATAAAGAACACAGCATTACACCCACCACTATTGTTAAAGATACGGGTAATAGTCTCTTAGATTATTTGCGCGGCAAAGAAGAAGTGGCTGCAATGGGTGCAGAAAGCGGCAAAAGGGTGAAAGGTAAGAACGGTGCAGATAAATCCTTTACTTATGCCGATAATAATTTGCCGCAGCTCATACGTAAATTAGAAAAAGAAATGAAAAAAGCAGCGATGGATTTAGATTTCGAAACTGCCGCAGCCATGCGCGATGAGCTTAGACTGTTACAAGCTAAAGTGCAGAAATTGCGCAGCAGCTAATAGAGTACTTTGATATGTCCCAAAAGAAGATTATTATTATTGCTGGACCTAACGGAGCTGGAAAAACTACTTTTGCTCGTGAATTCTTGCCGAATGAAGCTGGGTGTCCTATATTTATTAATGCCGATTTGATTGCTGCTGGCTTATCACCATTTCAACCGACAGTCGCTGCTATTAAGGCAGGACGCCTGATGCTGGAAGAGATAAAGTTACATGCTCGACGAGGTGACAATTTCGCTTTCGAAACAACTCTTTCAGGGCGAGGCTACTTGGAAATGATTAGGATGTGGCGAAAACAAAATTACCAGGTTAAGCTTATTTTTTTATCGTTGGCGAATCCCGAAGAAGCTATCGCTAGGGTAGCAGCCAGAGTGGCGCAGGGAGGGCATCATATAGCGGATGACGTAGTACGTAGACGTTTCGTTTCTGGATTAAATAATTTCCAGACAATTTATCGTTTTGAAGTGGATTTCTGGCACTGGTATGATAATAGTAATGATATGTTTGAATTGATTGATGAAGGAAAAAACGCATGAAAATCCCCATCTCCCATCTGCCTGATAAAGACATGCAAAATGCACCGAAAGCTTTGGCGCGCGCCGCTAAGCGTGCCAAAGAATTAGCACGACAAACAGGCACGGAGTTTGTAGTAATGCGGGACGGAAAACTAATACGCGAAATTCCTAAACCTGAAAATACAAAAAGAGATAATAAGGAGAATGGACAATAAATGTCATTTCATTCATATTTAATCAATTGTCTTGTTCTTTATTCTGTTGCCAACTAGTTTTTTTAAACAAATCAGTATAATCCCGTTGATATTTCTCAAGTTCGACGGTATTCCGCCCGGTATCTTTTGTAATTAATATTGCTGCCTGCAGCCATTTTTTAGCCTGTGTGGCGTTTGACTCTGTTAAACATTGTTGGGCGAGACAATTCAACGTCCTAACTAAACTCATTACCTGATCATTGGAGGACACTATCAGTTCTGGATCTTTATTATCTTGTTGAACCAACGTATTGGTACGCGAGATTGCAAAGGACAGGGCTTGAGAATAACTATTAAAATGAGGACTAAACGGAAGGGACATAAGCTCCCAAACCTTTATGTCAGTCGCTTTATACGGCTTATATGTTTGAAGTTCTGATTCTAAAAGCTTTCTCACTGCATCAATATCTTTCTTAGGTATCCACACTGTCGGACTGGTAGCCTCAGGATAACCCAGCAAATGTTGCCTGAACGCTGGGGTGTCCTTGGCTAACACAGATGCTTGGCCGATTATATTTACTATTACTATAGCGATTGAGAGCGTACGCATTATATAAAATGTGTTCATATGAAATTGAGTGTCCTATTTCTTAAAATGCACAGGTTAATAGTACATGGAATAGCCCACCAACGATAGTTCGGATATGTAGTTTAGACTACGCTTTAAGAAGCATTTAGACCTTCCGCAAACATTTCTAGAAGCCCTTTCATCCGTTGACTAAGCTTGATAGCCTCCCCTTCGAACACTGCTAGATTACAGCAGGATAGAGACAGGTCCAAGCATTGTGCCAATGTGATTATTCATCAGTGCTGATTTAATTGCTGCTGGCTTATCGCCATTTCAACCGACAGTCGCTGCTATTAGGGCGGGACGCTTGATGCTAGACGAAATAAAAGCACATGCTGAACGAGGTGATAGTTTTGCCTTCGAAACAACTCTTTCAGGTAAAGCTTATTTGAAGATGATTCGAGAATGGCGAAAACAAAGGTATCAAATTAAACTCATTTTTGTGTCGCTGGCAAATCCCGAAGAAGCCATTGCTAGGGTAGCAGCAAGAGTTGCTCAAGGCGGGCATCATGTACCAGAAGACCTGGTGCGCAGACGCTTTGTTTCTGGATTTTATAACTTCAAAACAATTTATCGTTTTGAAGTGGATTACTGGCTTTGGTATGACAATAGCGATGATATACTTAAACTAATTGAGGAGGGTAAAAACGCGTGACAATCCCTATTTCCAATCTGCCGGACAAAGACATGCAAAATGTAGCAAAAGCTTTAATAAGAGCAGCTAAGCGTGCCAAAGAATTAGCAAGACAAACAGGCACGGAGTTTGTAGTAATGCGGGACGGAAAATTAGTCCGCGAAATTCCTCAGCCCAAAGTTATAAAAGGAAGGAACGAGCAGAACGGCTGATTGAGTCATTATATCAATCCTTATTGGGATCATAACCAAATTGTTTCGACCTTTTTTCATCCTGATCGGCAAGATCTTTCTTATCTAATTTCTTATAGACAACAGATCGGAAGTAGTAAGTTTTACCGCCACGCTCAGATGAAGAGTCAAGAGTAAGCGATTTGTTTAGATCGAGCATCGCATTCGAATAATTACTCTTACCAATATATGCTATAGCTCTATTTCTATAAGCACTTGCACAATTCTGATCTATTGTAATCGCCCTATTGCAGTCTTCTATTGATTTATCAAAATCCTGTCCAATCGCGTTACGAACCCAGGCACGTAGGCTAAATGAATCCGCTACATTTGGATTGACTCTAATCGCTGTATCACAATCATCCAAAGCCTTTTTATATTCGCGAATATTCTTATAAGCAACTGCGCGTGCAAAGTAAATCTGAAATATATCAGATCTCATTTTCAAGGCTTTATTGAATAAACTAATTGCTTGCTGATTTGCTAATAGGTCAGATAGAGCCATACCACAGCGTAACAGTACAAAGGGATCTGCAGGATACATCGAAGGGACTTTAAGAATATCTTGCACTGCCACATTTCGGTCACCAAGTTCTTTGTATGCCTCAGCGCGTAGCAGATATAATTCTTGTTCCGCACTACTTGCCTTAATACACAATGTCGTTTCCTTTACGCATTCCCTATATCGTTTCATTCGATATAAAAGATCAGCACGAAGCATTCTGAGTTTGTGATTTTTTGGTTCAGAGCGTACGTCTCTATCTACCATATTCAAGGCTTGGGCGCATTTGCCAACAGCTATCAGGTGCCTAGCCTGATCTTCGAGCATCTCGGCATGATAGATTTTATAAGGTTTCAAAATAAGCACCTGGTCTTCTGGAACTAAAGTAAAGCGAAACTTTTTTAAAAAGTCGTATCCAAGAAGAGCCGTATTATCCGCTTTGTCACTTGTAAGATCCACATTAAACCACATGTCTTCAATCTTAAGCTCTCCCAAATCGAATTCAGATATCTTCACTTGCCCTTGTTTCTGCGGGGTACTGGACATATAAGCCATAGAGACCCCTGGAGTCACTTGCAAGGCAAGCTTTCTTTGCACTTTTTTAGGAAGCAAACTCCACTGTGCACCAGTATCAACATCAAAGGACTGTTTCAGTTTGCCAGCGATGGTCGCAGTTACTGTTTGTATCCCGCCTGTTTTTACACACTCGATCTTAAATCCCTTTGCTGGAAATGCAAATTTGTCATTGGCTTCAAAAATGATTACCTTATTATGGCTGTCAAAAGTAGTTGCAAAATGGTTAAGAATAACATTTCCCAATATCCCATCGACTTGGTGTCCTGTTTGCAGCGATACTTGACATAGGTCACCTATCTGTACTGGAACTGAGCGAAAAACCAAACCCCCGATTTCTAATTTTTGAATACTTGCACTTTCAAGCAATTGGGTTTCCGTCGGTGTATTTACAACTATTGGTACCACCCAAGAACGATGTAGTTCATTCACAAGTGATCTATCGATTACACATCCTCCAGAACCCGTGTCTACTAAAAGTTTTACGTGCCGTTTGCCATTAATCGTGCCTTCAACGAATATTGATCCAGAATCATCATTTGCAGGTACTCTTACACCTCCTTTTGGCATGGTGGCAATCTGATTCTCCAACTCGTGGTAGAACGCACAAAAATCGCTAAACTGCACCGCTAGTAAAAGCGCAAATCCAAAGGCACACACAATTACTAGCCATATCGATATTTTTATCAGCATTGCTAAGCTCACCGAAATTATTCCTTTCATCAATAGCACGCTGAACCAAATTAAAATTTTGGATATACCTAATATCTTACTCCGCATTATAAGATATTTTAAAGAGATCACAGCCCAGCAGAGATCACAGCTCAGCAATGATCTCTTCAATCTGGTGGCGATGAATATTTTGATGTGAGCCAGCAAGTACCAGCCATTTGTGCGCATTGAATGGACCAAACCAAGGATGGGGAAATGTAGCTTGTGGAAAAGCATCAATATTGGCAGCAGCTGCTTCTTGTAAGAATTGCTGCGACATTTGATCAAATGAAGACAAAATACTTTCTGGGTCAACACTAGGGTTTGGCTTGAAATCAGCGGTCCCCTTAGGCACCAATTTAGTGCCACCACCGGACAGATCTTTGATTACCCGACGAATAGAATCGTTAACTATAACTAGATGTTGTAGTGTCATGGCTACAGAATAGTAACGTGAACTATCTTCTAATCCTCTCAATCTCGGTATCAGTCGACGCTGCGCAAGCATGGGGACATTTAATTTGTTAGACAGGATCATTATTTTTTCAGATTCTTTAGCAAAATAAGCCAGTGCCTCGCTTTTGCCCCTCGTTTTAAATAGACGAGGAAGTAAAATATATTTTGCTATAGCCCATTCTAAAGAAGGGAGGCCAGCCCCTGGTGCTGCCAATTTGGGTTCTGATATTGATTTAGTTTCAGTCATCATAAATACTCCAATGAGTGTCAGTTAAACTGTTTCTTGTAACCCCAAACGATAAATCCAGGTGTAGGTTGGAAATCTATTTCTTGATATCTGCTATAACCCCGCCTCTCATACATCAATTTAGCGGTTTGCATAAGAATAGTTGTATGCAAGGTTATGGTTTTAAAACCTTTGCTTAGCGCTATTTTTTCACATTCGTCTATAAGTTTTGCTCCTATGCCTAAATTGCGGAAATCTTTTGAAACAGCTAACAGACGCATTTCAGGATAAATATTTTTGACAAGTACATTTCCTCTTCGCATTTCATAGGGTGGACAGAGAACCACCGAGCCAACGATTCTATCTTTTAATAGTGCTGTTAAACGCAGAATATTATTATCTTCAAGAATAGTTTTGCGTGTTCTCTCTTCATAATCTAGCCAAGACTTATCCGGCCTAGAGCTTGCATATTCAGAATAAGAATCGCGCGTCAAATCAGCAATGGCGGGTCTTTCTGCCAAAGTAGCTTCTCTGATTAAAAGTTCTTCTTGCACAAATTTCCTTTTGTTTAAGATACTTGCATTTTGCAAGTACTGCTATCATAATAGGAGTACTTGCATTTTGCAAGTACCTGTTAGGATTACTTAATGCCAAATAGCTCGAGAGACATTCCAAGATCCCCCTGTGTGATAGGTAATTGCCTAGACATTATTGGCGATCGTTGGACCTTATTAGTAGTGAGAGATCTTCTATTTTTTGGGAAACATGAATATAAAGAATTTTTAGCTAGTCCGGAGTCTATTGCCACCAATATACTTGCAGATCGACTAAAAAGACTTAGCGAAGCTGGCATAATCAAAGAGCAATTGCATCCAGAAAACCGGTCTCGCAAACTTTATTATTTAACGAATCAAGGTAAAGCATTGCTTTCCATTCTTATAGAAATGATCAAATGGGGAGAAAAGTTTTTACCTGAAGTAGAAATGATGAAACCCCTTTTTAAAAGAATAAAAACTAATCCAGATTTGTTTAAAAAAGAGATATTGAATAAATTAGACCAATGGGAAGTCTCTTATCTAAACGAATAAAAATTATTGCTCACTCTACCAGAAGGTTAAGCCCTGGTTTTCAAGATAAAATGAACCAATTATACTTTCAGAAAGGCTAAGAAAGAGTTGGTGAATATCTGATACTAAAATCAATAAAAAAAGGAAAATAAAAATGAGCACCTATACCACAACTGAAAAAGATTTTGTTATCACACGTACGATAGATGCTCCAAGAAAAGCTGTTTTTAAAGCTTGGACAGATCCTGCCCAGTTAAAACAGTGGTGGGCACCCAAAATTTTTACTAATCCTGTTTGTGAAATTGATTTGGCAGAAGGTGGTGCTTATCGCATAGTTATGCGTTCGCCCGAGGGTATTGAATATCCAATAGAGGGTGTCTATCGCGAGATTGTTGAACCAGAATTACTTGTATTCACTATGAATACAAAAGATCATCCCTATGAATGGCATGAAATGGTCAATAAGAAGCGCCCGAACCGCAAAGGAAATTTAGAAGAACTGCTAACCAGGGTAAGGTTCGAAGATGATGGTAACAAAACAAAACTCACTGTTGAAATATATTTTATATCTGTGGAAGATTGCAAGGCACTTATTCAACTTGGTATGAATGAAGGCTGGGCAGAAAGCTTGGATAAGCTTGAGGGTTTTGTGGCTAAGGCTTGAGTCTGAGAACCAATCTTAAGTTTCAATACAGAAGTCAAGAAGAAAATGTGGCGTCCTCGGAAGTGGACTTTAAATCGGACTTTTTAGCGGACTTTTTTATACATGATCTTGCGAGTAACCTGTGCTATGATTAGGTTATGGGAAATCTCAAACCGGACATAGAAGCGGACTTTTTGCCGGACTTTGACCTCGGTGAAAAGACAATTTTAATGGAGCCATTGCTGCTCTCTAGTGACTCGCGGCATCGAGCCGATTTGACTGATTTAGCTATTGATTTAGCAGCAAAATCAGCTGGATTACGCAGAAGCTTGCCAGAAGCTGTATTGAAAGCTTTAGCCAAATTAGTTAGAGGGATGAATTGCTATTACAGCAATCTCATAGAGGGGCATTATACCCATCCAATAGATATAGAACGAGCTCTGAAAAAAGATTACAGTAAAAACAAAGAGAAAAGAAATCTGCAGCTTGAAGCAGAAGCACACATGGCGGTTCAACACTGGATAGATAACGGCGGATTGAAAGAGAGAGCAACGACACTTGCCGGCATACTCGAAATGCATAAAAGATTTTATGAGCATGTTCCTGAAGATTTGCTTTTTGTTTCAGATGGAACCGAAAAGAGAAAAGAACGAATTATTCCAGGAGAACTACGGAAACAAAATGTTCAGGTGGGTCAGCATATTGCTTTAAGTCCTGGGGCATTGCCTCGTTTTCTTCAACAATTTGAAAACATATATAGCCAATTAGGCAAAGCAGAAACCATTTTGGCGACTGCAGCAGTGCATCACCGTCTTTTATGGATACATCCATTCTTGGATGGCAATGGACGCGTAGCTCGACTTGTCTCTCATGCACAACTATTAGAAACATTGGATACTGGCGGCCTTTGGTCAGTATCTCGCGGCTTAGCTAGAGAAGAAAGTACTTACAAAAGTGCTTTGATCTCTTGTGACCAACCGCGAAGAAATGATCTTGATGGGCGGGGAAATTTAAGTGAAGAGGCGTTAGCTGATTTTGCGCGCTTTTTTATAAATACTTGTATTGATCAAGTTAGTTTTATGGAAAGTTTAATTGCGCCTAATCGCTTGCGTGAAAGAATTTTATTGTGGGCAGAAGAAGAAACGAGAATCGATAAACTTCCACCAAGATCAATAACAATCCTTCAAGCAATTCTATATAACGGAGAATTGCCTCGCTCTGAAATAACCAATATAACCGGACTAGGTGACCGCCAAGGACGCAGAGTGGTGGCAGCTTTGATAGAAAGTGGTATTTTAACTGCTAAAACAGATCGTGCACCTCTTGCGCTTGCCTTTCCAGCCAAATTGGCTCCCCGTTTATTCCCTGGTCTTTTCCCAAACAAAGCACCTGACTAAAGTTACTTTCCTGCTTCTGTCAGCCACATTAAGTGGGATTTATACGAAAATTGTTAGTTAAAGTAGCTTAATAGGATGCGCACAAACCAAAAAGCACCCTTATACTAGCTTTAGCCTGTTGCCAAGAAAGTGTGGCAATATGGCCAATTGATTTGAAAACGCAATATTTGTTCTAGTAAGGCCTTTTATAGTTTTGAATAATAAGCAAATCAAACAACATAAATTTGCCACTCAGGCATTAAGACTAGTACAAATAATCTTGATAGCAAGATATACGTTTTCCATATATATACAAACAAGGATATTGCCAATTTTTCAAAGCAGTAATCTGTCATCTAATGCAGCCCCGCTAGGGATAAATTAATCACTCACTAGAGATGGACAGAAGTTTTGCCTCGGCAATTATTTATTGTATGCATATATTTAAATCAAAAATTTATTCAAAATTGGTTAACCCTAAATAAGAGGCTAATGAAAATAACTTATGGCAAAAGCAAAAACTGCAGATAATGAGCGGGCTGCTGGTGGTGTCCTCGTCGATGATGACAATATTGCAAAGCGCAATGAAATGGAAGAATTAGACTTAATTGATGAAACTGATCAATTCACAATTATCGATGATGTCGAAAGTGGTTTAGATGATGATGATGAACCGATTGAAATGCCTACCGGGCGAGAAATAGTTACAGAAGACTCTGTTCGATTATATTTGCGTGAAATTGGACGCATTCAATTGCTTAAGCCAGATGAAGAAATTGAACTAGCTAGAAAAATTTTGCAAGGCGACATGATTGCCAAACGTAAGCTTGTTCAAGCCAACCTACGTTTGGTTGTATCTATAGCCAAAAAATATATTGGTCGTGGTTTGTCTTTCTTGGACTTAATTCAAGAAGGCAATTTAGGTCTGATAAGAGCATCTGAAAAATTTGACCATGAACGTGGTTATAAGTTTTCAACTTATGCTACTTGGTGGATTCGTCAAGCTATCACTCGTGCTCTTGCAGATAAAAGCCGCACCATTCGTGTACCGGTACACATGGTAGAAACAATCAACAAGCTAAAAAAGATTACTCGACAGCTGGCGCAAGAATTGAATCGCAAGCCCACCGAGCAAGAGTTAGCCAAGGCAATGGATGTTTCATTAGTTAAATTGCATGAAATTATCAAGGCTGCTAAAGAGCCAATTTCATTAGAAACACCAATCGGTAAAGAAGAAGATTCTCGCTTGGGCGATTTTATTGAAGATGCAGAAACTGATAGACCAGATACAACTGTAACCCATGAGTTATTGCGTCAAGACTTAGCAAAAATGCTCAATGAGCTTACTCCTCGGGAGCGTGATGTGCTAAGACTGAGATTTGGTTTGGATGATGGACGGCAACGTACATTAGAAGAAGTAGGCCAGTTATTTGCTGTCACACGTGAACGTGTAAGGCAAATAGAATTTAAGGCTTTACGTAAGCTTCGCCAACCTGGTAGATCTTCTCGCTTAAGAGAATATCTTTAAAAACTAAAACTAAAAGGAAGCTTGGTTATTACCAGGCTTCCTTTTAATTACCAACATATATTAGGACGCTTAAATTGAACCATCCAGACAATTACATCGATGATAGCATGCCGTTTTATGGGGATGAAACAGGAGAGGTCTTTGCTGTTAAAGAAGAGGAAAGGCCAAAACTTGAAACTTATCAACATTATTTTGAGACACAATCTGGTTTTCTTGTTATAGTAAAGCCTATTGGTAATATTTATTCATTGTCATTCAAAAGACAGCTCGGTACACCACCAACCAGTTTTATATCCCTAACACCTGATGAGGCACGAAGATTGTCAAATTTATTAGGTCCTAAGTTTGAAGCAGAAGCAGCTGATGGTTATGCTGCTGATGACGTTAATATAGCTGAATATACAAGTTTTGCTAGACACTCACCAAAATACGGAAAAACTACTTTCGGTGGCCGTTTAGCAGTAATTGTTGGGACGCTAACGCTGTTTGTGGTGATAGCAATTATTACCTATCAATTAAAATTCCCCGGACAATAAGCAGTAATCAAATTAGCAAATTTGTACTCTTTAAGAAATGATGAAAATGCATAAAGAACGATTAGGCATTTTTTTATGGATTGCAGGCGGATTATTCTTATTAATATTTCTACTACCATTGTGGTTTTATCTATTTAACGGTTATTTACTTTTAGGCAATCTAACACTTCCGCAAAGAGATCATCCAATTAAATTCTTGATTCCCAATGGGTATATTGGTTGGGCATATATTGATTTTAATGCCAGACAGTCACCAATTATGCCAATGGAAGGAAATTATTACATAATTACTTTGCCTGCTTCGGCTCGGCTAAGAACTTCCACCAAATTAGACGAAGGATGGGAATGGCCTTGGAATAAAGACGAATATTATTATTGTCAGGATAACGCAAGAACAAGGTTAAAAGATACAGACTATTTTCCCGATAAATCATCTAAACGACTACGCGGCTTATTTTCCGATGACGGGGGGATGATCTGGGGTGCCAGTACTGTTATGAAATTACATCGATACGGACATCCAGAACTTATTAAAAGTTTTTTTGTTGGGACTGAAGAACAATATTATAAATTTTTGACAGCAGATGATCCTGTTCCAGACTTTAAGGACATTTTCCAATATCCTCGAAATATAGATATCAATCCAAATAAAAAGAATAGTTATATAGCTCTAGGCTTAGGGGCAGAGGCGTTAGGACCGTCTCACTACGAACAGGCAATTGATTATTATACTAACGCTATCACAAGGGATGGCGCTAGCGAAAATGCTTTATCTTATCGTTTGCGTGCCCGTGTTTACAATAAATGCGGACAGTATCAAAAAGCTCTCGACGATTGTATCAAAGCCATAAACCAAGAAGCTGAGTGTCCAGAAAATTTTTATTATGAAGCCACAGCCTATAAAGGCTTAGGTCAATACCAAAAAGCAATTGATGACTGTACAAAAGCAATAAATATAGATACTAAACAAGCACCACGTGAGTTTGAACAGTTTTGTTTTTATAAGTGTAGAGCTGAAAGTTATATGGGCTTGGGAAATTATCAAAATGCAATCGACGATTACACTGAAGCTATCAGTAGCATCCCTCCGGGTTGGCTTTTTGCTCCCCAACTTTATAATGAACGCGCCCATTGCTATGAAAAACTAGGGAAAAAAGATCTGGCCCAACAAGATAGAGAAAAAGCAGCTAAATAAAAGTCTGTCCTGGCTGATAAAAATGACTGTAGTCTATTCTGTCTGTCCGCTTTTAACTATAAAAACGCCAAAGTTTGTTTTGTGCTTGGCTAATGCCGATGCGTTTGGATATAAGAATTTTGGGTTTATGGCCTGTGATTCTTGCAGTAATCCAAATGTCTGAATTAGGATCCATCAGGTTAATGCCGTTAAGACTTTTGTCTATTTGCCAATGCTTACATATTTTACCGGGACCGTTTAAACTAGCTCCATTGATAGACTTTCCATGCAAACCTCTGATTAAAATAGCCCCAGGTATTCCTTCAGGCTCGGTTACTACATTTAAACAATAATACATACCGTAGATGAAATAAACGTAAGCCCGTCCAGGTGGGCCAAACAGTACTTCTGTCCTTTTGGTTTTACCACGAAAAGCATGACAGGCTGGGTCATTGGCAGTATAAGCCTCTACTTCGTTAATCTCAGCACTAAGTACTAAGCCTGATGGCAAGCGGCGATTTAAAGAACAGCCTAGCAAGTCTTTAGCCACTCTCACTGTGGAGCGAGAATAGAAACTTTCTGAATGGGTGGAAGTCGGTGAGATAATAGCTTTCATATGAAATATATTGTCACTTCTTTTTTATAAACTAACAACTTAAACTAGCATATTGATATGTGCGGCATTACTGGCTATCTTAATTTAAACAACGAACCTCTGGGGCAAGATACTCATGTTCTTTCCACAATGTGTAGCAGCATTGAACATCGTGGACCAGATGAAAGGGGTATGCGCATTATTGGTCCTGCTGCTTTAGGTATGACCCGTTTATCGATTATAGACTTGCAGACTGGGCAACAACCAATTACAAATGAAGATGGCTCTATGTGGATTGTATTCAATGGCGAAATATACAACTATCAAGAATTGCAAGAAAGAGTTTTAAAAAACGGACATAAGCTTGCCACTAAAAGTGATACTGAAACAATTATTCATTTGTATGAAGATTATGGCATTGATTGTTTGCAATATCTTGAAGGTATGTTCGCTTTTGCTATTTGGGATAGCAATAAACAAAGACTTGTATTAGCAAGAGACCGCATGGGTGAAAAGCCTCTTCATTGGTCTGTCTTTGAAAATCAATTCATATTTAGCTCAGAACTCAAGGCTATTCTTGCCCACCCCAGTGCAAAGACTGTTTTAAACGAGGATGTTTTACAGCAATACCTAGCACTCGAATATGTGCCAGCTCCTTTTTCTTTGTTTAAAAGCATACACAAATTGCTGCCTGCCCATTATGCAATCGTAGAAAATGGACAAGTCAAAACTAAAAATTATTGGCAGCCTGAAATTAAACAAATAGATATTGATGAAGATCAAGCTTTAGTACAAGCCGAAAAACTGCTTAGTAAATCAATTCAACTTAGACTGATATCGGACGTACCTTTAGGGATATTTTTATCTGGTGGCATTGATTCGTCATTAATTGCAGCAATGGCAGCAAAAAATGTGAGCGGCAATCTAAAAACTTTTTCAATTGGTTTTTCAGATAAATCTTTTGATGAAAGCAATCATGCACAAACAGTAGCTAAACATATTGGCTCAGATCATCAATGTTTTGAATTTGATCCACATTTAGCTTTTTCTACTATGACTGAATTATGGAATGTGCTTGATGAACCAATCGCAGATGCATCCATTTTGCCCACATATTGTTTATCTAAAATGACCAAGAAAAACGTCACTGTAGCTTTAGCTGGAGAAGGAGGAGATGAATTATTTGGCGGTTATCCAACTTATTTAGCCCATAAATATATGCCGCTATGGCAAAGTATGCCGCGTATACTTACCGAAAACATGCTAATTCCGGCTTTTAACAGTCTGCCGGTATCACTGAATAATCTTAGTTTTGATTATAAAGTCAAACGATTTATATCCGCTGCCAATAAGCCAGCTGTCGAAAGACATCTAGCCTGGATGGGCTCATTTCCTTTGCATAAACAGCATGAATTATTAAGCGATCCGCTTAAGAAAAGACAAAACACCCTTACTTCTGAAAAGCAATTATTCAGTGACAACGGCTATGAACGAGCAATCATGCCAGATTTTGCTGCGGGATCCGATATTTTAGAGACAATTATGCGCTTGGACTTAAGTACATATCTAGCAGATAATCTTTTAGTCAAATCAGACCGAGCCTCAATGGCAGCTTCACTAGAAGTGAGATTGCCATTTTTAGCCTTTCCACTAGTCGAATTTGCCTTAAATTTGCCGACTTCACTTAAGATTAAGGCGTTGACAACAAAATATTTGCTTAGAAAGCTAGCAAGCAATGATTTGCCATCTAACATTATTAAAAGACCCAAAAAGGGTTTTGGTATACCAGTAGGTAAATGGTTAAAAAACGAATTTAAGCCAGTTGTAAATGAGTTACTAAACGAATCTTTTATAAAGCGTCAGGGGCTTTTTCAATGGAATTATATAAAAACTTTACTGGATGACCATGAGCTAAATTTAGCCGACCGTCGCAAAGAATTGTGGACTTTACTTATGTTCCAATGGTGGTGGCGAAAGTACTTTGTTTAAGCTTGCTTGTCTTTGCGCTCTTGTCTTTAGCCTTGGTTAACTTATATCTAATTCCATCTTAATGTCTGTCGGATATCATTATTTTCAGAAGGCTGGCTGTCTGTTAAACTCAGTTTAGATACTTCGTTCAACGTCAGATTACCATTGCCAAGACTAATAAAGTGACCAAAAGCAAAAAACTTTCAGCCAATGAGCAAGCAGAAAGCTCCTTAGATGCCGTAAGAAGGCACTTATGCCAAATTTTGGGCTTTGACTTAGGTATTTTAGATCTGGTAAACGGAGATGAATTGGTCACTGTGGCTCAAGTATCAGCAGATACAAAGAGCAAAGCTAGTGAGCTTTTAAGTGTTCTAACTGATGAAAACAAAGAGTCCATAAGCTTTGCTAACACACAACTAGCACATAGGGTTAAGCAGAACAAAAAGCCTTTCTTAACTCATGTATTTAATGAGAATGGCGACCAAAGTGAAGACAACGTTGAAAAACGTTATCCATATGCAATTATCCCTATAGGTGGAAGTGAGGGCGAGCAATCACCTATATTGGGTTTAATCAGGGTTGTTGCTTATGATAATAATAGAAAAATTTCGAAATACGATATGTCGACGTTAAAACTAACTGGAGAACATTTAGCTAGTCAGCTACAGAATTATGGACACATGATGGGCATACCTGTAAATAATGGTCAGAATGCCAAAACAGCCAACATTTTACTTGCCCATTCCAGCAGACCAGTAAGAAGACGCTTCTCCCGTATTTTAGCCAATACATATCAAGTTCATGAAGCTGATAGTGCGAAGAAAGTACAAGAAATTCTTGAAGAACAATCTATTGATTTGATTTTGTTAGACAGTCAATTTCCTGGCATTACGACTGCAGAATTTTGCAAAAAATTGAAAACGTCTGAAAAATTGCAAAATATTCCGGTTGTGCTTGTTACAACAAATAGTGAAACAAAAGTCGAAGAGCAAAATTTAGGCGTTGATGATTATTTAGCCGAAAATTGTTCGGACCAAGAATTACTGACTAGAGTTAAGTCTATTGTGCGTTTTTATCAATTACAAGAAGATCTAACGCGCCAGACAGAATTACTTGAAAATTACAGTCAGCGCTTAGAAGAAGCTTCTGCGAAGCTCTCTAATAATGAACAAGCTCAAGTACAGCACAGTAAAGAATTTCAATTTCTCAAATGGGAATCAGAATTTTTACGTGAGCAAGAAAAGCGATTGCATAGAATTAGTAATGACATTAGACGGTCATTTAATATCGAAGAGAATTTACAAGAAGTATTAGAGAATTTGCAAGGATGGCTAAATCTAAATGTTTGCTTTATTACTTTGCCAGCACCCGATGAACCGGAAGATGAAATACGTTGCGAATATGCCATCGGAGAAGATTATAAGGTAGTCGAATTTGATCTTGATCTCAAAGCATTTGAAGTTTTTAAAAAACACTATAAGGTAGATGAACCATTGATAGTGAATCAAGTTGATAGCGACCCTCGGGTGAATCCATTTAAAAAAGAGGCTATTTCTAGACACAATGTTCTTTCGCTTTTTTATGTGCCTATTTCCCATAAAGAAGAGTTGCTTGGTTTATTATGTGGATTCAAATGCGAAGCAGAGGCTAGATGGAATCAGGATAATATTGCTTTTCTCCAATCAGTTGCTGATCAAGTTGCTATCGGTGTAACTAATGCTCGTTTATACGCTCGCGTACAACGTCAAGCTACAACTGATGGTTTAACTGGTTTGCTAAACCATCGTACAGGACAAGAAAAATTATCTGAGCAATTAAGAATAGCCGAACGTTATCAACGTAATTTAGCTGTAATGATGATTGACGTAGATCATTTTAAATCAATCAATGATAGTTATGGACATCCCGCAGGAGATGCGGTTCTTAAAGCTGTAGCAAGACGAATTGAAAGAGATTGCCGAGACGTGGACTTATCTATTCGCTATGGTGGTGAAGAATTTTTGCTCATATTGCCTGAAGTAAATATGGAAGGAGCAATTATTGTTGCTGAGCGTATTCGCAAAAATCTTGCCGAAGAAGAAATAGTTTTTGAGGGATTAGATGTTATAAAAGTGACCGCCAGTTTAGGTATAGCTGCATTTCCCGAAAATGCACGTTCTCAACAACAATTATTAGATATGGCAGACCGTGCTTTGTATTTATCCAAACGCATGGGCAGAAATCAGATACGCACTGTTAAAGATCTAAATTTTGAAAGTGAAACACCAGAAGAGCCGGAAGTTATTATAGTTAACGAAAGTGCTGAAGTTGCTGACCATATCAAAGAAAAACCTGAAATGATTTTACCTCCGCCAGTTTCTGAAGAAGCGTCGGTCCCAGGTGAGAAAGAAGAGCTTTTGCCAGAAGTAGTTGAGATGGTTAAAGCACTTGCTACTGCTCTTTATTCAAAGTCAGAATATAATAAAATGCATCATCTCGAAACAGCACGACTTTCTGAAATATTAGCACGTGTTATGGGATTGCCACAAAAACAAATTGAACAAATTCGGGTGGCTGGACTTTTACATGATGTCGGCACATTATCTGTTCCTCCAGATCTAATGAATAAATCAGGCACTTATACACCTGAAGAACGTGAAATGATAAATCAGCATTCAGTACTTGGTGCTGAGTTATTGCGTCCGATTCGAGCGCTTAAAGAAATTTGTGACATTTTGGAAAACCACCATGAACGTTGGGATGGTACTGGGCACCCAAATGGCTTAAAAGGTGAAGAGATACCTTTACCAGCAAGAATTGTTTCTATTGTGGATTCATACCATGCTTTAATATCCGATCGCCCTTATCGACCAGCCATGAACGAAGAAGAAGCACTGACAACCTTAAAGGCTGGTGCCGGCAAACAATGGGATCCATTTTTAGTGGATATATTTATTTCGGTTATTACTAATTTAAAAGAAAGCGGTAACCAAATGAAAGCTCATTCGTCACATACAGCTCAGTAAAGATCACCAGTTAATGAAGCTTCGCTTCAGGCCAATATTATAATTAGAGTTCTTTACTCATAAGTGAGCTAAATTATTATGTATGGTTTCGAAGATGGCTGCATTGTTTAATAGATTAGCTTACACTGGATTATTTACTTTTGCTTTTTGCTGCGGCGGAATTGTCTCAGCTAGTGATTCTGAATTATCGGCCACACCTGACGATTCTTACAAAAGCAGCGATACTTATAATGTTGTCCGTAGTCCTTCAACATCAAAGCGTAGTTATACTGGATCGTCACGCTCATACTCAGGCAATATATTGATTAATCGAAACCGTTTCCAAAGTGGTTACAGTCCACAGCGTAGCGGCTACACTCCGGCTGCCAGTGGTTATACTGCACAGCCAGCTGGATCAAGTAACTATAATGGGCAGCACGGATCTAATTCAGCATATTCTAAAACTAATAACTATAAATATTGAAATAAATAGTCGAGTCTTTGCCCAATCATGACTTCACTCGAACATTGTGAGGCTAAGAATAAGTTGATTTGGCCCAAAAACAAACAGCTCAAATTATTTAACGGGTATAATTTATTTGATGATCAGCCAATTAAAAACGCATCTGCAAGAATTAAAAGAATGTAGAAATTGTCCGGAAATGATCGGACCAGTAGTAACCCATACTGCTGTCATGAGCAAAGTGTACTTATTAGGACAAGCACCAGGACCGCATGAAGGAAAATTTGGCAAACCTTTTGCTTGGACAGCCGGCAAAACATTATTCAGATGGTTTTCCACAATTGGCATAGACGAAGAAAGCTTTCGCAATCTTGCTTATATGGCAGCAGTTTGTCGTTGCTTCCCTGGTAAAGCAAGTAGTGGTGGTGACAGAGTACCTACACCAGCCGAAATCAAAACTTGTGCAAGTTGGATAGAAAGAGAATTTCAACTATTGAAACCAAAACTAGTCATTCCAGTAGGAAAGCTAGCTATCGAACAATGTTTTGAAAGCGCACCATTAGTCGATAGAGTTGGCCAACAATTCACAATAGAACTTTATGGTAATAAATGTGATGTTATTCCTTTGCCACATCCATCTGGAGCTTCAACATGGTTTAAGCGCGATCCAGGCAAATCTCTGCTAGTTGAAGCATTAAGCTTACTTACCAAGCATCCTGAGTGGCAACGGATGTTAATCAATAGCCAACTAATACGGAATAATCAGCGCTTAGATCTAACCTAATATGACGATGATAGTTTATGATAAACTATCATCGTTAATTATAGATGGGATGTTGCCGAGGCAGTAACCGTTTCAGCTCGAACCAAGGAGGCAAGGTAAACATGTCTTATTACATTGGTATAGATATCGGGGGCACAAAGATTGCTGGCGGGACTGTGACCGATACTGGAACGGTGTTGACGCGCAAGCATCGTCCAACACAAGTAAAATTGGGCGGTCCACAAATTTTGCAAGATTCAATAGCATTAGCTATGGAATTAATGCAAGACACTCCGCAAAAAGTAGAAGGAATAGGAATTGGGGCTGGCGGTCAAATTGATGCTAATAAAGGACTTGTGTTTTCAGCCACCGATCTTTTACCGGGTTGGAGAGGTCTTCGTATCACTGAGGCATTCACTAAAGAGCTCGGTCTGAAAGCAGCTGTAGACAATGATGTTAACGTACTTGCTTTGGGTGAAGCACGATTTGGTGCGGCTGCAGCATTAGTCAATGGCACTGTAGTATTTTTAGCGCTCGGCACCGGCGTTGGGGGAGCACTTCTTTCTAATGGCTCGTTGCACCATGGTGCTAACTGGAGTGGTGGAGAATTTGGACACATATTACTTACTATGGATCCAAATGCTAGACGTGATGATGGTGGAGCAGTAGGAACATTAGAAGCTTATTGCAGTGGACCAGGCTTAGTGCAAACATGGCGCGAATTAACAGGCAATAAAGAAGCAAAGATTACCGGAGAAGATGTAGTTGCCGATGCCAATAAAAATCCTGGCGGTCCGGGTAGTATAGCCATTACCAAAACAGGTGAATTCTTGGGTTATGGACTTGTCAGCTTAGCTAATGCATTAGATCCAGACTTGATTATTATCGGAGGCGGGTTAGGAACAATAGGAGATGCATTGTTAAATCCAGCCAGAGAAGTTTTAAAAAGTCGTGCGCTGCCCGGACCATCTAAATGTCCTGTAGTTGAAGCAAAACTAGGAGTGGATGCGCCCATAGTCGGTGCAGCTAGTCTAGTAATGCCCAAAAGCGAGCTATTGGCATCTCAGCTTTTGAACGAACTCACCAAGCATCAACCTTCAAAAACGGCGCCGCGAAGAATTTAAAAATTGACCCTTTTTCTATGTGCTAAAGTAATACGATTCATTAAATAAATAGGGCAACACTGCATAGTTCCCAAGGAGTAATAAAAAATGAAAAAGCAAATATTGTTTGTAGGAATGATTTTGTTCAGTATTATCAGCACGCAAACTTCAGCGCTGTCTTATGATGGTTGGTTTAATAAATATGACCATGATAAAGATGGGCGATGGAATTATGAAGAATATTCAAGAGCACAAAGAGAATGGCAATTAGCACACCACCAACGTGTTATGTCAGAAAAAGAACTGCACGAATATTATGACCATCATGACAGAGACAAAGATGGGTTCTGGGCGGCTGAAGAAGCTCGCCACGCTCATCACTGGTAATTCTTTATCATACTTCCCTTTTAAGGCTATTGCTCGAATCGATGCAATGGCCTTTTTATTTAGCATAAGCGCTGGGAAAAAAAGTGAGTGCATAACGATTTCCTTAAGATTCAAGGAGTCAAGGTTTGCAGAGCTTAATTATTTAATTAGTAGTAAAGGCTTGACATATTGGACCGACCGGTCTACTATAAAAACAGTTGATTTAAAAGCGAATCCTAAGGAAGCTCATTATGACCACTACATTTAAAGTAGATACAAGAACAGCATTACTGGAAGCTGGTAAGGATATTATGTTCGAAAAAGGATATACAAATACTGGGATTCAGGAAGTGCTCAATAAAGTCGGGGTGCCTAAAGGTTCTTTCTATCACTACTTTAATAGTAAGGAAGACTTTGCTTTAAAGTTGATTGAATACACTGACGAAGTCTGCGGAGCAAAATCAAGGCGTGCTCTTACCGATTCCGACGTAAGCCCAACTGAACGGCTTATGAATTATTGCCTTGAAGGCAAAAATGCACTTAGTGAATCTAAATGCAGAAAAGGCTGTTTTATAGGCAATTTAAGCCAAGAAATGTCGGACCAAAGCGAGACTTTGCGAAAAGCCTTGAGCGCAAAAATGTTCAAATGGAAAGAGCTTTTTGCTCTATGCATCAAAGAAGGACAAAAAGTTGGCGAAGTTAGTAAAGCTTGGCCTGCTGACAAAATGGCGGAATTGTTTTTTTCTGGCTGGGAAGGCGCTTTAATGAGAGCAAAAACAATAAAAAGCGTTGAACCACTAAATGACTTTATAGATTTGATGTTTAACCACATATTGAAAGCCACATAAAAATTGCACTATTTTAGGCAAATTCTTTGCCAAAAACTATAATAGACCAGTCTATTTCAAAAGGAGAAAGAAAATGTATACATTAAGCACAAACCCAGTAGAATACATTATTGCCGGTAATCCAGAAGCGTCAGTCAGCGTTTTAGAAAAATTAGCTAGATCCACTAACGCAGCTGTTAGAGCCAGAGTAGCTGAAAATCCAAACATCACAGTTGACACTCAATTAAAACTACTGAAAGACGAAAACCCCGAAGTAAGGCTAGGACTCTCTTTTAATCCAATGTTACCCAGTCATTTCTTTATCCGCTTAGCTGCTGACAATAATGCGGACGTAAGACTATCTTTAGCAGAAAATCCAAATGTATCTTGTACAATTTTGCAAACACTAGAAGAAGATGAAAATCCTTATGTTGCGGAAAGAGCAAAAAAGACTTTGGCAATGGTTTGTCCAGAAGAATATGCGCTAGCTACAGCGTAATAACAGTGAAAAAATCTTGGGTAAGACTGAATAAGAGAAGGGGGGATAAAGATGAAGTTCGATGGAAAAGTAGCGCTAATTACCGGTGCTAGTTCTGGCATTGGGAAAGAAACAGCATTGTTATTTGCTAAGCATGGTGTCAAAGTTGTAGCAGCTGCTCGTAGAAAAGAAGAAGGCGAAGCGACTGTTAAAGAAATAAAGTCCAATGGCGGAGAAGCTATTTTCGTACAAACAGATGTTTCTGATGAAAAACAAGTCGAAAGATTAATCAGCGAAACATTGAAAGAATATGGGCGGCTAGATATTGCTTTTAACAATGCTGGTGTTGAAGGAAAAATGGGTATGCCTCTTCATGAACAAACCGATCAAAATTACGACACTATATTTAATATCAATGTAAAAGGTGTTTTAGTAAGCATGAAGCACCAAATTCTGGCCATGAGAAAAACAGGCGGCGGCTCAATAGTGAATAATTCAAGCGCGGCAGGCTTAGTAGCATTTCCTGGAGCGAGCGTTTATGTAGCTAGTAAACATGCCGTAAACGGATTAACTAAAGCAGCAGCAATAGAATACGGTACTGAAAATATTCGTGTTAATGCTGTTTGTCCGGCAGTGATAGAAACTGATATGTCAGAACGTGCTTTTAAAAATCAACCGGAATTAAAAGAAACCATGGCCAAAATGCATCCAATTGGCAGAGTGGGGCAACCTAGAGAAATAGCAGAAGCAGTATTATTTCTCTGTTCGGATGGGGCTTCTTTTATTACTGGACATTGTTTGCCCATAGATGGTGGATACACAATTCAATAGATCACTTCTTTATGGTCGCTCAGTCCACTGAGCCCATTTTTTTACGAGCTCTTGTCCTATTGCAATCATTCTGTCATCAAAACTTTCAATATAACTTTTATACATAGAACAATCAGGATCTTCTGCTAATTGTCTGCTTATTTCGGATGGCGATTTTTCAGAATCTAACAGTTCTATTAGTTTATCTTGATATTTTTGCAGCTCGCTCATTTAGTGATTCTCCACTATATTTTTTATTCTCATAAATTCGTCTTGAAAATTAGCCATGTCTGTTTGATTATTTAGCGTTCCTCCTAATCTTTCAAGAATTATATAATCAATATTAGGACATAAATCCAAGACTGTTTCTAAAAGCGTAAATACTGCTTCCGGCGCATCTCCATCATGAGTATCGCGTCTTATCGTCCTATCGTTACCCAAAGTATTCAAAGATCCTCCAGATATATGCAGTTCTTTCACATCAGCTAGTGGATATGTTTGTAACAGAGTCTCGGGATTGAGTGAAAAGTTTTGAATTTGGCAATAAAGGTTATGGAGATCGAGCAGGATAAAACCATTTATTTCTTGCAGTAATTCTTTTAAAAATATTCCCTGGTTTAAAACATCTTCTTTGCAAAATGCCAACGCTAAATTTTCCAGGCCAACAGGAAGATTTACTATGTCAGAGAGTCTGCGCAAGTTTTCTTTACCCAATGTCACTGCCTCAGCACAATATGGCACCGGTAGTGGTGCTCCCCGCAATACATGTCCAGCTTGACTAAAACCAAAATGCTCTGATATATGAATATATTTTCTCGTTCTTATTTCATTGGAGAGCTTAGCCAGCCAATCTTTATGTAATGGTGAATATGTGGAAAGAGCTGAAAAATATACGCCATGCCCAAGTAAAAGATCTTGCTTTGAATAATATTCAAGCAAGTCTTGCGCCCAACCTGGCATTAACCCTTTTTGCCAGCAAGTATCAAAGCTCCACTCGATTACATCTACCTGATTATTTGCGAATAACGATGCAGTAGCTTGCCTGAAGTCATCCTCAAGCATCATTGACAAGCCAACTTTAACTTTGCTATTTTGTCCTACCATATTATTTCGCTGCATTATTAAGATGATAAGTTGTTTGCACACGCGATGCTTCCGACTCATTTTTAGTTTGCTCTAAGAAATTAGCATACTCTTTTGCTGATTCTTGCACTTCAAAGCTCTTAATACCATAAACTTGTTCTTCGGCCTTAAGCAATTGTTCGTATAATGCACTAACTTCACTGGCTGTTTTGTAAGGATAAAACACATTCTCCTTTTTAAAATATATGAAATCACACAAACAATCGATTACTGTTTTATTATGTACACCCTTTGCTCGAACCATAACTTTGTACGCCCGATCATATAATGAGAGCAGTTTTGCTCTATCAAAACTAGAACTTGCTAGCATATTTTTGCAATAACCTGCCACGGTCTGCGCACTTTCAAAAGCATTTATATCATCTGGCTTTACTGAACCTTCAAGCAGCGAAACAATTTCATTGTTTAAAATAAAAGCTGGTTCATGGTCTCTATGACTATCTTCAAGAATTTTTGCCGGTCCTTCTAGAGCTTGAACTAAAAACGGATTATCTTTGCCAAGAGCATTTTCGCGACTACGAATAGCTGTTTCTAATAAAGGACCAGTTTCTTTGTAATCACCAAATCGATCATCAAGCAGAGCTAAGCGAATGTTGCTCTCAGAATAACGAACATCGTTTTCACCAAAAACCATAGCTAAACCTAGCGCCTCCAATGCATTGTCCTTTTGTGTTTTCCTATCGTAATAAATTTTTCGCTTTAAACTGCACAGTCGTATCAGATCACTCCACTCTTGTGTGTCGGAAAAAGATTTCTTTGGCCAGGATTTATAGAGAGTGTCAGCTAAATGACCGGCTTCTTTTATATGATTAGTCTTCGCAAGAGCTTCATAATAGTCATTTAAATATTCAGCCACTTCCCAATCTTGATCAGAAAACGTTCTTCTTTCAATCTTGATTGCTTTTTGCAAAGGCTCTAATGCATCGAAATACTTTTTTTCTCGCAAATAAACACGTCCTAATAAGTCTAAATAGCGGGCTTCGCTTTCTAAATCACGATAATTGTCATCGATA
>JABDBL010000025.1 GCA_013288645.1 Candidatus Melainabacteria bacterium
TTTGGTTTGTTTTTAAACGGAAGCGTTACTTCAGCATCGGCAATAACATTGATTGGGATTGGCCCATTTAGTGTTTCCGCAGTTCAGAACGGCCCTGGTACTATTGGCGGAGCCACTCTCAATCTTATTAATGTCAATACACCTCTTAATGAGATCAATGCACAGACCACGCTTGACACAGATGTTGCCTATTTGAATGTTAACACCTATACAAACAGCACTGTCTCGATAAGCAATTCTAATAATGTAAATGTGTCTGTGCCTCAGTCTGGTGCATTTTCTCTCTCTAGCGGTGGACAAATAAATTTGACTGGCCCATCAGCGGCAACCTCTGAATTTAGCTTGTCTACTAATGCAGACCTAGCAATCAGCCAAAATATAACTGTTACCGGTCCCAGTGCTCGTATTGATTTAAAATCTGGAAACACAATTATTATTGGCGATGGTGTAAGTGTTAATGCTATAGGTACATCTACTAGCGGTGGCTTAGTTCAACTAGCTTTTTCAATAGCAAATGGTCCCCTGACCGTTATAAATAATGGAATCATTGAAGCATCCAATACAAATAATACTAGTGTGGTTGGATTTAATAGCGGCAGTTCTCTCTACATCAATGTTACTGGTACCGGTGCAAATTTAGGCAGTCAGGTCAATTTTGGCAATCTTGATCCAACTACATTGCAGATGCAAGGACCGTTTCAGATTATTGCCTCTCCTTTGACTGGTGGCTTTAGTTACGGCAATATTTATGTTCAGCAAGGTTTTATATTAGCAACAGCCGGATTCATTAGAGTTAGCGAACCGCTAATATCATCGAGTCCGTTGACGCTTTTCAATTCCAATAATCAACAGAATATGCTATATGAACAAATCGGCACACGCATAGCCATTGATTATACGCCTTGGACTACTTACTGGCGTCAACCATTGCTTTATCCTCATGCATTACAAGGAGGAGTATCTTTAAACAAAATCTCTCAAACTAATTCAGCTTTATTCGCCGCTTCTGAATTTAATGCTAACGAACTCGCCGCTCTTTCGCATGCCGGAATAGTTTTTGGCCCACAAAGTAGCAATAATTTCTTTGATCTAGTTAAAGGCTATGTTCTCTTCATGCCTAACAAAGATATTCAAGTGCAAACACGCGAAGGCATTGCCTACGTACCTAAAGGCGCGGCTGCTTGGATTATGGAAACTGGTAGTGACTGTGCTATTTATGATTTGCACGATACTCTACATACCGGCGCAATAAAAGTAATCGCTAACAAAAAAGAATTCACTTTAGCACCTGGTAAAGAATTGCTATTGACACGAAATAGCAATTCTGACTTTGCCAACCTTAATCCAGGTAATGAACTAGGTTATCGCAACGTCGGTTCAACTGATCTTGGCGATGGTGTTAAAGCCTACGTTTGTGATTTCTCAATCACCCATGGTATTGTCAACATTCCTACCATGCATAGCTTATTATCGTCCAAAGATCCATCTCAAAGAAAAATGGCTCATAGCTTATTTAAAAATGCTGCAATATTGGCAGACCTCACGGGTTACCCTGATTACGAAACTGGACAATAATGAAAAGAACATCAAAACTATTAGCAACACTGTTTATAGCTTTAACTTGGACACTACAGCCTTGCTTAGCACAAGTGCCAACACAAATTACTAATCATGTTGTTATTGGTCCGCTACCACCGGTACCAATAACTCCCCATACACACTATCATTTTTTTGATCCGAATCAATCTGCAGGTCTGCCAATAACACACCACAACTATACTTTTGCTTCAGGAAATAACTTTTTTCACTTCCACCATCATCAGTTAAACAATAGTACTACTCAAAATAATCAAAACTCTAATAGCAACAACACTACTACTGTTACTAGTCATACTGGCGCCACCATAAGTTCTCATCATTATATAGATCTAGACCTTGCTTCTACTTCAGATAACACCAAAGCTGGCGGTTTGTTTCGTAATGGTCCAGTAGATATAAACGTAGGCGGCAAAGAACTAGCTATAACATCTAAATCTTTAATTACTGAATCTGAAAAACTGGCTGCTATGCAAGTTTTATTCACTGGTCGCCAATCGCTCCTACTTGATTCTCAAGGTAGTGCTGATGGTGGTAGCCTTACTATTGGTTCAAGACTTTCTCAACATCTATCCAACCTCATTATACCGCAAGGGGTAAGTGTCACTGATACTTCCAAATCTGGAATTTTAAATCTGTCCGGTAATTTGAATGATTCAGGTAGTCTGAATCTAATTACTAATCATTCTATATTGAATGCCTTTTCTATTCTTGCTAGCAATATTACCGTGGGCCCAGGCGGACAACTAACTGCTGCGGGTAACCTCAATATATTTAGTCGCAGTGGCGAAATTACAAATAACGGCACAATCTCATCCATTAATGGATCCATCAATATATCTGTACCAAAAAATAGCGAGATAAATATCAATGCAAACAATGGTAATTTCACAGCCACAAATGGCAATATCAATGTTCGCAATGCCGCTTATACTGGCACAGGCAATATTAATATCAATGGTGGTAATTACTTATCGCAAAATTTAAATCTATATTCCGGCACCGGTACCATCACCGGTAATCTTGGACGAGTAACTGGCACTTTAAACTCGACAGCAGGAGAAGAACATATATATGCAGATACGGCTTTGTTTGTACTGGGAAATAATTGTGTAACTGGTGATCCTTTATATGCCAATTCAGGCAATCTGCAAATAAATGGCACAATTTCAACAGGCGGCAATAATTTAGCGATAATTGCCGGCGGTGATATTGTTTCTGGTACAGGTGGTAATGTAGCCAATATAGTTACGGCCGGTGGCAGCGTTTGGTTAATAGCTGGCGCTGATATAACTGCATCAAGCGGCACCACGACTAGTCCAATAACTAATGGTACGACATCTCTGACCAGCGTAACTATGAAATTTGACAGCACAAAAGGCGGCAATATAGATTTTACGCCGGCGACTGCTGGCACTGTTATTAGTACAAGCGGCGGCAATGTAACTTTGCTGGCTAATTCCAACGCTGCTGGCAATGGCAATATCTGGTTTCCTACATCTACCATTACTGTCGATTCAACCAAGTCAAATGGTGGCGGTGGCGCAGTTCTAATTGTAGCCGGTGGTAATGGCGGCACTGCACTATCTGGTGCTATTTCCCAAGCAATTCAATTGGGCCAAATTCAAACAGCCGGTTCTACAACCACCGCAACTGGTAATGTGCAGATTGCTACCGCAACACCTACTGTAACTAATGGTGGCGGCTCAGCCCCATTTTCCAGTGCCGGCAATGTAACTACCACAACTGCCTCTTTTGGTTTTGGTTCTATTACTGGTGCCGCTCAGCTTACCGTAGGCAATGTCATTACAGTCGGATATGGCGGTAGTGGCGCTAGTGGTGGTGTTGCCGGCGGTGCGGGCGGCACTATTAACATTCAATCTGGCAGCACTTTACAAACTGGCAATCTCCTTTCTTATGGAGGCGGCGGTGAAGGCGGTTATTTTTATGGTCTCTCTACTGGTGGTAATGGTGGTAATGCCGGGGCAATTACTGTAATTAGTCATAATGGCAGTCTAACTGTTTCTAGTGAAGTAAATGCTTCAGGTGGAGGAGGTGGTGGTGGCAGTGGTAGCCCTGGTGGTAACGGCGGTAGCCAAGCCAATATTACATTATCAGCACCAGTGGGTTCAGTTACAGCAGGCAATATATTCTCATATGCTGGTGGCAATGGTGGGGCTGGCGCGTTAGTAAATGCCGGGGGTGGCGGAGGCAGCTTTGGAGGAGGAGGCGGCGGCAGTGGAGTGTTCGATAACGGCGGTGATGGCGGTGCTGGTGGGGGAGCCGGTGCCGCTTCTGGTGGCGGCGGCGGAGTTGGAGCTGGAATGGGTAATTTTTCCCCCGGTGGCGGTGGTGGATTTAATGGTGGTGGAGCTGCTGGAGCCGGCACTACGGCAAGCGGCACCGCTGGTAGTGCTTTAACCAGTCGCATATATGGCACCGGACAGACTGGTGGCAGTGGAGGTGCATCAAGTGGTAGTGGTGGCACTCCTAGTGGCAGCGGAAGCACCCAGCTGGCCGGCGGAGGCTCAGCAGGCACCGATGGTGATGAAGATGGCAGTGCTGCTGGTCATGGCAGTACCACTGGTGGCACATTGACAGTTAATTTTTTCAGTAGCCATACGCTAGGTGCACTGGTAGTAGGTAATACAATATTCAACCAAACGGTCACTCTAAGTAGTTTAGATCTTACCAATACAGCTGTTCAAACCCAAATTACCAATCTTATTACATTAGGTGTATACGGTATAAGTGGTACGTTCTCAAATTTAACCATTGACGCAGGCATTTCAACCAATGCTCTAACTTTAAATTCACTTACTGCATTCAATGTACCCAATGGGGACACTTTAACTCTAACCGGCTTCGCTAATAGTAGTCCTGTGATCACGGCTAATATTACCAATACCAGCACCACCACACAGGCAATTGTTAGTGGAACAGTAAGTTTTTCCAATAGCAATAATTCAATAGGTGCAATATCCGCTACTTCTACACAAGCTGGTCCAGTCTTCTTAGTAAATAGCACAGGTACTTTAAGTTCAGACAACCAGTTAACAATAACAGCACCTACAATTCAAGACAACGGTGTTGTAAGCGCTAGCAATACTTTAAATGTAACCAGTAATGCCGGCAATATAACAGGCAGCGGAAATATGACTGGGGCAAATATTACAGTAAGTGCTAATGGTGGAATTACTTTGGCATCATCTGCACAAATAATTGGATCTAGTAGTATAGCGATAGAGGCGAATAGCCAGATTAATGTTTCGGTAGGAGCTCTTATCAGAAACACCAACGGATCAATAGCATTCACTACTACTACCGGACCTGGTAATATCAGCGTTCAAAATAACGGCACTATACAGGCTCAGGGTGCTAGTAGTATTGTTGGATTTAATGGTGGTGCTTCGGGTAGTATCGCGATTACTGGTAGCGGCAGTATTACCGGAAGTCAAGTAAATTTCGGCAATCTTAATCCAACTACATTACAAATACAATCGCCATTTGTTGTTGTTAATCCTTTTACAGGCACTTTTACATTAGGCAATATATCCGTTACACAAGGCTCAATCACAGGAACGATGCAAGTTTCTGGATCACTACCACCGACACCATCAAGTTCAACCACGACAGTTGCAACAGGTCTTACTCCCCAACAACTTTTATTCTATGAACTGAGCTATCTAAACTTGCAGCAATCACTACAACAGCAAGCCAATACTAAGCTCTTTGAACAAATCGGCACAAAAATTGCTATCGATTACACACCGTGGACAACTTATCCAAGACAACCGCTTTTATATCCATATCCTTTGCTAGGTGGTATCAGTGCTAATAAAATCTCTGATATCGGAGAAGGGTTGTTTGCTGCTTCTGAATTTAATGCCAATGAATTGACTGCCCTATCGCAAAACGGCATTGTTTTCGGACCTAAAAGTAGCACCAACTTTTTTGATCTTGTAAAAGGATTTGTGCTGTTTATGCCTAAAAACGATATTAGTGTGCAAACGCGCGAAGGGGTTGTTTTTATTCCTAAAGGTGCTATTGCCGAGATTAGAGAAACTGGATCGGATGCAGCTATTTATGACTATCACGATACTTTGCGCACTGGCGCGATTAAAGTAAAAGTCAATGAAAAAGAATTAGTTCTTGCTCCCGGTAAAGAACTACTTTTGACCAGAAATAGCACAGCTGATTTTGCGGAACTGAATCCTGGTAATAAACTCGCTTATCGCAATATAGGCAGCACCGATCTTGGTAATGGCATCAAAGGCTACATCTGCGATTTTTCGATACCCCATGGACTTACCAATGTTCCTGTTATTCACAGTTTACTTGTCTCACATGAAAGAGTTCATAAAAAAGTAGCTCATCAGATGTTGAAAAATGCGGCCATATTAGCTGATCTCGCCGGATACCCTGAATACAATACAAGCCCCTAGGACCTTAGAGAATGCTACGACAAAAACCAAATGCCTTTTTAATACAATTAGTTTTATTTGTTTTTCTTTGTGCGCCCTCTGTAGCACAAGTACAAACACGAGTTATGAATCATATTATTGTCGGCGCACCTACAACCGTACCAATTACTCCTCATATACATACTCATCAATTTTTTGATCCCTATCGATCGGGCTGTATGCCAACGATATATCATCATGATCAGACTCCTGGATCCGGTGGCGGCTTGTTCCACTTCCACCATCACCAGCAACAAAGCCAAAATCTCGACCTCTCTTCCACTACCGATACTACAAAAGGTGGGCATTTACTAAAGAATGAATCTGTAAATATCAATGTGGGTGGTAGTCAAATGACTGTCACTTCCAACACAGCGCTGACTGAATCTGAAAAATTAGCAGTCTTACAAGTTTTATTTACCGGACATCAATCTCTTCTGCTTGATGCACAAGGCAGTGCTGATGGCGGTAGTTTAACTATTGGTCCAAGACTTTCTCAACACTTATCTAACTTAGTCATACCACAAGGTATTAGTGTTACTGACATTTCTAAATCTGGCACTTTAAATCTGAGTGGTAATTTAAATGATTCTGGTAGCCTGAATTTAATTACTACTCGTCCTATAGTAGATACTGCAAGTACATTTTCTATTTTGGCTAGCAATATAGTTGTTGGTTCGCAAGGACTGATTTCAACCCCTGGCAATCTCGATTTATTTTCTCGCAGTGGCGATATTACAAATAATGGAACAATCGCATCTACTAATGGATCTATTAACATATCTGCACCAAAAACTACTGACATAAATATCAACGCAAATAATGGCACTTTTGTAGCTAATAATGGCAATATCAATTTTCGTGAGCCAACTTATACTGGCAGCGGCAACATCAATATTAATGGCGGAAATTATTTATCTCAAAATCTAAACCTCTACTCTGGCAATGGTTCGATCACTGCCAATACGCGTGAAGTAACTGGCAATTTAAATACTCAAGCAGCCTCAGAGCATCTATTAGCCGATACAGACAACCTGAACCTAGGTAATAACACTATAAATGGTGATCCGACATTTGTCAGCACAGGCAATATTACAGTTACAGGTTCAAATACATTTACCGAAGATGTAGCAATTATCGCTGAAGGTAATATAACAGCTGGCAATAACTCGGCTGCTATTATCGATAATGGTCACAATGTAACTTTAATAGCAGGTGCAACTGTAAGTACAACCGGAACTTCAAATTCTGGCACTACGACAATTCCGACCTCCACAAATAATATTAGTGGTTCTACTGGAACTGGTAATGGTACGGGATCTTTTACAGCAACAGTGAATCCTGCTGTTCCTACTGGTGGCAATATCGATTTTACACAATCCAATGCCAGCACCGTCATAACAGCAAGCGGCGGATCTGTAACACTTCTTGCTTGTGCCAATGGTGCTGGCACAGGAAATATTTGGTTCCCCACTACTACTACTAGTATAAATACTGCCAATAATAGCGGCACAGGCGGAGCCGTTACTGTTATAGCCGCGGGCAATGGCGGTACAGCTCAATCGGGTCCCATCTCTCAAGCAATACAATTAGGCAGCATAGTTACAGCTGCAGCTAATCAAACTGGAAACACAGTCACCATAGTGACAGGACCTGTCGTGGTAGCTGGTGGGAGCACTGCCACATTCGATACACATGGTACTACAGCCGCCACGTTTGGCTTCAGTACGGTTAGTGGTGGTTCGATTAATCTAGGTAGTATCAATGCTAGCGGTACAGGTGGAGCTGCTCAAGTAAGCGTTTCTGGTGGTGCCAATATAAACGCTGGCGGCAACATTATTGGCAGTAGGATTACTTTCAGCGCTGGTACGAATATTACTCAATCTAGCGGCAGCCTACAAAGCCCCATCATTTCTTTGACTGCCGTAGGAAGTATTGGTATCGGGGGCACACCTATTTCTATCAATAATGGTGGCAATGGTATTACTGAAATGCTTGCTGTTGCCCCATTGGGGAGCGTATATTTGTCTGATACTGCTCATGAAGATATTATTTTGGGTAATGATATAAGTGCTGCCGAGCATTCTGCCGCCGGTTCCATTTTTAGTTTAAGCACTTATGGCAGTATTTATTCTGCTCCAAACAATGTGGAGACTGGCTTAGCGATTCAAGCACCGACAATATTACTCAGCTCAAGCAATGGCAATATTGTCGAAATCAGCGGTGACCATGCCGATGGCATACAAATAAGTGGAGTTGCGTTAAATGGTGTCACTCTTTATTTCAATGCTCCACTTGCCACTGCATCTACCGGCTATGTAAGTATAATTGACAATAGCGCGGAAACTATCACCCTAAGCACGTCTAACATTAATTCTTTTGGCACTTGCGTTGCCGGCAGCCAATTGATTATAAACGCAAGCGGCAATATATTTGCCCATGATAATACGAATCTAGCTGTTCAATCACCAGCAATCCTAGTCTCTTCAGGCGGAAGTGTTGCTGCCGATTCTTCTCATAATCCGCTATTGATTAGTGGCGGCGGCGGTGGCACGGAAATTGCAATGTTCGTATCAGGTAGTATTTATCTTCAAGACACAACTCATGAAGATGTAACTATAGTTACAGTAAATCAGGCCGGATTTCCAACAACTGCTGGCTCAGTATTTAGTTTAAACGCTTATGGCAATATTCAAGCTACAGACACTTCCCAAGCTATCCAAGCACCTAATATTCTTCTTGTATCAACAAATGGAAACATTGCCACAACTGGCACAACACCTATGTCGATCGGTAATGGTACTAGTGGTATTACGCTTTATGCTTCTGCAACAAACGGCAGCGTATATTTAACTGACACCGGCAATGAAAATGTCACGTTAACCACAGCCGCAACTACTGGCACGTCAACAGCCAGCTCCACTTTTAGTTTAAATACTGGGGGCAGCATACTACAAGATACAGCCGGCAGTACCTCAATAAGTAGCCCGACTGTGGTATTGACCTCAACCAACGGTGGAACAATTGGATCTTTAAATATAGCAGCAGCCAATGTTACCTTTAATACCAGTGGGAATGTTACTTTAATTGATTCGAATGCTATAACTACTACTGGCGCTTCTACAGGAAATAATATCAGCATAACAGACAGCGCCGATAGTGGTATCACCACTACCAATCAAATAACTGCAACCGGCACATTATCCTTAATAAACACCGGAACCAATAGTCCAATAAATATAGGCACTGGTCTTTTCGGTACCGTCATAACATTGACAGCAACAGGATCTGGCAATATCACTGGCAGCAATATTGTTGACGGCTCTACATCAGTAATAATGAACAGTCCGACCGGTACAATAAATTTATCGCTTTTGAATACACCAAACATTACCACCACTCAAACAACTACTGGATCAGGCAGTGTCACGCTTACTGACGAAGATTCTATCGCCGGTAACGGTGTCTCGACTGCTGGAACAGGAGGATTTAGTCTTACTGTTGCCACCGGCGGACCTTCACAGTTGACTATAAACCATAATATTACTTCTGGCGGAGCTATAACTTTAACCAATAATGACAGCGGATTCCCCATAACTGTAAGCGCTAATTTGACGGGTACCTCTGTATCCTTGAACACGTTCGGACAAGGCAATATAACAGGCTCTGGAATAATCACAGCCAGTTCAGTATCCATTAGTAGTCCTTCAGGAACAGTTAACTTAAGTGGCCTAGCCACTCCGAATATTACAACTACTCAAACTATAGGAATAAATGGCGGCACTACTTTGGTTGATTCTGTTGCTCTAACAGGTAATGGTAGTTCAGTAGGCGCGCAAAGTTTCAGTTTAACCGATACTGCCCCTGGTGGTATCACAATAACCAATTCAATTCTTTCCCCCCATATTACGCTTGATGCAACAACGGGCGGTGTAACCGTTAATTCAACAATAACAGGGTTGATCTCCAATACGCTTCAAGCTTCTGGGCCGATGATTATTGGATCAGCTGGCACTGTTTTAACAACGACCGGCAATATCCTTTTTGAAACTCCAAGCGGACCTGGTGCTATTTCTGTTCAAAACAATGGCAGCATAAATGATACTTATTTTGCTGGCATTGTTGGTTTTAACGGCGGCCCGACCGGTACTATTTCAATTACCGGCAACGGAACCATCTCGGGTGGCTTTGAGGTTAACGTCGGCAATCTCAACCCAACCACGCTTGCAATTCAAAATCCATTTATTGTCGTTAGCCCGTTTACTGGCAGCTTTACTGCTGGTGGTATTTCTATAACCCAGTCTGCAATAAGTGGTACGCTGCAAGTTACTACAGATATACCTGCACCCCCTACACCACCCAGTTCTGGTGGTTCTATAATAACTGTCTCCACCGGGTTAACCGCGCAGCAAAAACTCTTTTTTGAGCTGCAATATTTAGCATTACTACAGTCTTTGCAACAACAAGCAAATAACAAATTATATGAACAAATTGGCACACGTATTGCCACCGACTACACACCGTGGACTACTTATTGGAGGCAGCCACTGCTTTATCCTCATCCATTACAGGGGGGTGCGATCTTTAACAGAGTTTCCGAAGCTAATTCAGCATCATTTGCTGCTTCTGAATTCAATGCTAATGAATTGACAGCTTTATCTCAGAATGGCGTTGTTTTTGGACCGAAGAGTGGCAATAATTTCTTGGACTTAATTAAAGGCTTTGTGCTTTTTATGCCCGATCATAATATACAAGTTCAAACACGCGAAGGCATTGTTTCCATTCCCAAGGGAGCATCAGCCTGGATTATGGAAACAGGCAGTGATGCTGCTATCTATGATTTGCATGATAGTTTGCATACCGGTCCAATAAAAGTAATGGCCAATAAAAAAGAATTGACCCTTTCGCCAGGAAAAGAATTATTATTAACAAGAAATAGTACCGCTGACTTTACTGATCTAAATCCGGGCAATGCGCTAGGTTATCGCAATATTGGCTCGCGCGATCTGGGCGAAGGTATCAAAGCTTATGTTTGCGATTTTTCTATTGCAGAGGGTCTAACAAATATACCTGTTATACACAGCTTGCTTGTTTCAAATAATCCTTCTCAAAGAAAAGCAGCACGCCGCATGCTTAGAAATGCAGCTATTTTAGCTGATCTAACCGGTTATCCTGAATATAAGCGCTAAACATTTAATGAGTCAATCAACTTAGTTTGTAACTGAATCTATTTTTGCAATGATTTAATAACAGCTGCATAATCCACCTTTGAATTGTGTCTACGATCAACTGGAATACGCTTATGAATATGAATCTCTTCAATATTTAAAGACTGCAGATTGTTCTTTAGTGCTTTTATTATTTCCTGCTCTTCATTCCTTTGGCGTCTATGAAAAGCATCATGCAATTGAACAACCAATGTGCGTTTACCATTATTAGAAACACAAGCTGCTCGTTTTACATTAGGATGCTCAGAGGCTGCCCCTTCCGCCTGAAATGAATATAGCACCCCATGTTGATCAACAATTTTTGCGCTTTCTCTACCTAATAGCCAGAGCCGCCCTTCGTTATCCAAATAACCAGCATCCCCCGTACGATGCCAAACTTGACTATCAACTTTGAATTTAGTTTGACTATCTCCCTGCCCTCTTACATATCCTTTGATTACATAGTCTCCAGTAACTACTATTTCTCCTGCTACCTTAGCAGCCTGGGTAATCGAGTCGAACTCTTTCGATGTGAATTGTTGCAACTGATCAGTAGTGACCAGGGGTTTTATTATGCGCAAGCTTACATGTGCTTCTGGCAGCCCAGTCAGTAAACCAGCGCCTGACTTTATTTGTTCAAAATCATTAGGACTTATTTGCGACAGAGCAATATGAGCGATTGGCTCAGCTTCTGTTGAACCATAAACTGCGATTATATCTGCATGCAGAGCAATTGATTTGAGCTTTCTCATTAGTTTTGGAAATACAGGACCGCCACCAGTATAGATTTTCTGCAAAGAATTAGCTGAATATTTATGCTTGATACAATAATCTGCTAAGCGGTCTAAAAGAGCTGGAGGTGCGACTATACGTTGGGCTTTATATTGACTTATTTGATTCAATAATTTGGCGCCGTCTGCTTTCCCAGGCTTGCGCAGATTTATATCAGGAATAATTGAAGTCATTCCAGAAGCAAGATTTGCTAATACAAAGATAGGAAGAGCAGTCATCTCCACAGCGCCCTCTTTTAAACTGAGACTTTCTTCCAGAGCTTTGTGTTGATGCAATAAAAAATCATGTGTACGTATAATTCCTTTTGGTCTACCAGTGCTCCCACTCGTGAATGTAATCAATGCTGGTAATTCACCTTGTACTAAATTAAGGTCAATTTTATTGTCGCTATCATCAACATTTAAAATGTTATACAAATTAATAGACAAAAGATAAATCGGTTTAAAGCTAAATAAGCCCAAACCAGTTCTAAATTTCATCGGAATATTTTGCACCGCGGTAGACACAAAGGGCAATAAAGAGCCACGACTACTTGTTATAAGAGCATGCGGTCTTTCTAATTCAAAACAAGTTTCCATAAATGGCAATCCAGAGGAAGGATCAACCAACATTGCCTTCACCCCCAATTTAAAGAGTGCAAATATTATGTTGTATAGTTCGATGCACATCGTATGCAAAACGAGTGCGGTATCATTGTACTTGATACCTTGTTTTCTAAAATATATGGCAAGTTGATCTGATGATTTGTCTAATTGTTCGAAAGTTACACTGCGCTCGATGCCCATTTTGTTCTCAATTAAAGCCAGTCTTTGTCCATTAGCCTGGCTTTGTTCTTTTAGTTTGAGAGGAATATTCATTAACTCAATTGGCGCGAATAAAGTGTGTATTTTCTTATCGGTGACGCATAGCGTAAGCTTATCTTGCCTGAGACGTTTTGGTCGATCATAAGAGCATGGATCACACGGCTATAGCCGTTTTCAAATGCTTCTTTCTGAATCCTATCCACAAGGTATCTACCCAGCCCAGCGTATTTGTTTGCTGGATGACGAGCAACCGTTTTTAATATAATACTTTTCGGCTTATGTCCTTCATTATAATTAGGCAAAGCTAGAACAAAGCCTACCGTTGTATCATTATCTTCTGCCATTAGCAAAAAATTTTCTTTAATTATAGGCAATAGAGCTTGATATTTTTCCATAAACTGTTCTTCTGCAATCGGACTATATAAAAAATTAGATTTGAAAGACTGCAACGACAATTTAAATATCGCATCTAAATCAGCCTCCCGGTTTTCGATAGAAAACGGTCTTAACTTTATGCCTTCAGTCTTTAATTTATGTTCAATAGAAGCAGCCTTGGGATCGCGTACTGCCAGATTATTATTTAAGGCAGAAAAGTAACTAGCCAATGGTTGAAAACCAGCTAAAAGAAAATGCTTGGGATAATTATCCGGATTATCAGGTTCAAAAAAAAATACTGGTTCGTCACCGCGCTCACAGATAAATCGATAGCGCCTCCAGGTATTACCATCAATTGGACCGACAGCAAGCGCACAATTATATTGTCTCAATTGAACAAAGGCATGATTTAGAACAGCTATTGCCGCTTCTTCATCTATAGCGTCATAATGTCCAATAAAACCTGCTACTTTGTCTTTCAATAAAATCTTTTCTTTGTACCATAATGAACAGCGTGCTTGTATTTTATTTGCACTATCAACAATGGCCCAGTGTTCATCTGCTTTATCTTTAGTAAAATCCAGAAAAGGCAATTTTTCTGAAAAACCATATGATTTTTTGACCAACTGTGGATCTTTTAAAAGTATAATTTGCTTCGTTTGTCTATCGAACATATTTTTTCACTCTAAGAGGTAAACCAGGGAATTAAACCACAGGCAGAACCTGCTGCTGCGCATATTGCTTCCCTGAGCCATCTCTTTGCACTTTGTCCGGGTTCAACAGCTAAGCGATTAGGAGAATAGAAATAAAAAATCAGTGTGAAAAGAATAATTATTGCTGGTGCAAAAGTAACATCTATTAGTGTCGTTTGATTCAGTCCTTTAAATATCATAAATGGAATAAAAAGCAAAAGCCAACTTTTGAGTGTCGCCAGCATTATAATCATAATTCGCTCTTTATTCAAATGGGCGCCTGTCATGTGCGCAATACTAATAATGCTTGCATGTATAGCAAAGCCAAGAGTATAAGGATAGAAGAGTGCACCAGAAGGTAAAAAGCTATTATAAATTAGCCAGATAAGACCAACAGAAGAGACTGATATAACTGCGTAAATTGTGTGCTTGCTCATATCTTTGCGATAACGCTGTGGCATTAATTTGCGATAAGTAAAAAACAAAATGAGGGGCATAAAAAGCCAGGTAAGACCACCTAATACCCAACTATAGTAAGCAAATAGAGCAACCCCAATCACTGCACTGCCATTAAGTGTTGTCCGACGTTTGAATAGCATAGTAAAGAAAAACACAAATACCAATACAATTAGCCTGATACTTAAAGAACCAGCGCTAAGTGACAAGTGACTTTTAAGAACCAGATAAGTACCCAGAGGAATAAATAAATTATCCAGACCGCTCCAGGCTATTGCTTCAAAGAACATGGCAATAACTCCTAAAATAAGCCCAATGGCCAAACATTCATAGCGACCTATAGAACTAAACAGCAAAAGAGGTATATGCGCAGATAAAAAAGCCAGGGTAAAAAACGTCACTGAACCTTCAGTAGATTTAGCACCATCGGCAGTATGGTAAGTAAGCACGCCATATTGTTTGCCAATGAGAGCCGACCCCGCATCTGCCAGTGTTAAAGTCATAACTGGAATAGCATAAAGCAAAGGATCTTTATGACTTAAACAGAAAAGCAAAGCTATGGATACAGGAAAACAAATTTCGCCCCACGATGCTCTTTCAGTTTTAAACACTACATTTTTCCAGGCAGTAAAAAATGGCGATTTCTTTATTGCAGTCATCAACACGATTGAAAGAACAGCCACCAAAATAACTGGCCACGCACGTTGAAATAAAAATGGAAATGAAAGACTGACAATTCCCATCGTCAGATGCAAAGCTTTGCGGATTATCTCAGGGTTGGGTGAAAACCGTTTTTGTATATAACTTAAAATTTGCAAGGCAACAGCGAGCATGCAAGATATTAATAGTATTCCGAGCCCGGGGTTTATATAAGAATTCATTTGCAAATTTTCTCTATTACAAGCCTGCGGTAAAAGAAAGCCTTATTCTTCCTATACAATTCCTGAGATAATTCACTCATTTCTAACAGATTTGTTGCAAATTTGGCTGGTCTTGTCCTTGGTGTCATCATATTCCAATAAACTAAATGAGCATCGCTAGTTCCCACTTGGATTATCTTGGCTAAAAATTTTTGATAATGGGTGGAAGACATATATTCAAAGACATCACTCAAATTAAAGGCATTTACAGAATTGGCCGGCAAGCTGTCAAGACAATCTTCCAAAGATTGGTGCCGCAACTCAATGCGCTCAGCATTTTGTTTAATTGTTTGAAAATATTGAGGCTTTAGATATAAAGGTAATACCTTGCCATAGCATCCAGTTAAAATCCAATGCAAATATGGATTTTCGGCTGGATCTAATTCAGTCAATGCGTACTCGGTTGAACCAAGAAGAAATGAAGACGTACTCTCTTCAACATAATCAAAGAAGTGTGGGTCTCTGCCCAAGCGTCCCATCACTGGGCGCGAGAAAAAAATGCGAAATAACATACGCCACTGCCAGGTATTCCATTTATCCATAAAAAATTTCTTTCTTACTTCAATATTTCCACCAGCAAGCAGTTGTCTTGCATCTGACTTGTTATGGACCATCGGTAAAACCAGGGTACGAAACAGGTCAAAATATTTTTCGAATTTACCAAAATGAGCAATACCCATAGCCATACCAGCTTGATTTTGATCCCAAAATGCTTGTGACTGAGGGCTCAGTTTATTGCGACATTTGCTGTATAAAGCAATCCGCGACTTTGTCTGCTCTGCTTCTTTTAATTCAATTGGTATCGTGCATCCCAAGAGCGTTAGTAACTCTTCATAAGACAACTCTTGAAAAGCAGCTATTCTCAGCTCTAAACAGGACAATTGGGCAACACTTAAATCTATGGCGATGACACGAGCAGGATTTTTAATTAATATGGCCAGGGTATTGTCTCCAGCCGAAGCAATAGACAAACAAGTATCTCCTTCTTTTACATCCATTGATTCTATTAGAACTTCAGTATCTTCCCAGCATTGTGCATACCGCACCTTGGAAAAATCTGCTTTATTTAGTACTTCACTACTATGGGGTTCTATTTCCATACTAAATCAACCCTGCATTAGTTTATACCGCATCGGCGTGCTCCAGTTTATTGATGATACCGGTCGAACCATCAAACTCAACCCAGTCACCATCTTTTAGTTTGCCAATTAATCCTGGAATACCCACTATTGCCGGTATGCCCAGTTCTCTTGCTACAATTGCCGAATGCGAAAGTAAGCTACCATATTCAACCAATATTCCCGATGCTTGCGGAAAAACAATAATCCACCCTGGATCGGTTCTTCGCGCCACGAGAATATCTCCGTTTAAAGGCGCCGCATTCTTTGGATCTAAAATTACACGAACTTTAGCTTTAACTTTGCCCCTGCAACAGCCCGTTCCCTTCAGCGTTGTCTGCTCGTTATTATTGTTCGACTCTTTTTCGCCCTTCACTTCGGCACAGAGGTCTTGATTTAAATATATTGGACCGTATGTTTCAATTCTATCGGCAGGTTGGGGCAGCAATCTATAAGAATCAATTTCCTTTTTGCGCACTGCGATTAATCCATTTAAATTTGTGCTGGTGGCTGTGCCTTCAATATAGCCGAGCAATTCTTCCAGCTCTAAATAAAACACATTGCGTGCTTTATCAATCACTCCTTGACTAGATAATTTTGTAGCTATAGCAAGGACTATTTCTCGCACGCGAGCAAACAATCTTGTTCTTTCAAATCTTAGATTTTCTCTTTGCTTAACTAATACTCGAGTGTTATTTAATACCCAAATAAAAATACAGGTTTTTATGAAATCAGTTTCTAGGAATTTTTGCGCACGTTTCTCAGCGTCTTTGCGGACATTAGAAAGATTATCGCCATGCCCTAATTCTGCTTGACCATTAATCTTGTTAGAGGCTAATTGTCCAATAGTTCGAAAAAATGATAATGGGTCATCATTTAGACTGAAACTTTCCAGTTTCAGTTCACCTATGCAGCGACCGCCAAATTTAGCCAGATATTGATTTATTAGTTGTTCAAATTCTGGATATTTTGCCATCGCTATTTTTATAGCTGCAACATCTCCGTTCATAAGCATGGCTACCAATCCTGAGTTCTGTGACGCGATACTAGCCGCTTGCGCCATCAATTTTGGCGGCTCCGCACTTATTATACCCCCTTCACCGGCAATCAAATTATTTTGCAGAGTCCCGTCCACATCTTTACACCACCGCTCAGTCAAATTTCTCAAGCTACCAAAAAATATCATGGCAAAAAAATCATTGATCAATGGAGCATCCCAATTGAACAGCAGTTTTGCTTCTAATTTTCGATACGCACTTGCTAATTCATCTACCGTCAACAAAGATAGATCTCCGTCAGTCTCACGCAATGCTATTTTAAAACGCATGTTAAACCGCACTATATCCTCAGGCAAGGAAATAAATCTCGAACCTATCTTTATCATGTTTCGTATAAAATTATATTGATCATTGAACTTTTCATTATCAGATGTCACCGCTTTTGGTGCAATATCTTCGGGCAGCGATTCACGCACGCCCATCATTTGTTCCATAAATTTTTTATTAGCCCGATAACCCGGAAACACGGCTATGAGCCTGTACCAATTCAATAGATTGTAATAAATGCGCCCCTGAATAAAACCAAGCATATTAGGAAATATATTCTGCTTAGCTTTAACTGTTGCTTCACTCACACCCATCAAACGACAAAATTCAATATAAACGTGGGCATACGCTTTTCTGGCAAAAGAAAATGTGAGGGGGGTGGTTATGCCGTGATAGCTTTCACCAATATTGCTATTGTCCCAAATATATAATTGCCCTTTTGAGTCGGTTGTGGGACTGACTGTTACCTTGGGGTCGGCTATTATCTCCGGCGCGACTATTGTTTTCGGGTCGACTGTTGTCTTCGGATCAGTGGGACTGACTGTTGTTTCCGGGCCGACTAGTATCTGCCAATCGGCTATCGTTTCCGGTTCGACTAATCTTGGCGCGTCCACTCTCTTTGGACTGAGTTCTATCTCTTGCCAGTCTATTGTTCTTGGATCAACTGCTGCTTTTGCACTGGACGATATTTCTTGCCATAATTCTGTTTTTGGATCTTCTGTTTTTTTGGGCTCCAATGCTATTTTTGCTTCCACGGCTGTTTGTGAAGCGACTGTTGTTATTGGCCGAGTCTGCAAAATAAATAATTCATCGCCTGCAATTGCCCATTCAATATCTTGCGGACACTCAAAACATTCGGCTGCCTTTTGCACTAAGGACGCGACACTGCGAGCTTCGTCTTCATTAAGGCTCAACCGAGTGTCAGGCTCAACAAGTTCCTCTATTTCAACACACCCTCGTCCTTGCCTGAAAATTACAGATTTATGCCCAGCTTCAGAAATCACATGTCCGGCGTCACCTACCCGATAAAGATCTGAATTGCTTTCGCCAGAAACAAGTGGCTCCCCCAGTCCAAACACAGAACTTATAACTGATCCAGAGGCCCCCGTCACCGGGTCTATACTAAAAGCCACACCTGCTTTATCTGCAGCTACCATTGCTTGAACGATTACAGCTGGTGGCACAATAGTTTTACTCAGCATATTTAGTTTGCGATAAGTAAGCAAATGCTCACTAAATGCCGAGCGCCACACATCAGCAACTTTTTGTGCCACATCTTCAGATCTAACACAAAGAAAACTATCCAGTTGTCCGGCAAAAGAAGCGCCGCTACTATCTTCATCAGCAGCCGAAGACCGCACAGCAAATAGAATATGCTTGGCAAAACAAGCAAGAGCTTGCTCCAGCTCCTTTTTTACTTTCTGATTTGCTTCGAGATAAAAAAGTGACTGCTTTATTTTCCTAAGTGATTCAATGTCGCTGATCGAATCAGGCTGCCAATTCGCGCTAACATTAAATGCTTCCGTTGTTACAACAAACCATGATGGCACATTAAACTTTTCTGCTGTCAATTCAGCCAAATTAAATGCTTTACCACCAATTGTAGCCCTACCCTCAATGGTTGATCCGTCACGCAAATACTGAAATTGTTTACCTGCAAAGAGTGACACAATTACCTTCCTACAGAAAACGCCTTAAGTAAAGCGGGCAAAATACCAAGACACCCATATGAGAGTATTACCCATAATCCAGATAAAAATTCGATCTTATCAGCAAGCGCCTTGTCTGGCTTTCTGCGGAATTGATAAACACCCTTTAAGATAAAAAGTATAAATACCAACAAAATGCCTGCCGTTTGTAAGGAGAATTGGACTAGTGAAGCCGTATAAACGGCAAACACACAAGCTAGCATAATGACGTAGAGCCACACCCTGCTCGCAATACGAATTCCCCAGATATGTGAATATGTTTGCACACCATTTTCTTCTTGTTCCGGCGCCCGTATTTTTCTACCAAATTCAATAATCAACCCATTGCATAAACTGACAAATAAAAAAGCATACATACCTACAGGCATAGCCGAACCTTGCCTCAGCCAATCGCAAGCAGTAATAAATAAATCAATAAAAACCATAATAAACATATGACTAGCAAGGTAAGCGATAGGATGCACTCGCAACCAATCTCTGACAAAGAATTCTTTTGTCATAAGCCCCATATAAACCCATACTGCTGCCAGAGGCAAAAAAAGTTTGACATCCAAGAACGCAACCAGAATTCCCTGGATTAATGCCGAAACAAAAGCTAAAGTGCCTAGTTCTTTAAGACTGACAAGACCTCTGGGAACAGGACGATATGACTGATAAAGACAATCATCCTCATAATCTTTAAATTCGTCCGCAACGCGCAATTGAAAAAATACTAACAGTGTCACAATAGCTGTAATCAGGAATACCAATAGCGACGGCAATGGTTGCACGCCTCTAAGCATCTGAGAAAAACACAGGCCCGACAATGCAAACATAGAAACCATAATGCCAAATTTATTTAGCGGAAATCGTTCTACCAAGTAAACTGATAGGCGCTTGGAAAATGTCTGATTATTAAATTCTCGTTTTTCAATCATCGCTACTACATTTACTTTCTAAATTTGATACGTCTAACACATCTTATAAGAGAATTATGTCTTATACGAATAGGTCACCCTTTGTTGTGTCCAGCCACAACATTCATATTAAGTTGGTTCTTGCTAAGTGTCCATGGATAATGGACACTTAATCTACTGTTTGCAGACGATTTATTGAGCATCCTACAATTTATCAAACTCGGCAGAAAAGGCTGAGCATCAAGGAAACGAACCTTTAGAAACAGACATAGCAGCCTTTGAGAAGACCGTAGGTTGATGACTCTCGTACCTAAAACTTGGACTAAGTAATCATTGGCAATATCATTGCAGCGATAAAAAGAGAAAGCACTAAAAGGGCTGGGATGTTTACCTGAAGTCCGTTAAGCGTAAATAAGGGACCGTGCGCAAAGATTGCAGCATTGCATATTTTCTTGGTTCGAGTTAGAGAATAGCTTGACAAACTGAATGACAACTTTCAGCCTCCATTTTATTATGGATTTACTAAACTAATGACTTTTTCTTGGTACGATTAGCCAATTGCAGCAATTAAGTAAGAGGGGAAATGGACGCAAACAATGCAATACAATTTGGGCAGCTTGTGGCAGCAGCATATACTGTTGCTCCCACAGATCTCAGCCAGGAAGCCGGTAAAACCATACCGGCTTCATTCGATCCTTATGGGAATAATTACAGCGTAATAACTACAATCTACAGTAATGATCTAGCAACAGACATGAATCCTGATAGAGACAAACACGTCGTTTCCTTTGGTTACGTGCTTCAAGACAAGAACCGTAATGTAGTTATAGTGATTCGAGGAACCTCAGGCATTTGGGAATGGGTGCACGATGCTGAGTTTCTCTACGTTCCCTGCCCTGTTACCTCTGGAGCAGGAAGTACGGATGACGGCTTTACTGCCATTTACAAGGCGCTATCCGTTGATGCTCTCCTGCAAAACAGTTTGGTTGCTTCACTTGCCACTCTTAAATTCAATCTTCCTGTTAATTCAATCACCATATGCGGACATAGTCTGGGAGCTGCGCTAGCAACTATAGCGGCACTGGATGTAACTGCTAATACTTCGTTCAAGAACCCCACTGCTTATACATACGCTAGTCCGCGAACCGGCGACCCTGCATTTGCATCCGCGTATAACAGGTCCGTGCCAAATACATTCCGAATAGCCAATCGCTCTGACGTAGTACCTATGCTACCGCTGCCACCAATGTATGAACATGTTTTGGGCTTAGTGGAATTAAATACAGCTGGAACTGGCAATCCACCATCTGTGTTGGTCAACTATTCGATTCCATGCGAACATATGTTAACGACTTATTTGTACCTGCTCGGAAGATTGCCAGGTGTTACTTCTCAACAAGTACCTCTTGACGCAAGCTGTCAACCAAAATCTTTGCCAACAGCTTTGTACTAAATTCACTCAATGCTTAGTTTAGTAGCAATTCAATTCCCAATGGTGGACATTCGCGGCTTTGAATCAGAACCATCTCACTGTCTCTTAACCGAACTCCCTCTCCATCTTATCGATTGCCTCTTTGGCTTCCTTTAAACTCATACCTGAAGATTCACGATACAGCTTAAGTGCCTCAATTTTATTACCGTTTCTGATCAGATCTCTCACCGTACCCATTTTGTCGCCATTATTATTAGTCGGCAATGAAGTTGCCATTGAATCAACAATGTTTTTTGCTTCCTCCAGCCCCAGATCGGTTGAGTCTCGCAGTTCTTTCAGCGCACCAATCTTATGTCCATTATCAACAAGTGCGCGCACTCGCTCTTCAACATCTGCTGGCAAGCGCCCGGGCTTCTGAACTGCTATTGGACCACTTTGCGACCCCTTCTCAGCATTGGTCAACCGTCCCAACAGAAAGCCTATGCCAAAACCTGTTATCCCAACCACCAGAATCGGCTCTACTGTCATTGTCATATATAGCTCCCTGCTTGAAATAGTCTAACACCAGGAGCGGCTAGATGAAATTGTGTTCTTTTAAAATTTCTCTATGAATTTATCAACAATCGTTCCTCAACAAGTGAACTTCACCTCATATCACGCTGAATTTTTAGCCAATATGATAAAAATGCTTTTGCCCGCTGTTTTGAATCAACAAAATTTAAAATGTTATCTTCCTTGTTTGCAGAAGTCGTGAAATTCCAACTACCATCCTCCACAAGATGATCATCAATCACACAAAATTTGCAATGCATCAACGCATGATCGATAGACCTACCAGCAAAGACCGCAATGTGATTTTCTTCCAGAGCTGCTAACGCAGCTTGTTCCCTTCTGCCCGCTGCTTGTGTTTTATCTGTCAGCACTTCAACATCCACGCCACGATTATGCAATTGAATGAGTTTATTGATAACATTTGGATTAGTAATACTATAGCTAGCAATGTAACATCTATTCTTCGCCTGATCCAGAAACTGCAAAAGCCGACTCTCCGCATCATCATATGGAGTGAGATATGTTTCAATTGTGATTGGCGGCACACTTGCTATAGGTGGATGAATAGTAACTGGCTGCGATAAAATTGAAGCATTCTCACCATATGGACTTTGCGCCGCCTGAACACTCAGGCAGATAAACAAGCAAACACTAATTGTTAGTAAGTATCGCATATGGTGCATTATACCAAGAGATATAAGCGCTTACATCCAGAGAATTTTTAGCTCCTGATAATTTAATGCCTTGCAGCTCAGCATAATTAGACAAGTCAAGAAGTACATAGATCTATAGGCAAAAACAAGCTGATGTAAAATATACAGCGACCCTGCTGTAAGGAAATAATATGAACCTAATTGCATCAGCAAAGCAACTGTTATTGGTCAAGGTACCCACACTAATGGTTATCGTTTTGACCCTATTCATCGTACTCAATGCACCAACAAGCGCCAAAGAGGTTATCAGCATCGCTAGCGATAAGGTTGCTGCTGCCATTTATAACGAGAAGTATGATTGCTGGCACCAAACCAAAGCTCTTATTGTTTTTCATAATGATGTCATAGTGATGCCAACAGCCGGACGTGTTAATTATGCCATTGCAATTGGTTCCTTAATCCCTGGAGCTAAGCCTGACATTATTACGCTTTTAGCCGATAAGGGACATCTTTGCACTTTAGCCGAAGGACCTGATGGACAAATTTGGACACTTCTTTATAAAGACGGAAAATATAACTTGGTGGAGCTGAGCCGAGGTAAAAGCAAATCGATTGTTGTGCCATCTTTTGATACAGATCGACCGCTTTATCTGGTCGTAACCAATCAAGGACCAATTTTACTTTACCCAAAACGCATTGCCAGCTATAGCGACACCAAATGGCACAGTGTACCTTGGAACTGCCCGAAAGGATTGCTTGCCTCTGTCCACGATGATTGGATCACGATACTACCCTATTTAGGGAAACTATTAATTTACTATCCGGAGAATCCGCTCACCAACATACCACGCAACGCCATGGAGACAACTAATTGGGTAGTGCAATCAGTCGACCCAAAAATTGGAAATATAGCCGAAGCTCCAATACCAGCTCTGGTCAAAACATGCTGTCTCGATAAGAACGGTAAAACAGTCTGGTGCACGGGAAATGGTGGGCAACCTTTAGGCTATTTGTCCGACCAAAAATTCAAACTGGTCCAGCTCCCTGATTGGTCTTGTGTGAGAAACATGACCTGCGATCCTTCAGGATCACTGGTGGGTCTAGCTGCAACAGATCGTGAACATCTGTTCGATGTAGTTAAGCTTTCTACAACCAAAATTCCAGCACAATATATTGATTACCCTGCCTCTGCAACTCGCTCCTTGCATGTGGAATGTTCTGAGATTGCTAAATTTCAAACATTGTTTGAATTACCTGCTAAGTTACCGTATTCAGAATCTATTCGCGTTCTTAGCGACGGCAAAATAATTTTTGGTCTAATGTTTTCTCAGAAGGACCGCGCTGTATCTTATCGAGAAGACGGACCGAACGCTCCTAATCCCGTGCATGCCGCTTTTCTGCTAGCCACACCGAATAAGCCTGGAGAATGGAAGTTCAAGGTTATCGAATGTCCTTTTGTCGACTCGTTCCTCAAGAATTGAAATTTACTCCAATATAACTAGTCTGCTGACAATTAAAACAACGGATGTCAATATTTGATATTGATATAAACTGAAGACGTCAAAACACAGTTCTAAACGCAAGGAGGTATTTTATGTCTCGCGTAGTTGAATTTTCAAAAACCGGTCCCGCAGATGTTCTTAAAATTGTGGATGCTAAAATCCCGGAACCCAAAAAATCTGAAGTACGTATTCGCGTCAAGGCGCTAGGGCTTAATCGGGCTGAGTCAATGTTTAGATCTGGTCGATATATTGAAAATCCTCATCTTCCTGCTCGCCTCGGCTACGAGGCCGCTGGAATAATTGAATCTGTTGGATCAGATGTTGCTGATTTAAAAGTAGGCAATGTGGTGAGTGTCATACCAAGCTTTTCGCTGAATGAATACGGAATGTATGGGGAGCTTGTTCTTGTACCTGCAACTGCCGTCGTTAAGCACCCTCAATCACTTACTTTTGAGGAAGCGGCTTCGATCTGGATGATGTTTATGACCGCTTACGATGCCTTAATTGGTACGGCTAAAATCACCCCACAGGATGTGGTCTTAATTCCAGCAGCCTCAAGCAGTGTTGGACTGGCTGCAATCCAAATCACCAATATGATTGGAGCTAAATCGGTTGCCTTAACCCGTACCAGTGAAAAGAAAGCAGCTTTGCTAAAAGTCGGTGCTGCTCACGTTATAGTTACCGAAGAACAAGACCTTGTCGCCGAAGTAATGAAAATTACAAAAGGAAAAGGCGCAACAGTTGTCTACGACCCGGTAGGTGGCCCAACATTTCCTAAGTTGATTGCAGCAACTGCTCCTCAGGCGAGAGTTATTGTGTATGGTGCCCTGAGCAATGAAGTTACACCGCTGCCCATGTTGGATATGATTGCTAAACGCCCGATCATTACCGGGGCTATCATCGCAACCACTAGCGGTGACCCACAGAGTCAAAAGACAGCTGTGGAGTTTATAACGCGTGGACTAAAGAGTAGGGCACTAAAACCGGTGATAGATAAGAAATTTTCTTTTGAGAAAATAGTTGATGCTCACTTATATTTGGAGGGGAACCAACAATTTGGAAAAATAGTTGTTACCGTTTGATTTGTATCTTAATCTGTTCATCTGGTGGGAAATGAAGGGAGTTCAGTCGGGTTAGCTCTATTAGCATAATTTGCGGAGGAGTTGTTAATCGTACATGTGTGCTTAAAAGTTACGGCTGGCATAGAACCATCGAGGGGTGTTGCCGACATTTCATAATCGCAATCACCTGTTCGCAAAGCCGGTGCGTCGAATTGGATTGATATATTTTTTTCGCATATAACATTAGGTACAGTCGCTCCGTAAACGGATGGGGCAGTGATTATAAAAGGGCTTGAGCCCTCGCTTTTTGATGCTGCGACGCCGACTGATACCGAGTTTGGTGCCCCTAAAAAGCCCTGACTAAAGGCGCTACCCTGAACGATAACGCGCAGCCCCGTAAATGATTTTCCATTATTCAGGAAACTATCGCTACTATTTAGCTGAGACCCTACCGTTGTATTTTCATGTTGAAGTTTGTTTATCACCTCTGATGACGTTCCCGGCGACGCGTTGCCTAACTTTGCATTCGAATCCACGGTCCTCTTTAAATTTTTAATCAGATTTTTGAAAGAGTCTGACGATAAGGAACCCGAATTAGGTTTTTGTGACGACATGCTAGCGCAACTTGTTATCAATGGCAAAAAAGCAGCAATAAAAAGCAGCTTAGTGGGATCAGCATTAAGGATGGAAGTCTTTATGTGTCTCATAATATAGGTTTCTCCTTATCAAATATGGGCTTCAATCGATCTTGCTTTACAGCTCTATTTATCCGCCACCCAAAATCACTTTCCTTGAATATGATACCAACAGCAGCCCGTTCACGGCGGTCCAAGTTTTTTGTTTAAGTCAATCATTGAATTGAAGCCAAGATTGTTGCAAGCGGTGCCTAAGCTTCACGCCCGCTTGCTTTTAGACGCCACTCAGCAATACGATTACCGCACTCTGTCGCTAAGATTGAGACGATAAGTACGATTAGGAAAAATGCCCAGAGCAACAGGTTGTCAATTACTTACATTTCAGACCTCGATAATAGATAACACATTTGAACACGCCAAGCCATTAGTTCGTTCCATTTCAGATCTCTTTGCCAAGAAAAATGAAGCACCTCAGCCGTGTAACATTTGCAATGCATGCTAATATTGGCAACTTAGGATACCCAGTAGTCGAGCAAAGCTCGTTCAATTATAAAGTGTCTTTAAACAGTGCCTATGATAAGCGCGCCGTTCCCCTCAGTCAAGCAGAGAATTAAACTGGGATCACGGCGTTATTGTTGGTATCGGCGCCGGTGCCTGCCCAGCACCATTGCGCACAGCCCTTGCCGGCATGCCACCACCTGATGGATAAATGTTATAACTTCCATTTCCGCTGGGCACCACTCGCTCAGACAATCTGCCAGATTGATAAACATTGTAGCCACCGCCTGAAGGAATTATTCTTTCTGGCAATCCACCAGCAGAAGGATAAACATTGTAAATACCACCTCCGCTTGGAACAACTCTCTTCGGCAAGCCGCCGTCAGATGGATAGACATTATATCCAGCAGCAGGAGATTGCAGTGAGTTATTTAATGAGTTACTTATTGATGGCACACGGGGTGCAGATGGCATGGGAGAGACGATAGTAGGCATCACATTATCGAAGGACCCAGAGGAAGAATTACCGAAACCAGCTGCGCAAGATCCAAAACTGCTAGAACCTGAACCTCCAAATGAGGTGCTGCTCATTCCAGAATTCCCGAAACCGCTGAATTGAGCGTATGCGCTATTGCCCTTCAACAAGCAACATAAAATAGTTGCACATGATATTAACTTACAAAGTGATTTTGCCATAATGACATGTCGGTAGCAATTCAATTTACCCCTCTGATATTCTTACAGCTCTGACACAAATGCTATATTCGGCTTACAGAGCTGAGCTCGTGTTAGCAATACCATGTTGTTGTAAGGCGTCCATAATTTTCGGTAGAGCCTGACTTGCTGCCTGTTCACCGTTCGTAATTGCTTCTTCTAGATACTTTTTATTACCGGTCATAATTTTGATACCATTTGTCTCAGGTCGGATCGAAATATCTGCTTCAAGCTCTTCGCGCATATCTAATTCGGCAAGGCCTATGTCAGAGACTCTAAGTAAAACGTCTTTCAGTCTAGAAAAATTTCTGGGATCTTCTGCTTTAATCAAAGGATCAACATCTACTGCTATAACTACGTCTGCTCCAGCGTCCCGTGCCCATTTGGCTGGAACATTCGCTCTTATTGCACCGTCAACCAACACTTTGCCATCAATGGCCAAAGGTTCGTACATTGGTGGCAGACTGTTACTGGCTTGAACTGCAATGGGTAAATTTCCCTTTGAAAAAACAAAAGTTTTGCCAGTAATAAGATCAGTTGTAACAGCAGAGAAGGGTATTTTTAGATCACTGAAATTTGCAGGAAGTGTCTTAATGAGAAAAGCTTTGAAGTGAGCACCATTAGTTACACCGGCATAGCCCGTGTCTGTTATATCTCTTTCCGCTTGTACAAAAGGAAGCATAACAAGACGTGGCGCCAGCCTTGGTATCATTGCCTTCTGTACAATATCATCCACGTAGAATTTTTGGATTTCATCTACACTCATGCCAGCAGCATACATAGCACCAATCGTTGCACCAGTGCTCGTCCCGACTATGTAATCAACAGGTATCTTATTTGCCTCTAATACTCGCAACACCCCGATTTGCGCTACACACTTACAGCCGCCACCCCCCAGAACTAGAGCAACACGTGGCTTAGTTTTCAAATCCAAAGTAGTGGAAATAGTTTCGGCCGAAGATAGCAGTTTAACTTCTTTTTCTTCGCTCTGACTTTCCGATGAGTCGAGCTGATTTGCTGATAATACCGGTACAGAGCACAATGCTACCGAAGTCAAGATCGCAACAAGTAACCACTTTATATCCGGCATAATTATCCCCCTTGCCTTAGCATACTGATTCTAGCGCACTTTTGACTTTCATTCTTTCATATTTGAGAGTTCGCACTTCTTTAATTCCTGTGAGAAAAGGCTCTATCCACTTTCCCACAGCAGCAGCAAAGGCAGTGGCACTAATAGTAGTAGCATACTGACAAACAAATTTTTCTGTCGCAACATGATAGAGTGATCCAGAATAATTACTTATAAGCTGGTTCTTGCTTGATATTATAAACGGCCTTTTAATCAATAGTGTCCTCTCGAACAATATCAAATTTAGTATAATCTAACCCTATATAATCAATAAGGGACTCCTCGGTGGAAAGACCAAAACTATTTAAAGAATCCAAAAGAATAATAGTTAAGCTTGGTACAGCAATATTAATGGGAGACGATGGTGGTATTGCCCTTGACCGCTTTCATTCATATGTTGAATCAATCGCTGATCAAATAAAGGCGGGGCGAGAGTTATTGCTTGTTACCTCCGGTGCCGTTGGTTTAGGAATGCAGAAACTAAAAATCAAGCAGCGTCCTAAGCTTTTACCTCAGAAGCAAGCTTGTGCTGCCGTCGGACAGGGACATTTAATGGCCTTGTATTCCGAGGCCTTTAACAAACTAGAAATACTTACTGCTCAATTACTTCTAACCGCTGACGATTTTTCTAACCGCAAAAGATATTTAAGCCTAAGAAGTACAATTTATGAGCTTTTGTGCATGGGAGTATTGCCAATCATTAATGAAAATGATCCTGTTTCTACAAGTGAATTGGAGCTTGATAAAACCAAAGCTCATCGTAGAGTGAATTTCGGTGATAATGATAAGCTATCAGCTCTGGTGGCAAGCAAAATCGAAGCAGATTTATTGATAATTTTAACTGATGTTGATGGGCTTTACAGCACAGACCCTCAGATTGATTCCAATGCTAAATTAATTGCAGAAGTAAACGATGTTGATCCATTACTAGAAGAATCAGCTGATATCAAAGCTGACCCCACCAAATTGGGACGTGGTGGCATTCAGACAAAACTAGCCGCAGCCAAAGTTGCTACTCAATCTGGGTGCGCCACCATTATAGCGGGAGGAAAATTACCTTCAATATTGCCGCGTTTGTTTAATGGTGAGCAACTAGGAACACTTTTTCTACCAAAACATGGACTAAGCAGTAAGCAGCGTTGGATTGCTTTTGCAACAACAGTAAAAGCTGCTTTAGTAGTTAATAATGGTGCTCATGAAGCTCTGACCAAACGTAAAGCCAGCCTTTTACCAGCTGGCGTAGTGGAAGTAAAAGACATTTTTGACCGGGGAGATGTAGTCAGCATTTTAAACACGAGTGGTCATGAATTTGCTCGGGGTATTGTTAATTATTCTAGTACCGAAGCTAAGCAAATTACGGGTATGCATTCGCAAGTCATAAATGAAAAAATTGAAGATAGAAACTATGATGCTCTTGTTACTCGCGATAACATAGCCTTTCTTGAATAGTTAAATATAACTTTGTAGCATAGGATTTTTCAAATAATAAAGTGAATAAAGATCAAAGCATAAGTTTAAAAGCAACAGATGTAAGAACAACCGCTAAACTTGCTAAGCAAGCAGCAGGCAACTTGGCACAAATAACAGCCAAAAGACGCACCGAAGTACTCGAGCTCATTGCTTCTCGCTTAGAGCAAAAGCAAAATGAAATATTGGAAGCAAACAAAATAGATGTATTAGCTGCCAAAGAACTTGTTGCTAAAGGTGGAATGTCTGAGTCATTATTGAATAGACTTAAACTTGATTCTACAAAAATTGCCGAATTGGTGGCAGGAACAAAATATTTAGCTACTCTTGATGATCCCTTAGGTAAAGTTACGCTCGCTCGCGAATTGGATGAAGGATTATGCTTGTACAGAATAACCTGCCCTATCGGCGTAATTGGCGTGATTTTTGAATCACGCCCAGATGCTTTGCTGCAAATTGCTACCCTTTGCATAAAAAGCGGCGATGCATCAATTTTAAAAGGTGGTGCTGAAGCACAAAATAGCAACGCTAAATTATTTGAACTGATTGTGCAAGCGCTTACGGATAGCAGTTTTCCCGCCCATACAGTAAATCTACTGGAGTCGCGCCAAGATATCGAAAAATTATTACATGCCGATGAATTTATTGATTTGATTATTCCGCGTGGATCCAACGAATTAGTAAAACATATTCAGAACAATACTCGCATTCCAGTGCTTGGCCATGCCGAAGGTATATGTCACATTTATGTGGATAGAACGGCTGATTTAAAGCAAGCCATAAAAATTATTGTCGATGCTAAAGTACAGTACCCTGCTGCCTGCAATGCAGTGGAAACACTTTTGCTGCACAAAGATATAGCTAGCAATTTTTTACCACCTGTTATTGATGAGCTAATCAAGCATAAAGTTACGCTAAAGGCCGACGAACGGAGCAGGGAAATACTAAATCACAAAGACGTTGCAGCTGCAACAATCGAAGATTGGTCAAAAGAATATGGTGATCTTATTCTTTCCATCAAAATCGTTAATTCTCTAGAGGAAGCAATTAGTCACATCAACACATATGGTTCAGGACATACTGACACAATTATTACAGAAAATTCACTAAGCGCTGAGCAGTTCTTTGCTTCGGTAAATTCGGCTGGCGTATTCATCAATGCTTCTACAAGATTTGCTGACGGATTTAGATATGGCTTTGGCGCTGAGGTTGGCATTAGTACAGGTAAACTTCATCCGCGTGGACCAGTCGGACTAGAAGGCTTGGTGACCTACAAATACAAACTTGTGGGACACGGACATATTGTTCAAGATTATTCTGGTACAAAAGCAAAAAAGTTTACTCATCGGCCGATACCACTCCAAAGTTAGAGCTTGCTCCAAGGTTTCAGCAGAGTTATCGCGTTCTAAGGAGTTCTTAATGGATTCCTAACGAAACTCAGCTCAAAAACCATCTTAATGCCGATCGAGCATCACTTTGTAAATATTTATTTGACAACGCATTCAATTGGAATAATATTAATAGTGAATAACTGTTCCAGCTAGCAATAACAAGAACAACTCTTGTTCAAGGTTTGACAAATAAAATGAATAAAGCATTAAAACAAATGTTTAGAATTTCTGCTTTACTGCTTGTAATCTATATGGCTACATTCAATTCTGGAGCCACGCGTGCCTTCGCCGCTTGCCCCCAACATCAAGCCGTCACTACCACCTATACCTATACCGCTGACGGCAGCTATACTCCCTGGCACAAAACCGTCACTAGCAGCCCTACCCACAACGCTAATCGCAATTATAGTCCCCGGTCCAATGGCGCCTCTAGCTATAACGCCAACCCCCAATATAATCCCATCTATAAAGCCACCACTAACCTCTATAACACCAACTCTAACAGCCAATATAATCCCATCTATAAAGCCACCACTAACCTCTATAACACCAACTCTAACAGCCAGTATAATCCCATCTATAAAGCCACCACTAACATCTACGACTGTAACGTTAACCGCAGCTTTAACTACTAACTTCAAGGGTGGGCTGCTCAAACTCCAACAACATTTCCCCACTTTTGCAAAATCGTCAACAAATCAATGAGCATAAACCTTAAGCATAGCGCTCGTGCCGGTTTGTGCTTCTTGGCGCTGATATTGCCTTGGCGCCAATCTAAGACTCGTGGATTCATCAGCATGAACCATAATGGCGGTATAAGCGCTATGAGGAACATGGTGCCATAACCAAAAGGAAGTTGTGGTGCCGTGTCTTCTATATTGGTCAAAATTTGATAACGCTTACTGGCAATAAAGTGATGGTCAGAATGTCTGGCCAGATTGATTAGAAACCAGTTGGATACACGATGGCCGGAATTCCAGGAGTGTTTTGGCAGCGTGCGCTCATAAATTCCTGGAGAAATTTCTTTTCGCACCAATCCATAATGTTCAACGTAATTGGTAATCTCCAAACTTGTGAAAGCAACTAAACTTTGCAAAACAAAAAAGCATAGTGCCAACCAACCAAAGCCAGCGTATATTGCAGCATAGACCATAACCAAGGTTAAGCCATACCTAAACACTCTATTTTGCCAACCAGGTTGACCCAACTTAGTTAACCGATTAACTTCAATATTCCAAACAGACCAACAGCTCGTAGCAATGACGCGCCAGTAAAAACTATAAAAATTTTCGCCAAATCGAGCTGTCGCTGGATCAGAATGAGTAGCTACTTTTTTGTGATGCCCCAAAATATGTTCAACACAAAAATGTGGATAACTTACAGCAGTCATCAGTACTTCTGCAAGGAACTGTTCAAAGCGATTAGATTTATGCATCAATTCATGAGCAAAAGTGATACCAATAACACCATTTGTCATGCCAACAGCAACACTCATACCAGCTATTTCTAGAGGCGTTCGACCGGGTTGCAAGATCCACCACATGCCGAAGGCAATGATGCTCAATTCCATAGGTACCCAAAACCAGGTAATGAAGCGGAAAAATAAATTGTCTCGTACCTCTTTTTCATTTTCTTGGCTGGGATTAAATGAATCTATTCCACATACAATGTCGATAATAGGGACAAAGGCAAATGTAAAAAATGGGATAGCAAGCATCGCCCAGCTACCCTGTGCCGTTAAAAGTACTAAAAACGGATAAAGATAGGCTAGACAAAACGGTAATGCTTTAGACATGATGCTCCAGTGGGGCTCAAAAACCCCGTCTCTATTTATTTTTGCGTGGCCGGTGCTCGTCATTATGGCCAACAACTTCTTTAGTATGACTAACAATTTTAGCCATCGCTTCTGACCCTTCTCTACCCCCAGATTCTATAAATTCCAGTAAGTCTGTAAGTCTGATTCGCCTATGGCTGCCCAGCTTGGAAGCCTTGAGCTTGCTTTTCTTGATCAAATCAACAACTACCTGCCTCGAATAACCCATAATTTCGGCAGCATCTTGTGTGGTAAGCCAAGAGTTGCGAACAAGCAAAGTTACCGCATTTTTACTGTTTAATGCTTCAGCCGCGATGAGCAATACTCGTGTTAAAGGCTCAGGCAAAGGAATCTTTATACCGTCAGGACCAAGCAAAGAAAATTTTGCTTTACTTTGTTCCTGCAAAGTCTTGGCGATATCTGCCATTGAAGGGGCTTGCGTTTCATTCGGGACAATAGTTGTATTAGCAAGCATAAAATAAGTTACTCCTACAGATATCTATGAATATCCAGTTTAGCATAAATTCGACTAAATCGCTACAATCACCCAAATCGACAAAATCAACCAAATATTATAATGGTATTCTTCTTTTTTGGCATATTGGCTCCTAGCCTCATTAAAAGCACAATTTAAGCACTTAAATAGTATACTACAGACAGGTCTGTAGTATACTATTTAAACCGAATTTCTGGATAAAGGACTTACTTATGCCTACATCAGCGCAAACAAGAATTCTTGATACAGCCACAGAACTGTTTTCTTCCCAGGGCATTAGAGCAATCGGCGTTGACACCATTATTGCTAAATCTGGTGTTGCTAAAACTACTTTATATCATCACTTCAAATCAAAGAACGAATTAGTGGTCGCCTACTTAAATCAAATAGATCAATCTTACTGGAGGTGGTGGGATAGAGCTATTGAAAAGCAACCCGATGAACCGAAAGAACAGGTATTGGAATTATTCAGAGAACTTGCGAAAAAAGTATCAAGCTCAAAATATCGAGGCTGCCCATTTATAAATACACTCACAGAATTCCCCGATCCCAAACATCCTTCTCGTCTTATAATCGCGAAGAATAAAAGCGAAGTTCACCATCGCCTGAAAACTTTGCTAGAGAAAATACCTGTAAATCATGCTGACACGTTAGCTACTCAGTTAATCTATCTCATGGATGGTGTTTATAGCTTATCAATGATGGTGGGTTTTAAAAATGAGTCCGCACCTCTAGTAGAGGCAGCGGAAGCTTTAATTCGTGCCCAATTGAGAAAGTAAGATATGAGCCAAAAAACAACTTTAGAAACAATAACATCCAACGCTCTTCGCCAAGTCATAACTGGATGAAGCTGGCAGCCTGTCGCTTTTTAGTTGGTCTTGGTATCGGTGGAGAAATTGGCCTTGGTTTTGTGCTCATTGCCGAAACCTGGAAGGATAAGTCTAGAGTTTGGGCTACTTGCGCTGGTGAGGCTTCTTTTACATGTGGGTCATACGGTCTAGCTAGTGCAACAATCGCTCTTGTTTATATAGTTGGATTGATAGCCTGCTTCTGGTTGCCTGAAACAAACGGACAAGTGGCCACCGAACAAATATCCCCGAACCCATTCAAGTTGGCGCGTAGATTTTCGACAACACGAGCTAGTAACCACAAAATTAGCAAGTATTAAAACCCTATAGAAGCTGCTCGCCCTTACTTTTCTGAACGTCTAAACGCTCTTGCCTAGTCCAATAGAAACATATAGAATATTTTTTGTATGCCCCGGTCGTTGCCTCTGCTTGCAAGCTTGCCGGGGTTTTGCTTTTTAGCGCATCAACTACTTATTAATACGAATCCGTATCAAGATTAATTCAATTTTTGAAATCGCGTCTGGTCCAATAACTATTTTTCTGGACGTCCGGTCGAGCGAGTGTAACCCGGTGGGATTCTAAATATATCTGCTGGCGGAATAACAGTCGACCATGACTTGAGCCTCATTACTAAGGTGCCCTTCGGCAAAGCACATTCCCAGTACACTAAATAATTAATATCGTCTCCTATCCAGGATTGACAAATACCTTGATCATTCTCATTTTCATAGCCATGACATGGATGCCCATCTATAACTTTAGTACCAAGTGATTTACGATCAGGATCCTTTAATTCCTCTTGAGCATCCAAATAACTGCCAGGGCCAAATGGCCAATCTTCCCAAAAAATATGCTTATGATTGGTGCCCTCTTCCCACCGGTATTGACGCTTATTGAGAAAGTCAGTGAGCGAAACAATTTTTGTCTCGGCAGACCAGTTATTTAGCGTCAATCCTTTGCGATTTCAAAAATCTCGGCTGAAGGTAAAGGATTTGGCGTTGACCATGATTTAAGTTTCATGGCATTTCCCATATTGCCGCCAGGCGATGCCCATTCTGAAAGCACTAAATGATGGTTTTCATCTCCTAGCCATGATTGAAAAACTATAAGTCCATCTCTGCTTTCGTAACCATGGCAGGGATGCCCATCTATAATTTTGGCTCCAAGCGGCCTAGCTTTGATCCTTTTCAGGTCTGACTCATCCATTATCAACACGCTGGGACTGAATTCTATTTCAGTCCCCTTATGATTGGACTCTGTCAATACAAAGATCTTTTCTTTTGGATAATCCCAAAGTGTTATGCTTGCTTTTCCATCAAATATCGATTCGCAGCGCACATGGCCTTTACCATCAGAGATTATCCGCAAAGGATGCTCAGCAACCGAACCCAGATCAAGACAAGCATAAGTAGCATCATATACTCCGGTCGGAAAATTATCAGTAGCATACGCAGGAGAGGCAGCCAGGATGAAATTGACTGCTCCATAGGCGAATAGCAAAAACACAGTAAAATTTTTCACCCTCAGCCTCTTGCTTAAATGCCAGCTTCTTGTCTCCAGTTAACAGTTGAATTATTTATTGATACACAAGGTTAAAAGTCCTATTAATATCCACAAAGAATTCAAAGTGCCAAAAAATACATAGCTCCAGAGTTGTCCTCCCTCAATCAGAGCCACTTTTGCCTCAGCAGGATTATATTTTATAGAAATTAGCCTACCGGCTGATAAATTTTCGGACCAAGTATCTCTGGGAACAGTTTGAGAACATTTAAATTGTCTGGTAAATCCATCAAAGGCTGAATAGGTAAATGTTATTACCATATAAATCGTGCCCAGTCTAGCTACACCAGATACAGTACCAGTAGCAACCTTCCAGTTTTTCACTAACCAGAACCTGTAAATACGATACAAGTCAAAAGAAACCATTAGACAACCTGCACTTATCATAATTAGCCCCGCAACAGCCATATTGCTTAGGTGCGTATGATCCATCTAAATAAGGCTCGCTAGAAACTTGATCATATAATTTTGTGCTATTAGCAATGCGTCATTTTGCTCTGTTATACAAGATTAAGTTTACAGACTTAAGAGGCAATTACAACAATAATGCTTAATAGATATCCAGCAAATAAGGAGTGCACAGCCTATAGTCATATAGTCTGGTCAATAAATTAGACCTCTGCGCCCACAAGATTTCGGTGAGCTTTATGCCTTCGCTGCTGATCCTCTCATTTAGGAGCAACATCCAAGCAGCGATAATTACCAGAAAGATTCGTTTAGGGCATATTTTCGCAAGGCTTTGGACTCTGGCGGAGCGTTAATTGCTATTGATTCTAAAGATGGACAGGTAATAGGATCGTCGAGATTCCATGGATACGACAAAGAAAAAAACGAGATCGAAA
>JABDBL010000026.1 GCA_013288645.1 Candidatus Melainabacteria bacterium
CAATTGCACCGCTTGAGCCGCGCACAGGACCACCAGACCAGTCCTCTGCAGGCTATTACGGCGCGACCAATCTTAGATCCGGCATCCTCATCGCCAGGCTTATAGAGACTGAGAATAGCCGGCGCTTCTCTCTTGAAAAACGGCATTGTCTGTCAACCTCCTATTTAAATTTCCGGCACCAGTCGAATGCCTGTGAGACTATCCAGGCAAGCAACCGGCTGCCTCCGAACACGATGATGAACGCCCCCACGAAACACCAACCAACCACCTTGCGGAGCACCTTTGGCATGAGCCGAAACCTCCTCTCGGTGCGGTGCTAAAGGCAGATAATCCTTATAAACTAACCTAATCCCAGCCTATTCACTCTCGTTGTGAAAATTGGGTAGGGAGAAAGCTAATTCGAGTGGATGAGTCCTATAATAAATACTGAGTGGATGAAAATAACGTCAACTATTTTATGGCAGACAATCGCAAACAAAATCAATCTGCTTTTAGAAGATGCTTAGGCTTTGGGCATATCACCTATATGTACGCCAGATAAGCATAAGACTGGTCTCTTGCGAAGTTTACACCATCAGCTAAAGCCCAAAAAACATAATGATTTAGCAAGTATTAATTTATTAAGGCGCTTTCGCATCTAGCGCAGCTCCGCTAGACCTTGAAAACACTGACTAATTCAACATGTACAAATTGCCGTCCTGGCTACCAACACAAACACCTGTGCGGGTAATCGCCGGCGAACCAATAATCGGTCTTTGTGTTTTGAATTTCCATTTGACCGCGCCATTACGAGTATCCAGCGCATAAATATTGGTATCTGGTCCGCCAACATAAAGCATGCCTTGGGCCAAAGCTGGGGAGGAAGCTAAATATGGCAAAGGGCTATTGATTTTTGTTTTCCATACAACGCCACCATTCATATTCAAACAATACATTTTCTGATCGTCATTGCCAATATAAATCCGTTGCCCGTCACTAACTGGCGAAATAGAGAAATGATCAGCACAAGCAAATTTCCATTTTGCCTTACCACTATTTAAATCAACAGCATAAAAGTTATTATCCCAACTACCAAAATATATGGTGGTATCTACAATCAGTGGCGAGGAATAAATCTTACCCCCGGTTTTAAATTGCCACATTTCATGGCCTTCGGCAGGAGATATGGCATAAGCAAAACCATCATGCGCTGTAAGAACTATCATATTTGGCAAAACAGCCACAGCACTCGTAATTCTGCCCCCTGTTTTAAATTTCCAGAGCAATTCACCGCTGTTCTTATTTATTTTGTATAGATACCCGTCCCAACTACCAACATATACGCCATCAAGAGAAACAACCGGGGGGCTTGAAATACGATCTTCAGCAGTAAAAGACCAGATTATATTTCCTGTTCTTCGGTCAAGCTTATAAAGCTTTTTGTCTTCGCAACCTATAAAAATATAATCCTCGCCTACAGCCGGCGACGATTTGATTTGTAATCCCAATTCCCGACGCCAGAGCATTCTGCCCGTATGCTCATCCACCGCATATACGTTATGATCATCGCTTCCTACATATATTACACCCTCGTAATTAGCTGGCGAAGAATCAACACCACCGGCAGCAGGAAAAGTCCAGAATTTTTTACCGGTTGGCATTTTTGCAGGCATTACAGAAGCCATAGCCGTATGGCAAGCATTTTGTAAAAATGTTCGCCAACAACCATCATAAGCTTTAACGCATAGATGGTATTCTTCAGCATTTATATTGGCAATATTCACTTTACCAACAAGTGGTGTCGGCTTTCGCGGATCAACTTTACCTTTAGCGGCAGAAAATGCCACTTCTTCTTCAGCTGAAACCGAAATCATACAAGCTAGTAAGAGCAGCAAAATACAAGCCTGTGTTGCAAAATTAGCTCCAGCTCTTGTTGTCATGATGATTATCTATCCTCATCGCTTTCCTGCGTAATAATATCGCTTTCTGCACAATTTAGTATAAAGCCCAGGGTATCAGCTTTTGCATAATGTCAAAAAAATTTTCAGAAAAATGCCGCTAGGTACTTGTGTAATTGAAACGCTGATGTTATCATGCGTCGCTGTGGGTTGAGTGGGTATTTCCAAATTAAGGAGGAAATCGAATGAATCGAGCTGAGCTCGTTGACTCCGTAGCCCAAGCTACAGGACAACCAAAAACAGAAGTAACTCGTACACTTTCTGGTTTAGTTCATACAATTACATCAGCTTTAGCTAAGGGAGACAAAGTAACTCTCGTAGGCTTCGGCACATTTGAACGTCGTAACCGTAAAGCCCGTACAGGTCGTAACCCAAGAACATTGGCTCCGTTGAAAATTGCGGCTGCTAAAGTTCCTGCTTTCCGTGCCGGTAAAGAGCTTAAGGACATCGTAAACGGCCGCGCCAAACAACCAACATTGGTTTTGGCTAAGCCCAAAGCAAAAACAGCTAAAAAAGCTGCTCATAAACCAGCCAAAAAAGCTCATAAACCAGCCAAAAAAGCTGCCAAAAAGAAAAAAAGGTAAATTCTTACTTCAAAATGAATTTTCCGGATTAGGTAATAAGAAAAACAAAACGTACATTTCAATCCACAAGAAAGGCGAGGAGTTAAACTCCTCGCCTTTCACTTTCAGGTCGTCTTTCTGGGGCAATGCAAAAGTGTTACACTTACCAACTGATTTGCGAAATTGGAGATTCTAGCTACGCCTCCTAATAATCCTAGAATCAATATCACTGATGCATATGATAATTAGTGAGATTTATGTTTAATTTCCACGTTATTAGTCTTTTTCCAGAAATATTTGATGCATATTGTTCGACCAGCGTTTTGGGCCGAGGTCGCAATAATGGCAGCATCGCCATCGAAATATATAATCCCAGAGATTTTTGCACCGACAGATATCGCCGGGTAGATGACACACCTTATGGCGGCGGAGCCGGCATGGTCATGAAGCCAGAGCCTTTATATGCCGCTTTTGAATCGATTAAAAGGAATGGTGATAGTCCTGTCATTTTAACCAGTCCACGAGGAAAACCTTTCACACAAAACCTGGCCCATGACTTCGCCGCAAGCAAAATAAATGAATTGACCATTATTTGCGGACGCTATGAAGGCATCGATGAGCGCGTGGTAAATTTGGCCAGCCATGAAATATCAGTGGGTGATTTTGTCCTCACAGGCGGCGAATTGCCCGCACTAACAATAATCGATGCTATTAGCCGACTCATTCCTGGAGTTGTGGGACAAGCCGATTCTTTAGTTGATGAATCTTTCAGCAGCACAAGCAATGGTCTTTTCAGCGGTATTTTAGAAGCACCACAATACACTAAGCCACCTGAATTTCGCGGCATGCTTGTACCGGAAGTTCTGCGCAATGGCGATCATAAAGCAATAGCCAAATGGCGCCGCCAAGAGGCATTACGCATTACTTATCAACAACGTCCGGATTTGCTAAATTGTGCCCCTTTAAGCAAAGAAGATAAATTATTCATCGACCAACTAAAAGCCAATAGTTAGATTTTCTTTGTTCACCAAGTTTTTTGAACTAATTTTATAGCAGCAACGTAATAGCTATAGAGATCGTCGATTGAATCTTTCTCGATTCATTAGTCTTTTGATTCGATGTATCACTGTCGCCTACTAAATCACTATTGATTTTTCGTTACGAATATTCTAAAATTATGTATAAGCCAATAAAACTAAGGGACTATCAAAAATGGATCAAGCAATATGACTGGTCTTTGCACAAAGCAAAAATTGACTGGAATCTTTATGACCAAAAGAACAAATTTGTCTGTTATATAAAGGTGCGGCATCCCGGTCCCAAAGAAGTGGTAGCAGATAGCGTTAAAAGAACTGAAAGGGCGCTCAAAAGCAAAGGATTGCTATGAAAAATATTAACAAAAATCAGTTTGCTCAAATGGTCGATGAACACTTAAAAATGGCGCTCCTAGAAGTGGGTGAAATCAAGCCTTGGTTTGATCCAGAAGTGCAAGCATGGCTATTCGAACATGAACTGTATCCAGTAGAGTATGGGGGAAATAGCAAAAAAGAAGTAATAAAAAACTATCCTCTATATTTGCGTGGATTTATTGAACATCGCCTAAATGGCAACCTTGCTTCGTTTATCGAAGCAAAAACTCGCGGTCGCGGCGGCAAACGTGAAGGCGCAGGCAGACCCATTGGCAGTACTAAAGCACCAACAGCTGTCGTAAGGCTTCCTCTAGAGATTGCCCAATGGCTAAAGGCCGATCCTGCACATTTAGAACAAGTGCGCTCCTTGTTGAATTAAATTTCACAGGGACTTCCTTGCCCCACTGCACTCGGACACCTAAAGCACCCAATATAAGCTTTTATTTACAATTGCGTTTTATTCTTGCCTTACATTTTCTACTTTGTTATATTGCCAATTAGTCTATATTTTCTTTCGGACTTTTGCCAAGGTTCCGAAACAAGTAAGAGTATCTCAATCCTATGAAATTCAATTCTGCTCATTCTCATTCTATCAATGATGTCTCTATGCACAGACATCATCCTTTTTTGAAGGAGCGGGCTGAATAGTTACCTGGCAATAATTGCTTTTGTAATAGTTTTCAAAGCCCGCTTTTGGCGGGCTTTTTAGTGTCTACAAATAATCCGAGCTTTTTAGTGAATCAATTATCGAAAAAATTAAATTGAAGGAAAAGTAGTGACAAACTAGAAGGACGGCAAGCTCAAAACTGTATCCCTGAGGAACACATATGATCAATGTATATGAATTACAAAATATGACAAAATCGGTCCGGGATCGAATAATGAAGCGCTCTCAGAACGATATAGATCAAGTAAAAACCAAAGTAGAAGAAATTATCGCTGCTGTAAAATCTGATGGTGACGCCGCACTTGTCCATTTTGCTAAAAAATGGGATGACCCCGAATTTTCTCTTGCAAAATTAAAAATCACTGACACAGATATCAAAGAAGCTTATAAAAACACGCCAAAAGAAATAATTGATAAAATTAAAGAACAAATTTCGTTGGCACAAAAATTCCACAAAATCCAGAAAGAACGGATCCTGAACTGGGAACAAGAATTAGAAGAAGGCATTATAGTCGGCGAAAAATGGACTCCTATTGCCAATGTCGGTCTCTACATTCCCGGCGGTAAAAATCCTTTTCCAACTGTGCAACAAATTCTTGCCGTAGCAGCTAAGACAGCCGGCTGCCCTAGAATTATTTCATGTATCTCAGCCAAAGGAAAAAATTACGAGGTCCTAATTGCCGCAAATGAATGCGGCATCAAAGAAATCTACAGAGTGAGCGGCGCTCAAGCCATTGCTGCTATGGCATATGGCACAGAAACGATTGCTCCAGTAGATCTTATTGCTGGTCCTGGCAATACTTATGTGACAGCAGCCAAAATTTTATGCCAAAGCAAAATAGCCATTGACGCACCCGCTGGGCCAAGTGAAGTGCTTATTCTTGCTGATAACTCCGCATCACCAGAATGTGATTTAAATAAAAAAGCTAAATATTGTGCTGCCGATCTTCTTGCTCAAGCAGAACACGGTACCGATTCTGTTGTAGTTTTGCTTACTGATTCTAAACAATTAGCTCAATTGACAAAAGACGAATTGGAAAAACAATTTGAAAAATTGAGCAGAAAAGAAGATATCCAAAAGTCTCTGGCAACTTACAGCGCCATTATAATTACTCATTCTATGAACGAAGCTATTGCCTTTGCTAATGACTATGCACCCGAGCATTTAGAGATTTTGACTAAGAATCCAGAGGAAATACTAAAACAAATCAACCATGCTGGTTCTGTTTTTCTTGGGCTTAACAATCCTGTTGCATTAGGCGACTATGCTACCGGCATTAATTTCTGCCTGCCTACTGGGGGTTGGACACGACAATCGTCTCCTGTGGGTGTTTGGACATTCATGAAACGCGTGCAATATTCATTTGTAACCAAGCCGGGTTTGGCTCGCTTATGTCCAATCGTACAAACCATCGCTACTGTGGAAGGGCTGGATGCACATAGACACAGCGTAGAAATTCGCCTTGAATAACGCACTCATTTATTATTTCTCTTTGGTGTTTTGAACTTATTTACTGTAAATTTCGTTTATTTCTCTGGTCAGAAGATTATCTCTGGTAGCAGCTCTGTACTTACTCACTAAATAGGAAAATTTAACTTGTCCCTATTTCCCATTTTGGTAAAATAGGAAAGGAGGACCGATGCACATAATTCATTGGGGTAAGGCTAGACAGTTTTATAGAAAATACCCGGCAGCAGAAGGTCCTCTAAAACAATGGAGAAAAATTACACGCGAAGCTGAATGGAAAAACTTTCATGACATTCGCAATGCCTTTCCTACCGCTGATTGGGTAGAAGGAAACATTATCTTTAATATAAAAGGGAATTCGTATCGCCTGATTGCGATTATCGCTTTTGAAAATGGCAAGCTATATATAAGACAGGTATTACCCCATGAAGAGTATGACAAAAACAAATGGAAAAGCTAGGAAGGCACAGCCTTTATTAGCGGCAATCGAGCAAACTGACAATAAAACGTATTATGAATTGGTTAGGCGCTTTCCCCTAAGGCCAATTTGTAACGACAAAGAAAATGACCGAGCAGCAACGGTTTGCGATGGGCTTACCGATCGGATAGACAGGCTTTCTAAAGCAGAACAAGATTATTTAGAAGTACTTACAGATCTTATAATTAAATATGAATCGCGCTGGGATAATGAAATAGCCGACATGAATCCGCGTGAGATAATTCAATATTTGATGGAACAAGGTAATCTATCTCAAAACGATTTAATACCTCAATTTGGCTCAGCTAGCCGTGTTTCTGAATTTTTAAACGGTAAGCGCAAATTGAGCACACAGCAAGCAAAAAATTTATCTAAGCGTTTCAAATTAAAATTGACGGCGTTTTTAAGTGATTAATTAACATAAAAACCCCGCCGAAGCGGGGTCCCAGAGCGGCTCGCCGAGCTACTCTATATTTTTTAACTGCTTACACTGGCCTCGCTTCCACTGGGATTTCATACACGATAAGCATGTCAGGGTTTTCCAGTGGACCAATTGCCCCTAATACCTGCCATTTATAATCCGGCGGAAGCGTAAAAACCTGACGCTCCAGCACTTTGAGGCGGAACTTCCGTATCTTGCCCCTGGTGGGCTCTCGATATACAACAATCACACAGGGCACAAGAGCTCCTGTATCCCTGTCAAGAAGTTTTTGGAAAACGAATTGACAGTCGCCGTCGTGCTCGACGTCATGCTGCCAGTTAAAGTTCATGGTTTCCGGAATGCGAATCGGTTCGCTGAATTCGCCGCTGGCAAGGGCGTATTCGGCGCCGAAATCAGAGGCAACTTTGTCACTGCGGAGAGCAGACTTGCTGCCGAGGACATCTGTGAAATCACCGTGCATTGTAAAATCTCCTTCTGTACTGATGAAGGGCAAAGCAGTTATTGAGCACGTGCCCAATAACCGCTTTGCGAATTGATCGTCACATTGGGGTTTTGATATACCCAGATTGCAGCAGTGTCGGTCTTGCCAATCGCTACGGGGTCTGGGTTTGGGCATTTCTTTTGCCGCGCTTTATCATCAATAGGAGACCTTGCATAGGACTGCAAGTGCACGATTGAGCATCGGCGATATGATTGAGTTTGAACGCGGGGTGCTCATTGCCGCCGCATTCAAATGCTCTCTCAACCGGCGACAACGTAAGTATGCTGGGTCATGTGGATGCATCCATTTGTATGCAAACTTTTTGAGAGTTGTATCCAGTTCAGGATGGGTCTCATTCATCCCCAACCGTTCAACCTCCCCCACCATATTCATAAGGATCGGCATCTCATTGCTGTAGTCCCCCCATTCATCCCCCCATCGCCAACGGTATGACACCTGCAAGAGAATGATCGCGTGGATTAACGTGATCGTCCTCAAGTCATTGGGAGAGATGGAATCTCCCAGCACCTCTTGAACTGTTTCTCGAAACTTCATCTTGTCGCACTCCCCTTCGAAATCCCAATTGCGATTGCCCGGTAACAGACCAGGCACTGAATTAGGATCAGAAATTCACAACTGACTTTGCATTGGGTCCTCATCAGCTATGCTGATGGTCAGCATAGACTCTAGCCCCCTCTCTTACCAAAAAGATTGCCCAACCACATCATGTGGGCAGGCAATACATCCGTGGGAATCGAACCCACAGCTGCGTCTAAACAGGACGCTGCTCTACCAATTGAGCTACGGGTGCTGGGCAATCAGCCTTAGCGATGACCTCTATGAATTATCGGCTAAGCCTGTTGCTGTAGGACTGCTGACGCGACCAGATTAATAAACCAGGCATGATCAATTGCTGCTTTCTTTGAAGCAACGAGATGTGTTGTACTACGCAAGATTTGTGACACAACCACCAGCCCATTTTTTCTCAATGTAGTACCTGTCTCGGTAACATCAAGAATGAGGTCCGCATCGTCAGGCACCCAGGCTTCTGTGCATCCGGCTGTGGGGATCGCTAGCGCGTCTATCCCTCGGCTTGCAGCCCATCTTGCCGCAGTAAAAGGATACTCTGTAGCGATAAGCAACCGGCGCTCAGATTGGCTCAAAATGTCCTTATCTTGCCAATGCGCAGCTAGTACTAGTTTGACGGGATTGAGCCTTGTGTCTATACATTCCACAAAGCCCTCCAGTCCGGTAGCTGCTTTTTCATCGAGCAGATCCAATCCACAGAATCCAAAATCATGCCTGCCTTGTGCAAGTAACCACGGGGTATCTTGCGGCCTGAGCACTTTTGCCTCAATGCGCGGATCACTGCATTGAGGGCGATAGTCTCTTGGATCCTTGAAGGTGAATTCTATCCCCGCCTTAGACAACAAGGAGAGCACACCCACTTGCAAGTGTCCTTGAGGAAGCAACAACTTGAGCATGACTTTCCCTTTCTCATTTGGGAAATGTCCTCTGATTTATTTTAGGTACAGAGGAATGACCTTGAAAGCACGGACGGTCAGGATCGACTAGCGCTCACAACGAAGGGCCAGTTCTGGAAAGCCTTTGATAGCTTTCCGTTCAGGTTATGATGATGGCTAACTCCGTCGTTCACTGGTCGATCTCCGTAGGGACAATTTCACAGTAACAAAATCAATTAGAGATTCAAATATCTTTTGCGCACTGCGAAATACTTTGATTTGCCGAGCAAATTTGATATTAGCCTCTATAAAATGCTGATTTTCTAGTACTCGTAAAAGAAAACGCCACCATTCAAAAACAATTTTTTGCCAAGTGAAATCATAATTAATTTATTAAATCACCCGCAATATCTAGCGAAGCTCGCGTTACCCAGAGTAATTCGTGCCACAGATTAACGCAAAAAGCATCATCAATGAACCATGAACAGGCAATAAGTCTTTTAGACAGCCACAAAATTATCCAAAGCTGCTATTAGCGCTTGTTGATTGGGAATATCGCGACCAGAATGTGCTGCCGCAGGAGCAATTATAATTTTGGACTTAGGCCATGCTTTATGTAATTTCCAAGCGTATTTAGGCGGACAAATCATATCGTAACGACCGTTGACTACAACAGCCGGAATATCTTTAATTCTCTCTACTCCAGCAATTAATTGCCCAGGCTTAAGAAAACAGTCATTAGTAAAATAATGGCATTCTATTCGGGCATGGGCAATAGCAAATTCATCTGCAATAAATTCTTTTTCTAAATCAGGATCGAGATTTAGCTTAAGCAGGCGTGCTTCCCAAAGACTCCAGGCTTTGGCTGCTCTGAGTTGTTCTGCCTTTGGTGCTTGAGTAAATTTACGATGATAGGCAGCTAGCATGTCATGCCTTTCTTCTTCATCAATAACAGAAATAAAATCTTCCCAGTAATCAGGAAACATGGCATTTGCTCCACTCTGATACAACCAGGACACTTCTTCTTTAGAGCCCAGAAAAATGCCTGACATGACCATCTCAGTCACTACTTGCGGATGGGCCTGGGCATAAGCCAGAGCCAATGTGCTACCCCAAGAACTGCCATAGACAAGCCATTGCTTAATACCTAAATGCTCTCTTAACCGTTCAATATCACTCACCAACAACTGAGTGGTGTTTTCTCTCAATTCATTATGTGGTGTACTTTTTCCACAACCGCGTTGATCAAACATGACAAGAAGATATTTCTCTGGATTGAAATATCTTCTATAGTACGGATTGCAGCCACTACCCGGGCCCCCGTGCAAATATACGGCTGGCTTACCTTTAGGATTGCCTATAAGCTCATAATGCAATTCATGCAAATCCGAAACTTTTAGCCGTCCGCTTTCATAGGGTTCTATTTCTGGATATAGTTCAGTCATTAGCCGAGGACCTCACATTCTGTCATTTAAGCCCATATAGCCTTTTAAGTTGAACACTTCCTTTCATCAAGGCTATATTGCAAAGATTTAGTTAGCTTCACACGGACACTGCAGAGAGATCGAACTACTCAGCCAGTAAATTGGGATAGCTAAAGAAAAAGAAGTAATGCATAAGCCGGGTTCTGTTTGGGCTACCATCTATCTGGACACCTGATTACTCAGGCTCTCAAGCGGCTTCAGCACTTTGAGATAGCGGGCCACTATACCCTCAAAGTATACCTTATCCTTGCACCTTCAGCGGGGTTTACCTAGCCAAAGCCTCTCGACTTTGCTGGTGCGCTCTTACCGCACCGTTGCACCCTTACCATATTGCTATGGCGGTCTTCATTTCTGTGGCACTATCCTCACGCTCACGCGCACTGGGCATTACCCAGCAACCAGCCCTATGGTGCCCGGACTTTCCTCATTAAAACTTGTGCGAACACAAACATTAACGCGATAGCCTGCATTACTTCCTTTGGCATTATAAATCATTTTGAAAGCGGATCCCGGAAAAGCTACTATTCTGTAGAGGTCAGACTATGGGTTATGAACACAATCAGACATAGACCAATGCTCAAAATTAAAACCCTACAAAAAGGAGAGGGATGATAACCCTCTCCTTTTTTCAGACACTTTACCCAATCGGGTATTTATGCCTATGGACTATTTAGTTGTAGTGGATTCGGTTTTGCTTGATTTCTTGAATATATTTTTCAAGCGATGTTTACGAAATCCACAATGCTTACTCTTTTTCTCAGTAGTAGTCTTTGCAGTGCTTGTTGACGTAGTACTTGTGTCTGTCTGAGCAACAGCTACCAGCCCCAAATTGGCAATTAAACAACTAGCCAACAGACTTGCCCTAATATGCTTCATATAATGAATCTCCTTATTTTGATAATACAACCAAACTATCGACTAATTGGTTAGTTCTGTGACATTAGCATGACTATATGCAAGAGCCGTAACTTTTTCATGAGAAGAACTTAAAAGATTGAAACACTTGGAAAGCGATTGTTTATTGAGGCGCACCGCATTCCCCACAAAATTTCTCTGAAGCGTCTATTGTCTGATTGCAAGATTTACATACAGATTTAGTTGCTGCATTCTGAAGAGCTCCGCATTCCCCACAAAAACGGGCATTTGGCTCAATGGTAGCCAGACAATTACTGCATTTACTTTCTTTGCTTCTATCCGTAGTCTTTGACTTCGGCTTCTTTGTTGGCAATTCAATATTTGCATCCTCTTCAGGAGTTATTTGTTCTTCGATTTGTGCCTGTCTTGCTTTGCGCACCACATCGCTAAAATCTATTTTTCCTTTCTTCACTACGGGAACAGCAAACTCCTCAATAATTTCGCCCACGCTTTGCTCTTTGATCAGTCCGAAAATATTTGTTGACTTAGCAGCAGGAACCTCCTTAGTCTGTTTCTTTTCAATTGATTTGCGTGGCAGACCTTTCACTTCTGTTACCTTTCGCAAGGGTTCTTCTTTGACTATAGTTTCTTCTTTGGCTATTAATTCTTCTTTGGCTATGATTTCTTCCTTAGCCATTAATTCTTCTTCTTTGGCTATGATTTCTTCCTTAGCCATTAATTCTTCTTCTTTGGCTACGATTTCTTCCTTAGCTATTAATTCTTCTTTGGCTATGATTTCTTCCTTAGCCATTAATTCTTCTTTTTTGGCTATGATTTCGTCCTTAGCCATTAATTCTTCTTCTTTGGCTACGATTTCTTTCTTAGCTATTAATTGTTTTTCTTTGGCTATAGTTTCTTCCTTAGCTATCGCCTTTTCTTTGACTATCGCCGCTCTCTTTGTCCTAAGATCCTCTTCATCCAAACCAGAAGCAATTAACTCCAAGCCGGACAGCGCTAAATATGGAGATGGCAAATACAACTGATTTTTTATTGTCTTTGGACAAGACAAATATAGAAATTCCCGAGCCCTTGTTAGTGCTACATAAAACATTCGCGCTTCTTCGCCTTGATTCGTCTGGTTCTCACCTGGATACCTACCTTCGACAAGATCAGGCACAAAAACGACTTGAAATTCTCGGCCCTTTGCCTCAGCCACGGTCAAAAGATTTAAGGATGCATGTCCAACCTCTGTCTGGTTTTGTATTGCTTTGGCCGGAGAATAGTTCTTCAGAAATTCAACAACCGTTTTGTAAGTCCTTGCTTCTTCTTGTATATGTGTCATTACCTTCAACGGTTCGTACACCGCTCTTGGTGGAACTTTGACTGACTTGTAATAATCGCCAAGCCACTGTGGCCGTTTCAATAAATTTATAATTTCGTAGGGTGATAATTTATCGCGATGCATAGATCTAATTCGCTTTACCAACTGTTCCAATTGATTTGATAACGGATCTGCTGCAGCCTCAGAGTAAAACTCCACGGCTTTTAAATACGAGACATTAAAGCTCTCTGCCACATCGCTTATCGTGACAGATAGCTTCGGACTTATTCCTTTGAAGCGCAGTTGACATACGCGCTCAAAATATTCTCTGGCTTTAGGACCATCAGGATCCGCTACCAGTTTTAAGAAAGTGAGCACATCGCTTTCTTCGTCCGGCAAAACATTGGTATCAGACTCATTAGTACTAACTACTAACCCCTGTGGGACAAGAAGTGCTTCAAGTTCTCCAGATTGTTCCTTAGAACGGCAGACAATAGCAATCTCTTCTGGTTTGCGACCCTGGGAGAGCAGCTCTTCAACTTTTTCCATTAGCCAGTCAATTTGAACTCCCTCATCTCTAAATTCAAAAGGACCTAATATTGCCTGAGTTGGTACTTCGCCCCAGGCAGTGATAGTATTTTTTTCAATACGCGCCTTAGCATCACCAACAATGTCGTTATGACTGATAAATTGTTCTAGATGCTTTGTGATTTGTGGATGCGCACGCCAATTATGGACAAGTAAATAACAGCTGGCATTTGGGACACGCAATGATGTTTCTGCTAAAAGACGGGGAACGGCTCCCTGACTCTCATAAATAGACTCATCGGGATTACCTACAAAAATTATATTATCGTTAGGGCACGCTAATATTCTGGCTAGAAAATCACAAGCAACGGTGGCGTCTTGGTGCTCATCTACAATAACATGTTCAAATAGGTTTTCGTAGCGGGCCCGCAATTCGGGCTCTTGTCCCAATATTTGTGCTGCAAGACTAACCATATCGTCTTTATCGATTTTATTTGCTTTCTGCAATTGATCTTCATGAGCAGCATAGACTTTGGCAATTAACAAATCTCTTTCATTTTTTGCATTTTCTCTCGCTACTTGCGCACTTATCAAATTGGCCTTGAAATTAGCAATGGCTGAGGAAACAGTCACCTCATCAGGATAGCCAAGTAATTCTAACGCCGTAGAATCCGACTCCTTGGTGTATTTTGCAATCAGCTTTTGCAATATTTTTTGCGGACTACTTTCGATCTTTAGAGGCAGCTTGCGCTTAATAGTCAATACATTCTCTTTTAGAATTCGCAATCCTAGATCGTGCCAACTATAAAAGTTGACCTTGTCTAATAAACGCCCCGGCATAATTTTTTCTGCTGCCTGCTTTAAAGGTCTTATTGCTTCCGTTGAGTAGCTTATAACAAGTATCCTTTCCGGGCTTACACCCTGTCCAAGCAAAAAAGCTACCCTTTGAGCTATACACATGGATTTCCCGGTGCCAGCACCACCTGCAATGGCAGCTGGTCCAGCACTATGTGTGATAGCAGCAAGTTCATCGCGATCTTGGGCTGGTAGATTTAGACTACCGGTTAACATCGGTAAATTTATGAAACGACCGACGCTTGACTTTTTATTGTTGTTTCTCTGAATCTCTTCAATTGCATCTACACAGCTATCCAAAGAGCCACTAAGCTCTTTTGCGCAAAAACGTAAAATCTGCCACCCACCACTCATAAGATCTTTGTCTCTCTTAATTTGTTTACTCAATAAGGTTTTAGTTTCCTTGCCGATCAAACCAAACCGATGGATAAAATCGCATTCTATATTTAGCTTGACTTTGGCAGTTTCATCAATAACAGCAAAATCGAGTAAATAGTCATTAGCAACATAATGAGGCGTCGCGTTCAAATGTCGCTCTTGCAATGCTCGATAAAATCTATATTCTGGCAACAGCATGGCCGGCAAATTCTCTTGCTGCAACTGCTTAGAGTGATATAGATTCATCACTGTCGCGTTGAGCAACGAGATGAGTTTTTCCCATGTAATAGGCCGTCCTGCATATTCGAAATCATCACAACCGGCACCGTACATAACAAATTCCTCAAAGCCCAAAGGCGTTGAGATTAGCATCGGTTTCTCGGCTAATGCTGCAGGATACAATACATAATGATAGAGATACCAGAGCTGGTGAGCAGAAAGTGGTGTATCAAGATTAGTCAGTACCAAAAACTCAGAATTTCGCATTTCGACTTCTAGCGTTGTTACTACAGGCTGCCCATACTTTGCTTGATGTAGCGCTAAATTCCATACATGATCTGCTTGCTTGTAAAGATCCTCACCGCTAACAATGAAAGGCTTAACACCTTTGCTCTCCAAGTTAGTCAAAGCTGTGTCTAGCAATAACTGATCGTCCGCTTCAAAATTTGTGGCAAATAGTCCACGACTACAACCGAATCCAGAGCGCATTTCTTCGGCAAGCAAATTTGTATACCAATGTATTGCTTGACGACAATCGCCACTTGAGATTGGTTGATTTTCCGATTTAACTTTTGCTTTAGCAGGTTTTGCCAAAACTTACCTCATTTCATCTTAAGTCTTTTCAAGCAAGCTATTTAGGCTAGAAAAATTTCAAGCTACTGCTCAAAGCCAACTAATTCCTCTCTACCCACAATAATAGGCACTCTGTCGCCCTTGCTGCCACCGCACAGCTCTTTCAACCAATTTTATTATCAGCAACTGGATAAAACCTTTTCGCAGCGTTAATAAAGTTAGATCTTGACATTACATTTCTCGACACCTAACAAGTATAATGATTCAAGTGATTTATACCTTGGTATATATCATGACAAAGCACCAGGGCGTTATATTGATAACGCTTTCGTTTTCAAAGGAGAGGACATTTACAATGAGAGCAACTCTGATTGTTTTATCAGCATTATCAATTTCTTTACCAGCCTTCGGGCAAGTCGTTGGCGATGAAGGACGTTATTTCCATCTGAAACCACCTTCTTATTCTGTTCCATCAGCTCGCAGGCATGCTATTCATAAAAAAGCAGAAGCTTTACGTTGGTATAGAGAGCATTTGGGCAGTCCGTTAATCAGTCCAGAATCTAATATTCAGGGCATTACAACCACGCCTACCAAGTAGTTTCGTACATTCTTTTTTGTTGCTCGTCCTTTCTTTTGGAAAGAGTGTTTTGTGTTGGCTTGTATTGTAAACTCTGTGGATTATCAGACAGAGCCTGGTCTAAACCGACCAGGCTTTTCTACTTAATGTTTTAATTAGTAAAAGAATATAAAAGTAGGCTTTTTGCAATCACAGATTAAAGCAGGTCCTGCATTCTGTATAATGTTTTTGATTATTAGGAAGTGATTACGCTGTTAACATCGATTATTTATTCCGGAGGGAATACCAGTGGCAGAGGCAGAAAATCCGGCTGAAAAACCGGCGGCAAAAGATAACTCAGGCAAGGCAGCCGAAAAAGAGCAGGTTTTTCCTAAACGGACACCATTTGTCAATTTTTTCCTGGCATTAAAACATGTCAATGATGCGTCGGTTTCTGAAAATGTTCGACAACGCTTTTCAGACTACGTCACTATTGGGCTGGTCATTCTATGTATTTTGAGCTTATTAGCCGCCGTATCGATACAGGTACCAACAGGCGTACGTTTATTACCGTTGCTATTAACAATTGGCGCGGTTGTTTTCTACATCATTAATCGCTTAGGCATTATGGTCAGTTTGACCCACAGACAAGCGTTAATCGTCTGGCAAATTCTAGTAGCTGGTTTCTGGCTTGGGGTTACAAGCTCTATGCTTATAATGCTGCTTGTAATGTATTTCTTTTCCAGACCCATATAAGCGCTCCGCTGCAACAGAGGCTCACCACCGTCTTTGTTTCTTTTAGTCTCACTAAATAAGTTCATGACTAGGATCAAGATTGGTTTTTAACCATGTCTTTTTCTTTGCAACCAAATATGATACCAATAGCAGAATGGTAGTTCAATCGGTTTGAAAAGTTCTGGTGCAAGGGTCTTAGCGACTTCCTCAATCCTGTGCTTCTCATTACGAGTGTCTTCCAGCATCTGAAAGTAAATATTTAGTATTTGAAATATTTGTCCTAGTTTGGTGTATACACATTAGTAATAGGAAAAGTATAGAGGCTTTGCACTTTGAATAATTGTGGGTCTCCATGCACATTATTAGCGACCAATTTTAAACCAAAAAAGCTAATAGTTACTGGTATACGCATAACCAGACTTGTGCGCACCACCACGTAAGGACCAGGCGAATTTGTTTGATTAGGATCAGTATAATCGACTCTTTCAGATTGTTTATCATTGATACCACTAGCCGGAGTAACATTGTCTGGTCCATTCTTTCCTAAATAATTAGCAGTAGTGCCATATTTAGGTGTAGGCGCTTTTGCTGAATAATTATAGTCTTCGTAAATTAGCAACTCCGGATACATTTTATGTATAACAAGCCCATCTATACGATGAGCTGCTGCTGCAGCATTCATTGCGTTAACTGCATCATCGGGAGTGGCCATTTGTCCAGCCACACGAGCACAATCCTTACATGTACGATCACAGAAATCGACGCCAAACATCAATACAGCTAGATCAAGGGAGAGTGCCGTGACAACAATTAAAACCGGCATGGTGGCTATTAGCTCAATTGCTGTTGCTCCCATTTTGCGTTTTCGTTGTCGAATTTTTTGCAAACGCATAATATTATCCATAGCTCTGCAATAATTACATTCTCAATCCAGAAACATTTTCGTACTGCGCCTCGGAGGACACTTTAAAATCAATAGGTTTTGCTAAACCTGGTAAATCAAACCAGGGGAGTGTTAGGAGCGGACTGACTTGTCCATTTATTATAACGCGACATATATATATGCTTGCACTTTGATCAGGCTCATCTCTCTCTACTAGCGGAGCTCCATTTCCGCGTGTAAATACGGCTTCTGGTTTGGAGCCTTTTGCTTTAGGATTAATAGGTTCTCTTACAATTTGAACATCAGGATTATTTTCTGATTCTTCCCAACTAATTCCTGCAAACATAGACTTGATCTTATTAGCTCCTTTGATAGCGGCTTGGCAAGCACTAGGATAAACTATATTCGGTGGAATTTCGATTGGCTCCAAATAAGTCTTTGCCTTACTAGCCGCCATCACTGCTTGGTTCGCGGCAAACCATAAAAAAAATGACCTAAACCCCACCACTGAAAGGTTAAGCAACGGAAAAGCCAATAAAAGCAGCAGAACATACAGGGTTGTTGAATATTCAACCATTAATGATCCTGTATTTATTCTATGCTGTCTAGTTCGCATATATTAGCCCTGCGCTATCTTTATTCCCTTTTCGTCGTCCGGCTATTCTTAATGTTTCTTGGGACTGACCGCCATTGCTCCCCAGCCATAAGAACAATTATTGCTTTCATATGAACACAATCGCTCCTATAAATTCAAACTTCTATTCTGATAACCGTAGGCTCTTAGGGTTGAGACTGGACAAATCGCCTTGCAATGTCACAGAACACTGCTTTGAGCTCAGTTAGATTTTCGCAGGAATAATATCTGCTGCCATGACTAGCTCTCCAAGCTATACCGCCACTTTGACCACCGGTAGGTTCTTGATCACCAAGAAACTCTAATTGGCGTTCTTTCAGTTTGTTAAATGCGCTTCCCTTAGTTAAATTTAGTCCGATGGTAAATACGGCTATACCGTTGGATGCACAACTATCATTATCTATATTTCCATTTCGTCGGCCACTTATTTTTAATGTTTCCCGGCCCTGACTGCCATTTACTCCGCCGGATGGTTCGCCATCCATAAAAAATATTATTAAGCGCCGAGCCGAAGTTCTATATTTTGCTGCACCAGATAAATCGTAACTATCGCAATGAAACATCTGACGAGCTGTATCTAGCGCCTCAGCTGTATCGCATACAGACCCTACCCGGCAATTATAAATACCATTAGCACCAGCACCGAAATTTAATCGATCATTAAGCTCATCACCTTTCAATTTATTTTTGCTCACACAATCTAGATAATGCTCATTTTGGGCATCTAAACATATCCTGGGCAGGCGAAAGCCCATCCCCTCTCCATCTTCTAATAGAACACTGTTAAAGCCGCCAGCTGTAAGCCTACCAGAATCATAAGTTGAATTAGTAAAAATAGGATTACCATTGGGTGCGCCAAATATATAATAGTTTGACGATACATTAGTATTAGCCGATTTTTCATCAACTGTTCCCGTGGTACGAAAACGCGATATCATGCTTTTTTCTTTAAATACATCACTATTAGAAAAGGTTACCAAGCCAAAACGGCAATCTGTAAATTTATGCAGTCTTTCTAAATAACATTGATCTGCGGCAGCCAATAAACTGGCCAAAGGTTGCACACAAAGCATGGCTAGCCGCTGATAAGCCTTTTGATAGCCATTCTTCACCCCCACAGAGCTCATGTCAAAAATTGTGCCATCAATTGACACCGGTCTATCAATCAGTGCCATTTGAGCATTTGTTAACCCCTTGGGCAAAACAGACGAGCCCTCCAGATTGCCACGGGCTGCTTCAACAACCACAGCAATATTGGGAAAATCAAATTGTTGCCCCCGCAATAGTTGATCTTGTTCGTCAGCAGGAAACGTATAAGAAAAGCCAACAAAATTATCAGGACCTTGCATCGGCTGTTCGCGTGGTGGCGTTATATTAACCACTAAATCTGTAAAAGTCTGTTGATCCGGGGAGGACACAGGATCATTTTGTGCCAAACCTTGAGTGGCTCCAGGAGCAGCCGGCTGATAGCCAAAATAATTACTGCCATCATTTTGCCATATAAGATCACTGAAAGCATTATTTGCTGGAATAGGCATACCTTGTACCATCTGGATAGGGCTTTGATTGGGGGGGTTATTAAACGACGAGTAAGTGGATCCAGGACCAGGAGGCCTAGCTGGGATGCTTGTTGGTCCAAAAGCTGTAGTTAGATTACCCATCATGTCTGTTACAGCATCGCCGTTTCCACCAAGACCAACACTAAGATCGCAATTTCCTGGCGGGGTACCATAGTCAAAAGCGCGACAATACGGTGAGACAGCAGCTTCCCAGGGTGAATATTCTCCTTTGGCATTGTAGTGAGAATAATGTGATCGCAAATAAGCATCAAATCGCATAGGATGAGTAATAGCACCATGTGACTCATAAGCTGCTTTGTCCAGACTCTGTGGCGCTAAAGCATTAACTAAAGAACCATCGAGAACCGCAGACTCCCCGTTTTCGGCATGCGAACCGACTCCTGCACTATAATCCCAACCTAAATAATTTGCTATTGTATGCGGAGAAGATGGACAGGACAAAGATAGATATTGAATAATGCCACAACCACCAGAATTCATATTATTTGGGCTAACGTTGCCTGCAGCAAAATTGCCATTACCTAATGGACTATGTATCCATTCTCGGCGCACAAATGTTACTACAGTCTGATCATCCATAGAAGAAGAAAGATCAAAAACCAGAACCGAGTCTATTTGTGGCAAACCCCCCTTTGCTTCTCCAATTATCGGATAACAGATTTTATCTGCAAAACTTAAAAATATTGGACTGTATCCAAAAGCCATAAAACAACTAACCGTTCGGCCCTCAGTATTACCCAGATTTGTGACATAAGCATTTGTCCTAGGATCACTTAGTTTAACTACATAGCGACATTCATTTGGCTTTAGTCTTTTGTCTAAATCAGCTTCATCCATAAAACTCACAGCCTTATTCAGACTATTGTTAAGAATACGACTGCTTAAAATCATATTTTCTGCACAGCGGCATGCCGCCTTTTGTGCCTTCTTCAACTTGCTATGTTTTATATCGTCGCCCGTTATATCCATTCTGGCTAAGATGGACGTACCTGCCAGTGAAGCCGCCTCACAAATACCATTAATCTGGCGCTCAATAATCATAGCTTGCACCACATTAAAGACAAAAAAATCGATCATCAACATGAAAAAGGCCCAAAGGAACACCAGTAGAATTATTGAGATTCCTCTATTGTTTCTGTAGCTTATTCTTTTACTGCTTACTTGCATGCCAACCCAACTGCCGGCTCAACTCATAAACATGTTACAGCTTAAGCTGACTGCTTACAATACGTTCTGGTTCTGGCTCTGGCTCAATGCATCCAAGGAACGCCGCCGGGATTAACAGACGAATTGCCACCACTGCTTCCACTTCCTCCGCCCATTCTTGGCGTTAATATTGGATTCGGATTATGGTTACCACCATTGCCAGCCGATGGCCGTAGTGTTACTGGAGCTGAAGGTGGTCCTGGCGGCGATGGCGCTGAAGGGGGCAGAGATGGGGGCGACGGGGGCAGAGATGGGGGCGACGGGGGCAGCGTCGGCGCTCCATTGCCACAATTGCAAGTAGCAGCAAAAGCGGCCACCGAAGCATATTTTGGTGTGGGGTTATTTACTTGTTGAATACATTGCATAGATCCCCAATAACCGTAAGTACCGTCTACCCTGCAGTAATCAAAATAAGTACACAGATCCGCTCCAGCATTTTTCAGCATAAGCATTTCTTGCTGAATGGCAAGACCCATTCTGGGGTCAGTTTGTGCCGATTGATTGAAATCAAAGTTAGCTTGCGTTGGGAAAGCACTTTGCCCAAATTCGTAACAACAAAATGGAATGCCATATTGCTTAGACAAGGCCATTTGTTGCGCTAAAGAAGTAGCTATAGTTGTATTGAGATAGTTAGTAATGCTCTGAAATACATCATCCAGCGTGCTGTCAGTACTCTTCCAACTAAAGTAAGGAGCACCAGCTATGCCGTATGGAAATAGCGGACTGGATGGATCAAGCTTCATCGCTTGTGTAATATATTTCATGGCACCAGCCTCAAAATTAATCAGCACAAACTGGCCGCATATCATCGGCCGTCCCTGAAAGCCTAATACCTTCTGGATATTAACAGCATGTGACATTGTCACTGCAGCATAAGCTTCTCCCTGCATTTCCCACACCCCAGTAGGAATAAGGGGCGGCATGCCCGGCGGTAGTGCAGTATTGCCCAAAGCCATTTGGTAACAAATATTAGTATCCGTCCAATAAGGAAATGCCCAATTCCAGCATTCAAGACCAACTTCCCAATGACAATGAAGATTGGAATTGAGTCTACCTTTGACCATCTTGGCAAAATTAATGTCAAAATCTTGTGTCGCCGTGATCGGTATATTAATCCATGCGTCACAATTAGTGGCATTACACAAATCAATCATTTTCTCGAAAGATGCAGCATCATTGCCATAAAGAGTAGGGTCTGGACGGGTATTCCAGTCAGTAATGTTACTGCTAAAGGCAAAGGTGACAAAACGTAGCGCGCAAAATGGAGCCAATCCCGCCAAATATTCTTTTCCAAAAGGATACCCAGGGGCATTTTGGGTCTGCGGCCAAGCAGGATAATCCGGACGTATGAGGTGGTAAAAATTAGGAGGATCGCTGGGCTTTATATTTGATGCTCTGATCAACATTGCCGGAGATTTGGGCACCGAACCGGACCATGAACCATTAACTTGTTGGGGCTCATTTAATTGCACTAGTCCTGTTACTATTCTGTTAGTTTGACCGCCATTAACGACATAGCTTACTTGCACACTATTGGGCACAAAGCCCGTATACGACTGACCATTTATTTGCACTATCGAGGATTGATTAGGGTTTATTGTGCTTGCATCCATCTTAATATCGCAACTTCCTTGTCCATAAAATTGATAAGCACCGGCCGGATAACCAAAATTCTCAACAAGACTAAAGACACCTCCAGCGCACGTAGCTGGATAACCATTAGCCTGATATGTAGCAGTACCCCAGGAAACACCCCATTTACCCGCTGTCTCAATTAAATCAATATAGGCACCGTCAGAGCTATAGTAGTTGGGCCCTTCCACATTCATACCAATTCTCATGCCCCCTGGAGCATTTTGCGCTTTGACAGGCATAACGGTAACAATTTGCAGCAATATAAGCAAAACTGTGGTTAGTACAGTCGATAAAGTTCTTTTGAATTTCATGGGATTCACTTCTTTCGTTAGACTAAGGACCAAAGAAAAATAGTAAATAATTAGTATAAAATTCGGTCTCTAGTCGAGGGTTCTCCATGGTCTACTCGCCTTACGCAAGTATTTACCCCTTTCCGCTGCACAAGCCACTAGCATTATCTGCCCAGTTTGACTAATAAACAAACATAGCCTATTCTCATACGTACAGAATTTAAGCTTATCTTGCTTGGCTAATGTCATTTGTTGTGCCGAGCAAGGAGTTATAACAGCTCTCCACAGCAAAACCACATTAAATCTTTAGGCTATGGATATAATAACGGGTTCCAAAAGTTAAACTGTCTGATTCAATTCTTCATTATCGGCTGCTTGTCCTGCCTCATGAGCTTGTCCTGGCATTCCACCATAACTAATAACAATATGGCGATCATCGCCTTCTCCATGGCTTTCCGAAACCAGATCAGGAAAATCCGTTTGCAAAAATTGGTGCACAATTCTGCGCTCAAAGGGACTCATTGGATTTAAATGCATCTTTTCCGCATCACCATTTAGAACAGCCACCGCTGCCTTTTTTGCTTGTTCTTCTATATTTCCTCTGCGTCTTTCACGGTAATCCAAAATATCTACTAAAAAAGGCTTTTGCGATTCAGCGCCAGCACTTCTGCACATTTGTCTTACTACAAATTGCAATGCTTCTAAAGTCTGCCCATTGCGTCCAATCAAAATCCTTGCATCGTCTGCTTTGCAATTGATGCGATAGCAAGTTGTGTTTTCGTCTATGCCCTCTTCAAGAACGGTTGCATCAATATCAAGTATGGCGAGAATTTTCTCTAAATAAGACTTGGCATTGTCAGTAAAATTTGAATAGGTCATAAGTGTCTCTTTTATTGTTCCTTAACAGTATATTTACTATTTCTTTCGCTTAGATTTTTTCTTGGTTTGATTCTGATTCGCACCGCTGGCAGTGCCATTGCGTCGTCCTGCGTTTACCTTATCCGTCTTTTTATTAGGCTTCATTATTACACCACCACCGTTATCTTTAGGATCTTTGACGACAACGACCGTTGATTCTCTATTATTGTTAAAATCCGGTTCTCGCATCTTTGTGATGAGCCACGTTTGAAATGTTTGAATAATATTTGACACAACCAGATACAAATAAACACCTGCCGGTATGGGAAAGAAGAAAAACATGGCCGTCGTTACTATGGGCATAGTTTTCATTGTTTGTTGCTGAATAATTTGCTGCTCGTCAAGCTCTTGCCCCTCTGTTGGCTTCGGCGCAGGCACTGTTAGCTTTTGGGACAAAAACATACTAAGACCGAACATTACGATAAGAAATACAACATCGTAATTAGCGGGCTTAAGCAATGCTACTCCAGTCGCCACTTTGCCTAATCCGGAAATAAAAGCAAAAGGCTCGCCTTTCGCGATACCAGGAATTATCCCCTCTATATGATATTCGCCCGGATCAGGAAAAACCGCATATCCAGTGCTGTCTATATAAGCTTCTTTGGATTTTGTAATTGCAGTGTTTTCCTCGACAGGTTTTTGATTATTATCAGGACTTTTGGAAGATGGCTGAGGAGCAGGCACTGCTTCCTTAACTTCGTGATTTGTTGGTAACACTATCTTCCATTTAGGACTGAAGTCCGCGGGCAATTTTCCTTCGATGGCTCTAACACCAAAATTCAATTCTGTACCAGCAGCTATGGTCGAATTGCCTGGAAAAACTACCACTTTAGCTGGGACCCCGTTTTTAGATACATAAATACTGCTTGCTCCCGTGGCCTCTTCTTTTGCTAAAGACTCCACCTTACTTAAAGGTAATACGTTTACTTTTACATCTATCATTTTGTCAGTAAAAGGTGGACCGGCAAAAGCAGCATACAGCGCAAACAATATAGGTAGTTGAATCAACGTGGGCAGACAACCTCCCATGGGATTCACTTTGTTTTGTGCATAAAATTCAACCAACTTTTTTTGTAATTGCTCAGGATCACTTTTATACCACTCTTGAATAGCCTTCATTTGCGGCTGAAGCTTAGACATCTTCCGCATTGAAATGGTGGTTTGTGCCACTAGTGGCGATACCAACACTCTAAAGGCAACGGTTAACACAATAATTGCCCAGCCATAGCTATGAGTTAGTTCGGCAATTTTTTGCAAAGCAGGCAGTATCAGTAGGTAAGTAATGTCAGGAAAGTTCAATGGAATCTACCCCTCCCTGATGCCAGGGATGACATTTCATAAGTCTAGCCAAAGTCAAAAGCAAACCCCTAAAGAGCCCTCTTTTTTCAATAGCCTGCACAGAATAGTCTGAACAAGCGGGGTAAAAACGACAGCATGATGACCTAAAAGCTCTTGTCATTTGGTAGCTCTTGATTAAGATCACGATAACTTTTTCCATTAAATTTAGAATTTCTTTAAACATCTTTTCAATTATTTGCGCCCATATTTGCGGGCTGCTTCATCAAATGCAGCCTCCATTGTCCTACAAAGATCCGCCCAAGATGCATTACGCGCATTTTCCTTAATAACTAGAATCATTACATACCATTGACTTAGTGATTGTGAACGCAATAGTCGATACGATTCCCTGATTCTTCTTTTCATTTTATTTCTTAGACAAGCGCTTTTACTAACTTTTTTCGATACTACAAATCCAGTCATTGGCGAAGCGCTTACTCTAAGGCCATTTTCAGACCGCTTATCTTTGTCGACGCTATGGGTTACTTTGGCAGGTGTTGGTTTAGGAATTCTTGGCAAGACATACAAAGTGAAATATGGTGTGGCGACCGATTTTCTCGTGTTGTAGGCCTTTGTAAAGAGATGGCTACGCTTAAGTCTTTCTATTAGTGGCAACATTGACTATTTAAATAGCCAATTTATAGCGGCCTTTTGCTCTTCTAGCCTTGATTACTCTCTTGCCTGCCTTACTAGACATGCGGGCCAGGAAGCCGCTACCTTTCTTTGCCTTTGCTTTGGAACCACGTAAAGTCCTTTTCATAAATTGAACAACTCCCACTAAGAGTACAAAAACTGTGCCAGATAAAAATTTCTTTGCTGGCGCAAACAAGCAGCTATGCTATCATCTCCAACACGCTATTAAGCTTATATACATCCGTATACAGACCAAAATTTACCATTAAATTTTTTCTCGAATGCGATCGGTCTATCTTTTTGCATAGACAATAGACCTCACCCCGGAGATTTACTGCATGACGCCTGACGACAATTCCAAAGGACAAGACATTCGTTTGGTTAAGTCTGTTAATGACCTCTGGGCAGAAGCTAAATCAATACTTAAGAAGAAATTGAGTCATCCAAGCTTTGAGAGTTGGATTAAGACACTGCAACTAGCATCTCTTGAAAATAACCAAGCAAATATATTGGTTAAAAACGATTTTATGCGCAGCCTTATTTCCTCCAGTTATATGGCAACAATTACAGAGGCTCTTTCACAGGTAACTAAGCAAAAAATTACATGCAAAGTGACCATTGATCCAACTTTACCGGACGCCGAGTCCGATCTAGGAATTGTAAATGTCTCTATATTTCCCGAGAAAAGGGGGGGCTTTGACGATGCAGACATACCTGAATCGGTCTCCAGGACCGGCAACATTATCGGCAGCACCACCGGTAATACTAACTCAATAAAGAAGTCTGGTCCTGTTAATCTCACCAATACAAACAAATCTGGTCTTAATTCGAAGCACACTTTCAACACTTTTGTTGTAGGTTCAAATAATCGCTTTTGTCATTCTGCTGCTTTAGCAGTAGCTGAAAAGCCAGGACATTCCTATAACCCTCTTTTCTTGTACGGCGGGGTTGGACTGGGAAAAACACATATAATGCAAGCCATTGGCCATGAGGCTTTGCAACGGTCTCCCCACCTTTCTGTCCGCTACATAACCTGCGAACGTTTCACGAATGAACTTATAAATTCGATAAGAGACGACCGTATGGTGGACTTTCGCAAGCGTTATCGCCAGGTAGACGTCTTGTTAATGGACGATATCCAATTCATTCAAGGCAAGGAGTCAACACAAGAAGAGTTCTTCCATACTTTTAACGCTCTTAGAGACAGCAGTAAGCAAATAGTTCTATCCAGTGATAGGCCACCAAAAGCTATATCACTACTGGAAGAAAGGCTCAAAAGTCGCTTTGAGTGGGGTTTAATTGCCGATATTCAAGCTCCAGATTTAGAAACACGTGTTGCTATTTTGCGTAAGAAAAGCGAAATGGATAAAATGAATATCCCAGAAGATATTATTGAATACATAGCTTCTGTTTTCGTCAATAATATTCGTGAACTGGAAGGAGCTTTACTAAGAGCACATGCCTATAGCAATATGACTGGCACTGAATTGTCAGTCAGATCTTTGGCTAATATTCTTGCTCCAGTAGGACCAACTCAGACTCTGGCTAATGTTACATTAGAGAGCATAATCGAAGTAGTTTCTCAACACTACCGTGTAGAACCAAGTGAGATGCGCTCTCCAAAGCGTTCTCAAGATCTGGCTTTGCCACGACATATAGCTATGTATTTGGCTCACGACTTAATACAGTTAAGTTTTCCAAGAATAGGGCAGGCTTTTTCTAATAGAAAACATACTTCCGCTTTGTATGCTCATTCAAGAGTTAAAGAAGCTATTCTAAAAAACCCAGCAATAGCAGAAGCGGTAAATCAAATCATTCGTAAGTTAAATTCATAGCCAAATATTGCTATTAATTTATCATTGATTACTAAAAGCAAATAAAGATGCCTAAATCCTCATGTTTGCATTTTAAACATCAATCGTTTCTCATCAGAGCAGCTATATTCTGTATGTCTAAAAACTCGATGTGCAAAAGGTGTCCATAATCTGTTTATTGCCGGCTATTTGCCTGTAGATCACAGATGGAAAAAACATAATGATTTTCACTGATTCACACCTGACAAACAGGAAATCTACAGGCAAAACCAGGCACTGATGACCACTTTGGGGACTTTCTACAGAAAATGGTTCTCCCTACTACTACTAGTTAACTATTAATAGAAACAAATAACAGCAGTAGCTTTTAAAATGGATGGCAAAATTTCTCTTGAAAAAGCGACTGTATCTGGTTAAGCTTTAACAGTGTTGCCCAATGCGGCGACGTAGTTATATTTTGACGTAAACGCTGCGAGGCGAGCATGAATTTTGCTATTCAAAAAGAAGTTTTGGTTCAATGTTTAAAAGAAGTCAGCAATGCTCTGGCTGGACGAACTGTGCAACCAATACTCAATCATATTTGTATTCAATCAATAGACGAATCCACAGTGCTTTTTAGAGCAACAGACCTAGATCTCCTGATAGAAAGTAAAGGCAGTGCTGTTGTTTACACCCCTGGCTCAGTTTCATTGCCAGGAAAAAAATTACTTGAAATAGTCTCTAAACTGTCAGATGATCTTATTACTCTTAAAGTTAATAAAGAAACATTCGAAACAGCTATCCAGTGCGGAAAGACAAAAATATCTTTGGCTGGATTGGCGGCTGAGGATTTTCCCTCGTTAGGTGATTCAAACAGCGAAGGTATACTAATGCCGGCTGATGTTGTTCGCAAAGCCATAATACAAACTTCATTTTCAGCGGCTGGCTTTGATACTGGTAGTGTTATTGGCGGCGTGTATTTATCAATCAATGAGGGCTTACTAGAAGTCGTTGCCACTGATGGTAATAGACTTGCCTACAGGCATGACCTACTAAACATAAGTACTAGTGCAACAAAATATTCTTCTTTAGCAAGAGATTCTCTAGGCTCTCAGTCAAACTCATCTGAGACCAAAGCGACTGCCACATTAGAAAAGCAATTGTCCTTCAAAGCAATTATCCCTGCTCGTGCCTCTAATGAAGTAGTAATGATAATTGATGCTTTATACAGCCGTGCTAAAAGAGGTGGTTTGTCTGAAAATGATACTGCTGGAATAGCCAAAGACATTCGCCTTTCTATAAATAGCGGTGTTATCACTTTTAAGACAGAAGCCAATACTCTATCTAGCAGAATTATTAGTGGCGAATTTCCTGCATTCAAAGAATTATTCCCAGCCCAATATAAATATATTGTGACCATTGACAGAGAAGAATTGATTGTTTCTTTAGATAGAGTTTCTGTTATGGCTGATGAAAGAAAACATTTAATTAGACTTCATTTTGAAGGCGAAGCGATGCAAATAACCGCTAACACCCCTGATTTTGGTGGTGCTCAAGATGAAGTATCAATGAAATTTGAAGGACAAGTGCTTGATGTAGCTGTAAATGCCCGTTATTTGCTAGATGTATTACGCTGTCTAAATTCACCACAAATACAAATAGAAATGACTGGCTCTCTGCAACCATTGATTGTCAAAGAGGTCGGTAGCGACAGTTATAAATATTTACTCATGCCTGTGCAACTTAAAACAGGCGAATAATATAGTTGTTGCGGTGAGCTTGTAATTGTCTGTCAAATTCAATAAAAAAAAGAACCGATATAGACCCCCATGTTATACTTGTCAATCTTGTGGATATATTCCACCTGAACGATTGAATGGGATCGTAGCTCAGTTTGGTTAGAGCGCCTGCCTGTCACGCAGGAGGTCGCGGGTTCGAGCCCCGTCGGTCCCGCCATTTAAGGCTTTCCAGACTTGTGACTACCTGCTGGTTTAGCAGTAGGTCGCAAAAGACTTTTCACTAATGGTGATACAGTGGGACGAATAGGACATAGGCAGAATCGTTGTCTGAAGCTAGTTTCGGAAGTTAATTAGTCCATGTTTTCAGATAGAACACATTGAAATATATATAGTAATTGTGAGTCATTTGGCAACCAAATGCTTACATGCACATGAATAATCAAAAAAAGATTGGTGAGCAGTTCTTTCTTACTAAGTTTACTACATCGATATTTAATAGTTAAATGTCAATCACATTTTTCGGTTCAGATAATCTAATTATCCAAAAGCTTGTCCCTGCCGAAAAATACAGTGGTCATAACAAAATTCAACAAAGCTTGATTTGGCTACCCCTACTTTTATAGGGTAAGGTTGCAATTAGTCTTTCATTACTTTCGGAAAACCAGCCATAGATTAGCTTTACCCCCTTTTATTGATCACTTAACCACAGAATTATTGTGGGTTAAGTAAGTATTGTCTCAGGTGTACAGAAGCAAATCTCAGTAAAAATCCGAGCCATCTTTAAGAGGTGAGTTGAGCTTGTTCTATAATTATTGCGGCTAGCGGAGGACGCCTTTGTCAGTGCAAATCCAATGCCAGTTAACCTTCTTTCAGGGAGAAAATCGATGTCTTATTCAGAGCTCTCTTCTTTCGGGAAGATGTTTCTTGTCGAACCAAGCGGCACACTACTGACGGACGAAGAGCAGCGGTGGCTTGCACAACTGCAGCCACAGGCAATCATGTTCCGCAAGAGAAATTTTCTCTTGGATGCGGAATATCCCACCTGGCTTGAGGCTTATACAAAGCTTCTTTCCCAATTTCGCCGAGTCCTGCGGCACGAGCGATTGATTGTCACATTAGATCATGAGGGTGGTCGTGTAATCCGTCCACCTGAGCCGATTACCAGATTCCCTTATGCTGCTCGATGGGCAGCATCAACTGGAGAAGTTGCGCGAGCAATGGCTGTGGAACTCAAGTCTCTTGGTGTGAATGTGAATTTCGCACCAGTTGCTGACATTCATAGCAACCCCGACAATCCAGTAATTAACGAGCGAGCTTTTGGTCGTACGCCAGAAGAGGTGACCAAAGCCGCCGTACAATTTGCCCAAACCCTGCAGGCAAATGGCGTTGCGCCGTGCGCAAAACATTTTCCGGGACACGGCGATACCAGAACTGATTCACATTACCGTGTCCCTGTGCTTGAACTGACTTTGGACGAGCTTAAGCGCCGTGAGCTTATGCCGTTTCAAGCACTGATCGATGCGGGTGTCCAAATGATGATGACATCCCACATTCTTTTTCCGAAGCTTGATTCGGAGAATGTGGCAACTTTGTCCCATGCAATTCTCAAGGACTTGCTGCGGTCGCAGATGGGCTTCAAGGGAGTGATCATTGCCGATGCATTGGGCATGCACTCCATTGTCGGCGATTTACACCAACGTGAGACAGTGGTCAAGGCAGTGAATGCTGGCCTGGACATTTTCTTGGTGGCCGGTGATACGGTTACCATTGGAGATGCCCTCACCATGGCAAAGCTTCTTCAGGAGGCATTCAAAAGGGGAGAAGTCACCGAAGAAACTTTGCGCGCTGCTGGGAAGCGCATTGATAAGTTCGCTGGCGCGCTTCCTCAGTACCCAGTTACGCAGGTGGATACAGCTACACTTGAACAGCATCATGCACTTGCTGCTTTGCTTGAGGCGCAAAGCCCGTGGTCTGGTTTTGAGTTGGTTCTTCCGGCTTTCGAGTAAGTTTGTAAAGGACATTGGATATCCACACGTCCAAGCAAAGGTCCTAAAAACAATACTTTGACTGAGGAAGTACTTACATACTTCCTCAGTGGGATGAGGAAGGCAATGAGTGCCGCCTCGTCCCATTTTCAATTTTGCCAATACATTTTGAATACCATTTTATGTGTCACAAGTTATTGATGGTTTTTTTTATTTTTGCGGCTATGTCTGCAAGTGGTGTTTGTTCAGAATAGTACAGAGCTGCCGTAGATAAATATTCTTTTTCCAAAATTTTGTATTTCTCTTTAAGATAGAAATGCAGGATCTTTAGCTATATGCAATTCATCACCAGCACGAAAACGTTGCTTCTTTCGCTGCTCATATTTTTCTGTGCCGATAAATTGTTGTACAGCGTCAACATCTAGGAGTGAATAAACATCACTGTAATGCCTGAGAAAATTGGCTGGCAATTTACCAGACTCTATAAATTGCCTATATTTTGTAGAAATAGTTTGCAGTTTCTCTACAAAGGTATATTCCGGATTGTAGCAAGCTATTCCCGTGGCTCTATTATCAACAATGTCGATATCACTAGCTTGTGCAACGTCAAATGCCCAGGATGAAATAGTTACTGCCGTGTTTGGTGCTGTATGATCAAATCCTACTTCTAAGAGAACACCTGGTTTTATGCCATCCAGTTCCGATGTTCTCGTTTCATAAATTAGGCGAATGCCACCATTACGTAAGCGCTCGTCGTCAACTCATTAGCGCGAATCGCAGAAACACCAGGAATATTTATTTCGTTTGTCAGCCAATCATAAAATTTTTTGCGAGATGCAACATGAATTTCCTTATCATGATTTTTTCCTATTTTTACATTCATTTCTACAGGGGGCTCAAAGCGAATATCTATATCTTCCGAAAAGCGCTTGATGATGCCGAAACCCTTTGATAACGAAGTGCCACCCTTCAGCTCAAAACGTAAGCCTTCTTCTTTAAGACCCCACAAGCAATGCATGATCCAGTAATCTTTCTCTACCAATATAGGTGAAATATTTTGATTACTCGCAATGAGATTTAAAAGATCTCCAAAATCAGATCTGTTATGCAGAAACTCGCTCATTGAGCCACCCATTGATTAACTTGTTTGTTGCCACTGTGCCAAAATTAGAAGCAGCTTGCGTAAGTTTATGGTGATCAAAGTTTTTAGCTTTTGATTTTGCGTTCTGCAAAAGCTGCGCACTTTCTTCTGCCAATTCATCAATATTGTTTAAAAGATCCACAAGCAAAAATTCTGGAGAAAGCTTACGCGGAAAACGATGTTTCATTCGAAAATCAAAAGTTCTATTCCCAAGCTTAAACTGTCCATGACGTTTATGGTTATAAACTAAAGTGCGATTATAAAGTTGAGTTCCGCCGAGCTCCAGACTGTTATAGCTTACTGGCGAGAATAACAAGAAATCATTATCACGCAGAAAGACTGCCACAAGCTCTTTATCATCTGGTGGCAAACTGCCATAGACAGACTGACGTGGTACATAATAGAGCCCTTGCGATAATTTTTTTAGTCTGCCTGCTTCCTGGAGCTGTTGCAAATGACGGTCAATAGCATTTGAAGCCGAAGACAGTTCTTCTCGTCGATAAACTTTACCAGCTCGGAGCCGTCCCGATAAAGCAGCAGCGGCGACAGAGATAGAAGACTTTTTAATTGATAACATATTAGTTGCCTGAAATCTCATTGAAAATTCATGCAAGTATCATAACACTTATCTCGCCGATGCGATAGCGGCAAATGAAACTGTTCTCATAAATAATTTAGTTCTACTGCTTACATAGTGCTTACATGAGCCAGTAAACCCCTTCAGTCAGTTTTTGAGTGAGACAGAAATGCTTACCCAGCCTTGATTTCCGGGACTCTAAATTCCAAAAACTATTAACTTGCCGCCTGCCTGTTACGCAGGAGGGCGTGCTTTCGAGCCCCGTCGGTCCCGCCATCTACAAAGCCAATCTGGGTCAGCGATTCAGGCATTGATTAAAAACTGAATCAAAATGATTCCAAGTAGCCATGTAGGCACAGTGTAGGCAACAGAATAAATTGTTGTCTGGAAAATTGCCTACAAACAAACGGCAATAGGCCACCATCAGAGAATATGTTAGCCGAGATTCTTTGCTATCACGCACAACAGGCAGCAGAGAAGGCTATTCGAGTTGACTTAGTCAGGGACTTAGTCTAGCATGAAGGATATTGGCAGTCGGAGAATTCGTATGGCTACCGAAGTTAACATCCATGAGGCAAAAACTCACCTTTCCAGGCTTTTACATAGAGTCTTGGCTGGTGAAGAGGTGATTATAGCGAGGTCTGGCGTAGCAATTGCGCGTCTTGTGCCAATTGTGCCAAAGAAAAAAAAGAGATCTCTCGGGGGCGCCAAAGGCAAAATACGGATTCCTGATGACTTTGATGCCCCGCTCGATAAAGAAGCACTGGATTTATTTGAACTTGATTGAATCGAGGTGTTGGTAAATGCGCGTGCTTTTAGACACTCATACATTTTTGTGGGGGATTGCCGAACCCACAAAGCTATCAGCAACCGCATATAAAATTATGGAAGACGGCGATAATGAAATTATGGTTAGCGCTGCCAGTGCCTGGGAGATAGCAATTAAAGCGCGGCTTGGGAAACTGCGGCTGCCAGCCAGACCAGAGCTATTTGTTAGTGAACAATTGCTTAAGCACTATTTCACTTCTTTACCAATTAGTTTTAGTCATGCTTTGCATGTATTCTCCCTTCCCGCTCTTCATCGTGACCCTTTCGACCGTCTATTGGTCTCCCAATCCATACTTGAACAACTGCCAATCGTGACAAAGGACAAAAATATCAACCAATATCGCGTAAAAACAATTTGGTAGTGTCCAGCCCGCCGAAAACTGCTTTGGAGAAGGCACGCATGTATATGACTGATTGCTCGCTTTTATCGAGTGCAGCTAAGGCCGGGATAGATGGACCGCCATACGGTTCTTTGCGGCTTTGTCAACTTTGATAATGGCTATTAAGCGATCCCCAGAACTCAATCAATATTCTCTTGAGTCCTGGAGATCGTATTTTACTGTTCTAACGTACTGTTCTGTACTGATTAAAAAAGAAGCGGGTTAGTTATATGGTTGTAACCAGTGCCTGGGGGCAAACCGCGTATCTGAAAACCACCTATTATGTGCTTGCTTTCCTCAGCAGATAATTCTTCAACAATCGCTTCTGGTAATAGACCCGTATTATTGTCTGGGCTAGTAAGTTTTA
>JABDBL010000027.1 GCA_013288645.1 Candidatus Melainabacteria bacterium
GTGATTCGTTTAAACTGGCGATGGCATTATAGGCACCGCGAAATTTAAAAGCACCAGCACGCTGCAGATTCTCGCATTTAAAAAAAACGCGTGCTTTTGTGCACTCATCTGCTTTGGACGAAGTCAAGACAGGCGTGCGATAAGCAATGCCAGCTAGTCTTTGAGACGCTTGTTCAACATCACCATAATTAACGGGCAGTGATGATTTATTCATCATTACCTCCTAGCGTCCTTAAAATTCAATTATTGCCATTGAATGTGCCTTATCTGGGCGTAAGGTTGGTCAGCCGGTAACCGAAATGGCATTAGCTCGCATTAAAGATCCGTCATTTCCAGATATTGTTCCAAATTACAGCAATACCTTTCCGGACGGACGGCGAATGAAAAGCACTTCGATTGGCATAAGAAATAGTCATAGACCAATTATTCTATTACATATTGGGACCAGAATTCTGTGCGCTCTTGCCAGGCACATTTATCATTGCCACAAATAAGCGTAATGCGCGAGCCCCTTGAATCTACACGCGAATCACCAAAACCATCCCAAACGGCATCTATTGTTTCAGCATATTTGTCGCATTTCTGAATTGGCTTCTTGCATTCAGGGCAAATTATCTTTTTTTGCGATATATAATCCTTAATGGCTTGCAGTGACATATATTGCCTCTTAACTAATCAAAGTCTCTAGTACTCATTATATAGCACGGCAGCTCATTCGCTTGTCAATCACACCAAAACATAGCAAAAGCTATTACAACCATCAGCCATTCATTTTAATTCGCTTATATAATAAAAGTGCATCGCTTGTAATTAGGTTATCTGATATGCGGTACAAAAAAGAAAAATCCTGCAATTTTAAATTGATCGCAGTAGCCTTCTTTGCGCTAACAAATCTTGCTGCTGTAGCTGATAACGGTGATTTGTCATTAGGCAAAGCCGAATACCTACGGGAAAATTATCAAAAGGCTCTGACTTATTTTGACGCTGCTGTTAAAGAGCGACCAAATGACACTGCTCTTTATTATCGAGCTAACACTTTAGTCAATCTGGGTCTAAAAACACAGGCCTTACTTGACTATCAACAAGCCTATAAATTGACGCATTCACCAACCATGCAAGATTATTGCTTAAAAGCCATGTCATCTCTAACTCGCAATACTATACCAGCACTAAATAGAAGTACTGCCACTAAAAGTACAGCTTATTCTATGAAGCAAAATCAAATAGATCAATCATTAGACACTATAGAACTACAAAGCGCCCTCGATAAAGTAAGAATAATTGGCAACGGTGAAGTATTTGCTCAAGACTTTATTTTGAAACAGAAGCTTAAATTAGCCGAAATGAAACGTGAAGGACAACAAAACGCACAGTCAATGCAAAATGCAGTTTATTATGATCAATACGGCGCTAAACAACCTCTCTATTCGCCTCAACAAATACAGGATTATCTTGACCAAAGACAGCAGATGGAAAAGGAACTGCAAGACTCTATCGACAAAACTGTACAAAAACAAACAGTATCTGCTCGACAGCGGGCACTACTAACCCAAGAATCAGCAGAAAATCTTGCCAGCCAATTGGAGGCAAAAACATCATTAGATGGTATCAAGCTGGATCCGCTGGGTACTAATTTGTACGTGCGTAATTATGATTTTACAAATAGCCCCGACTCTCTGCCAAAACCACCAGTAGGACTCAAATCCAAAAAGAAAGCGTTTAAATAATGGGGGTATAATATTCAACTGAGGGGAAGAGATATGCTCAAACTCAAATCTTTTCAAGGCGGTGCTTCACTACAAAAACGCGAACGGCTATTACCAAAACTGCGTATTATGGAACCAGGAATCATATAAATAAATGCCGAAATAATAGGCATAATCCTCAGCATAATCAGCATAACCTGACCGAGCAAAAGCTTTTTTAGGGATAATAAATAAAGGAATCTTCTTCCTAAATAGCTCAATATTTTCGCCCTTTAAGAAGACGTCATCAAAATAAGGCCAATCGATTTTGACTGCGTAAAAAGGAAAGCGGTATAGCCGCCAAGTAATTTGTAAACTCTCTAATGCTGGATTAATGCTTAGCTGAATGGTCTTATACCTCAACCGCAATATTCGCAATAAGGTCTTTCCGATAGGACCAATATAGAAAGAGTTATACAATTCCGAGATGGCAACAGGATAAGTAACCGTGTTAAATAAATCAAAAAGCACATCCTGCGCGCTATAAAAAACCCTGGACATTGAAATTGGTTTTTTATGTTTCCTTTTTCGCAAAGTGTTCCAGGCAGTTAAAATATCCCTAAGGCCGCTTGAAGCATTGATTTCAGAAATTTTAGAAAAATCCAATATAAATGCAAGCCACGGAGCACTATATTCAAATATCAATTTTTTTTGACTTTCCCCCGGTGTGAATTGATAAACCCTAAACAAAATTTCTTTCTTTCTGCCGCCCGAGAGCGACCAGATGTGATAATTTTTGATCTCGGTGCTCTCATCCCTGAAGACGCCCGTAAAATCAATAAAATGTTTAGCCAAAGCGTCAATTGCCTGATAAAGGCGGTTAAGATCTCCTTCAAATTCAGAATCAAAAGGTATTTCATAAATTTGTTTGTCAGTTGTCAATCGCAGACAACCGTGCAAGACTGCACCGCTGGCTCGAGGGTCTGAAATAGATAATTCAAATCGGATCATGAATAGTCCTACTTATAATACTTTCAGAGATAGTAATTCCATGTAAGAGCTACAGTTGTGAACGATGAATTGATTTATGGCAAGAAAGATAGACAACTATAATAACAGCCTTGCATCGCCAATAAATGCAGCGATAATGTATTTCGATTACAATATGTATATCGTGACAATAACAAAACTTGAGCAGCAATTGAGCAACCAGAAACAAAAGTAGTAAGAGTAGCAAGAATAAATGATTACTGTCACCGCATATAATACTGAGCGAGCATATTGCCAAACTATATTTGATGTCGGTGAGTTGGCAACAATTTTATCCACTTGGCCAACTGTTTGGATTCAGGTGACTGAACTAGAAAAGCCGGAAGTACTTAAATTAATTACAGAAACATTTAACATACACCAGCTAGCTTTAGAAGATGTTTTAACCAAACGTCAAAGAGCTAAAATAGAGCAGTATGGCGAGATCTTTTTTATTATTGTGCATGAATTAAGTAATGGCAATGAAATTAATAGCAGGCAATTATGTTTTTTTCTAGGTAAAAATTATGTGGTTAGTTTTCAATTTGAAGAATTGCAGAGCCTAAAACAAGTAAGTGAAAGAATTGGTAGCAATAGCGGTGCCATTCGTTCCCAAGGAGCAGATTATCTAGCAAGTGCCATTCTAGACGGAATAATCGACACATATTTCCCAATTTTGGAAGATTTAGGCGAGAAATTAGAAGATTTAGAAGACGCTATCTTAGAAGATCCTTCAAGAAAAGTGATAGGGGATATACACCAAGTTAAAAGACAATTACTAACGGTGCGTCGCACTATTTGGCCAACGCGTGAAGTACTAAACACTCTGCTAAGAGACGCTTCGCATAATTTAAGCGGCGAAAGTCGTCTGCATCTGCGGGACTGTTATGATCATGCAGTCGAGCTTATAGACCTTACAGAAACATATCGCGAACTCGGTGCTGACTTGATGGATGTTTATCTATCCAGTATTAGTAATCGTATGAACGAAGTTATGAAAGTATTAACCATTATGGCCTCGATATTTGCTCCACCAACACTGATTGCCGCTATTTATGGCATGAATTTCAACCCTGCTATTTCACCATATAATATGCCTGAATTAAATTGGTATTTCGGTTATCCACTTGTTCTTATTACGATGCTTCTAGCCAGTCTTGCTGTAGTAGTATTTCTCTGGTGGAAAGGTTGGCTAGGTGCGATGGGTAAACGGTCAAATAAATATTAAAATGGACAATTTAAGCAATACCATCAAATATACTCTCAATTAATGGATACCAGTTAAAGAATGTACGCTCTTGAATAAAACGACAGCCACAAAATATATTATAAATATAATGGTCAACCAGAAACGGCTTTGAACATTACGTGTCGGCTGATTTAGACTCAAACCTGTTGAAGTATTTACTGAATTAAAAAACGACTGCTGATCTTTTATAACAGCTTGAGTTAATAAAGTTGGCGACAATGGTTTTATATCGTCAGATTTTCTTACTGCTGTCCCAATTGCCATTAGCTCGATAATGCCACCACCAAGATCACTTATATAGGTTTTTATACCTACTACATCATCGGCACCACATTCGGCAGCCTGTTGAGAAACTTTCTCTAAAGCATTTTCTCTGGCTTCGTAGATCAACGTTGTAAGTTCACTGATTTCCCCTCGAACAAGTCCTTTAAGAGCTGCTGATATACCCCCTATTACTCCCAACGAGTAAACAGAAACGCCAAGCATAAGTTTGACTGGACTATAACCCATATTGAAAATATTCCACATCTCTAAATTTGTTAGATCACTACTTATTGGTTCATCTAAATAATGTCCTGACAATAATGGATGTTTAGAGGCAGTGCCTATCATAAGCATTTCTTGAATAGCACCCAGAGGAGAAGTCGAAGTTTGAATCCCGATTACCGAATTGGCTCCCACCACACGTGCTTCATCTACAATACGCTCTAAAGCTAAATGACGTGTCTTATGGAAGATATCAGAAAATTCTTTTACTTCACCACGCCCGAGACTGCGCAGTGATCCTAAAATGCCGCCACCAACACCAATTGAATAAGCCACATTACCAAAAACAAATTTAATAGGCTGAAAGCCACAGTCTAATTGGCAGAATAATGCTTGTCCATCTGCTGAAGCAGAAAAAATCTGTTGCTCCTCAGCTTGCACCCCTTCTGAAGATCCATTTGTTCTATGGACGGTAGAACCAACAGATAGAAACTCTATGTTTGTACCGTGAAAAACCAGATCGCTAGAAATACCGGTCACACCGGCACCACCATGCTTCTCTACTTCTGTCATCATACGTTCATAAGATTGCAGTCGTCCATCATGAATGACTCTAGTAACAGCAGTGACTTCACCACCTACTAAAGTATTCAAACCAGAACCTATGCTGCCTACAAAACCGAGCGCAAATACACTATTACCTATAACAATATTGCCCGCATCATAACCTTTTTGCTTAAGGCAATACATTTCATTACCGGAAAGCCCAGTCAAAATAGCCATTTGATATTAAGTCCGCTTCGAGAGATTAGTTGATGTTGATGTAGTATCTTTTGCTTTCTTATCCGATTCTTTTGTCTTAACTTCCCGTCCAGACAGAATCGCTTGTACCAAACCAACAAATAAAGGATGGGCATTATCAGGTCTCGATTTTAACTCAGGATGAAACTGGCATCCTATAAAATACGGATGATCTTTCAATTCAATTATTTCTACTAATTTACCATCCGGCGATAAACCACTCATAATCATACCAGCATCGATTAAGGCTTGTTTAAATTTGTTATTCACTTCGTAGCGATGTCTGTGTCTTTCCCAGATTTCGGTTTGACCGTAAGTAGCTGCAGCCACTGTATTAGACTCTATATGACATGGGTAGCGTCCTAAACGCATAGTGCCCCCCTTCATCACAACATTATGTTGATCTGGCATTAAGTCAATCACCGGATACTTTGTTGATGGATTGAACTCAGTTGAATTAGCATCAGGCATTTTTGCCACATTACGCGAAAATTCAATCACCGCCGTTTGCAAACCCAAACACAAACCCAAATATGGAATTTTATTCAGACGAGCATATTTAATGGCTTCTATTTTTCCTTCTATGCCCCGGTCACCAAAACCACCTGGAACAATAATGGCTTCTACACCTTGCAGGTATTCTTCAGTACCATTCTTTTCAATATCTTCAGATAATATCCATTTGATATTAACCGAAGCACCTAATTTAGCTCCCGCATGTTTTAAAGACTCAACAACCGAAATATAAGCATCAGACAGCATTACATATTTGCCAACGATTGCCACAGTTACATTAGAAGTTGGCCGTTTTATGTGCTCAACCAATTCTTTCCACTCTTGCAAATCAGGAGTAGCATTTGGTAAGTGTAGTCTTTCTAGAACGCGCTCTGCTAATCCTTCTTGTTCAAGGAATAAAGGCACTTCGTACAAATGCTGTACATCTTTACATTGAATGACAGCATTCACATCTACATCGGTAAACAATGAAAGCTTCTCGCGAATGGCTTTGTTCAAGGTGCGCTCTGTGCGACAGACAATTATGTCTGGCTGAATACCCCTACTGCGGAGCATATCAACACTATGTTGGGTAGGTTTGGTTTTCAACTCATTGGTAGCCCGCAAATTGGGCACAATTGTGGCATGAATATAACAAACATGATCCCTGCCCACTTCTTTACGCATCTGACGAATAGCTTCTAAAAATATAAGACTTTCAATGTCACCAACAGTACCACCAACTTCAATAATTACAATCTCTGCCACCGACTGAGCAGCAGCTTGCAAAATAAAGTTTTTAATTTCATTAGTGACATGGGGAATCATTTGCACGGTACCGCCAAGATAATCACCACGACGCTCTTTTTCCAGAACGCTTGTATAAATCCAACCAGCCGTGACATTATTCATACGGCTGAGGTCCACATTAATAAATCTTTCGTAGTGCCCAAGATCAAGATCTGTTTCAGCACCGTCTTCAGTCACAAATACTTCGCCATGTTGATAGGGGCTCATTGTACCTGGATCAACATTCAAATAAGGATCCAACTTAACAATAGTTGCGCTAATACCACGAGCTCGTAAAAGCCTACCTAAAGAAGCAGCAATGATTCCTTTACCCAAGGAGGAAACTACTCCCCCCGTTATAAAAACATATCGGGTACCAGGAGCTACATTGCCTAAAGTATTCATTGGCTAATCACCTATTCTAGGCACACGGAAAAAACCACGCTCAGTCTCAGGTGCACATTTAAGAATCGCTTCTTGACCAGGAGTGGGTTTAATTTCATCTTCCCTCATTACATTGCTAATCTCTAAAGCATGTGACATAGGTTCAATTCCCGTTGTATCAACAGCCTTTAGTGCATCAACATGATCTAAAATTTTCCCCAATTGTTCAGTATACACCTGCTCCTCATGGGCAGATAATTGCAGTCTGGCAAGCTTAGCTATATGTCGCACCGTTTCTTTCGTAATCATTTTTATAACTCTTTAAAAGACCCTTTCTGCACAAGGCACTTTAGAATGAATAATCCTTAATAAATGGATTATAGTCCTCACCGGCGCCGTGTGCTCCATTTTTCCCACATTATTTCACTAGTAATAAGATAGCAATTTCCGGACGCCTGAGCAATTACTACTTATTCATTTCTACTGACGGATAACAAAAATCAAGTATGACCTTAATTGAAGCAGCTACAGGTATAGCTATAAGCATACCGAGAGCCCCTGCAATAACCTCTCCACAAAGAACAGCAAAAATAACTGCTAATGGATGCAATTCGACATAGTGTCCCATGACACGGGGAACAATTATGTAATCTTCCGCCCACCTGGCCCCTGTATAACAAAGAATTATAAAAAGAGCGGAATCTACGCCAATTTGGGCTATGCCAACAACTGTGGCGATAGTTGTAGCGAGAATTGGTCCTAGAACTGGGATGATCTCTAAAAAGCCGCTCAACATTGCTATAAGCAAGGCATATTTAAGGTGAAAAACGAAGTGCAAAATGACATACGCAACACCAAACATCAACAAAATCAAAATTGCCTGCCCTTTTAGATATTTACTTAATATGGAATTCATTTGCCGACAGAGTTCAAGAGCGGTTTGTCGCCTTTCTTTTGGCAAAAAACGTAGAAAAAAATCACCCACTCTTTTGCTATCTAATATTAGATATATCGAACTTACTACTGTAACCAGCATGGACAACATGCCTTTTGAAACTAGGGCCCCCAAGTGAGCAATCTCACCAGGCGTACCAATATTTTGTTCAAGACTGGAAAGAATTTCGTTAGTCGATTGTTCAACATCTAATTGCCAATTGAACGCTGTGGATATTTGGCTAACCAGATTAGTAACAATCTCTTGGCGTTGGGCAACAAGCATGGTGAATTCATCGATCACCTTAGCACCAAAGCGCCAAAATAAAAGAGCAATTGCAGCTACGAAAAGCAAATAGATAATAGCTACAGCCCACCTGTGATCTATACGAGCCGAGTTTCCCAATCTTTTTACTAAAGGCAAAAGCAAATAGGCGATGATACCACCCATGATGAAAGGGGGAAATATCTCGCGCACATAATAAAGAAAACAAAGTACAAGAAGAAAAAGGAACCACTTAAACATTCGCAATCCTACCTGTTTACCATTCAACTAACATCTTACTGCGCAATATTTACTGAGAGCATATTGACTACAAGCTTAATATCAAGTCTTATTATGTTCGAAAGAGGTAGTTCCTTCTGGCAACAACCCATACCCGCTCAGCATCTCACTTCTATATCAATACCTTAAAACCAAATTGATTTACAACCAGTCTTTGTTTATGACAGATTGTTTTTAAGCTATGCTAGCATATTTATTACACTAATTTTAATATGTGAAAGACATGTCAAATTCCTTTATATCATCGCTAATTCGACGTACACCGGCTCAATCAATAGTCCCCGAGATAGGTTACACAAGAAACTTAGGTTGGCTTATGCTTACCGCTCTGGGCATCGGTGCCACTGTTGGTGCAGGCATATTCGCTATGCCCGGGATGATCGCACGCAAAGCTGGTCCAGCAGGAATTCTTTCTTTCTTAATAACTGGTCTTGTAATCTTAACTGTAGCTATTTGTTATGAAAAATTTTCTCGTTTGGTTCCTCATGGTGTTTCAGCCTACAGCTATGTTTACCACTCTATAGGAGAGATTTTTGCCTGGGTTGTCGCTTTCGGACTTTTTCTTGAATATAGTTTCGGTTCATCAGCGGTAGCTATTGCCTGGTCAGAATATTTGAAAAAAGCCTTAGGCTTCACTTTGCCACCGTTTTGGTGCGGTCCAACCACCGTAAACGGCGAAACTCATTTTGGTATCAACATTATTGCTTTTGCCGTCATTGTAGCTGTAACAGTGATCCTTATTCTCGGCGGACTAAATAAGTCAGCTAAATTAAATTTCCTCTTAGTTTGCTTAAAATTGTCACTACTAGCTATCTTCCTAGTTGTAGGCATTCGCCATATTAATACTTCTTTTTGGACGCCATTTTTTCCTAAGGGCGGCGTGGGTGTTTTACAAGGCGCAGCACTCGCAGTTTTTCCGTACGTAGGTTTCGATGCTCTGTATACTTTCGCCCGGGAGTCTAAAAGCCCAAAAGACACAACCTTATCTACCTATTTGTGTGTAGGGATAGTGGCATTTTTGTATATTACCGTAATGGCAGTGGCAACAGGATTAGCCCCTGCTTTTATAAATGGACAACCTAACGAAGCTTTTGCTGGAACCGAAGCAGCTGCACCATTGGCAGTGCTACTTAGCAGGGTGGGCGAAGGCTGGACCGCTAAGTTAATTGCTTTAGGAGCGGTGCTTGGAATATTCAATGTTCTTTTAGTTCTATGTATGGGTGGTCCACGCATATTCCGCAATATGTCTGAAGATGGTCTTCTACCACCGATATTTCAGAAATCCAATAAAGGTAATCCGATAGTAGGTCTTGTAATAAATGGCGCTGTAATGGGGCTTACTGCTGCTTTTGTGCCATTCGGCGAGATTGCCGACATGATGGTCTTAGGCACTTTGATAGCCTTTATTTTTGTATGCCTAGGCGCAATAAGACTTAAGCTAGTTCATCCTTCTATCGCCTGGTTTGGCATTTTGGGATGTACGCTACTAGCTTTCAATCTCAATCCGCTTGTGCTGAAAGTATATTCATTTAGCTGTCCTTTGGGTTTGCTTATTTATTTCCTTTATGGCTATCGCAAGAGCAAACTTTCACTAACAATCAGTCCTGGCAACATAAAAGCTACAGAAACCGCCAATAGCTAATGCCTACAGTGCTAATTACAATAATCTTAGGATTTGCTATCAACTAAATTTTGCTTGGCCTCAATTTTGAATGCTGTAATCAAAGCATCCAATAAATGAGGAAATCTTTCTTCAATGTCTTGCCGACGTAAAGAAGTATAGTGTTCGCGTCCATCAACTCGAGTATAAATTAGCCCCGCATCACGTAAAACTTTAAAATGATGAGTCATTGTCGACTTGCCCTTGCTAAAAGGTAATTTAAATCCACCACAAGTCAATTCTTCGCCTTTGGTCAATTGTTCAATAATACTGAAACGCAAAGGTTCACTGAGAGCGTACAAAATTGCCAAAAGAGAAATGTCTTCCTTTGATGGATGGTTAAGGTTTTTCATGTCTATGCTCTATTAATGGACTACGTGGGGAACCAGGAAATTGATTTAATCATACACCACATTTGGGCAGAATAAACAGACTTTTACGCCCGAAGTTTTGAAATTAAGTCTGTGCAAGGATTTGCGATTCTTCTATTTAACATCCATCCAGTTGCGGGCAACTCCAACATCGACTTTCAACGGAACTTTCAATGGCTGATCCAGTAGCATAACGTTTACAACAAGTTCTTTCATCTGTTCCAACTCGCTTTCGGGTACTTCCAAAACAAGTTCGTCATGCACTTGCAAAATAAGCTTTGATTTAAATTTTGCTTTGTCAATCTCCTCTTCCATAAGAATCATTGCTAATTTCATTAGGTCTGCTGCACTACCTTGTAAAGGAGCATTGCATGCGGCTCTTTCGTCGGCTCTCTTAAGAACTTCATTTTTATCGTTGAGAAACTTAAAATAACGTCGCCTTCCCCACAGAGTCTCGACAAAGCCTTGTTTGCGTGCACCCTCAATTGTGCCTTCCATAAAAGCTTTGACTCTGGAATATCTCTTAAAATATTTTTCAATGAATGCACTGGCCTCTTTTATAGATACACCAAGGGAAGCCGCTGTGGCAAAAGGTCCTTGCTGATAAATTAAAGCAAAATTTAGCGTTTTACCAACTCGTCGCATGTCAGTTGTCACTTCCTCTATCGGAACATCAAAAATTTCCCCCGCCGTACGGGCATGAATATCCTGATCCTTTTGGAAAGCATCTATTAATCTCTCATCATTAGACATATGCGCCAAAAGCCTCAACTCAATTTGAGAATAGTCTACCGATAGTAGGTGCCAATTATCCTTGGCAGGAATAAATGCTCGTCGCATGCGGCGACCCAGTTCAGTACGGATAGGAATATTCTGCAAATTGGGGTTCGAGCTTGAGAGCCTTCCAGTGCTGGTAGTGACTTGATTAAATTCGCCATGTAGCCGCTTATCAACATTGGAAACCATCTTAGGCAAAGCATCGACATATGTAGATTTAAGTTTAGTCAATTGCCGATAATCTAGTAGCAACGGAATAATGTGATGCTCATTCCTTAGAGACTCTAGAACCGAAGCATCAGTGGAGAAACCTGTCTTAGTTTTTGCCTTCGTTTGAAGCCCAAGCTCTTCAAATAACACCTTCTGCAACTGCTGCGTGGAGTTGATATTAAAAGCATGTCCGGCAAAACTAAATATTTGTTTTTCTAGTTTTGCCAATTCTTCCGCAAGCTCTTTAGCAAATTTTTCCAGATATGGCAAATCTAAAGATATTCCACGCTGTTCAATTCTCGCTAGCACTTGAGACAACGGCAATTCCATCTTTTGCAAAAGAGATTTTTGCTCATCACTCATATTGGATAGATAGTAACGTCCTAATTCAAATAAAAGATGCGCATCTTCGAGAGCATATGCCATCGATTGTTCTGAATTTTCTGTAATACCACTTATTGGTTTGTTTTTTTTAGCGCTTCCCGTTCGGTTGGGCCGCTCTATTATATAATTGAGTTTTCGTACTACTTGATCGTGTAAACCGTGCTTTTCATCAGAAGAACAAATATAGCTAGCCAACATCGGATCGACTAATACATTGGTCAGTCGCATATCATCTCTATCTAGTAAATTTAATACACGTTTCAGGTTATATACAATTTTTCCTATTTTAGCTTCAGTAAAAATCTCTTTTAACTTTTCATTTACTAGCTGCTGATCTAAACCGGGTGTACCCCCTAAGGCAAGAGCTGTTTGGCGAATGGGTATATAGGCTGCTCCTTTATCCCAAGCTATAGCATAGCCAAATATATTTGGCTCACCATGCAAAATAGCATCGTTTGATAGAGGCTCCCAAGGCGAAGAATTGATCAATAAACTAAACATTTGCTCTTGTCCCAGCCTTTTAATCAGGTCTTCTAATGCCGCCTCTGAATTGATTATTTGCCCCTCTTGCCTTTTTATTTTTATTCCTGGCACGCTTGGCTCAACTATTTCAGAAGCAGGAGAACTAGTTACTTCTTTCTTCTCTGGCTTTCCGTTGCCGGGTACTTGATGGCCAGCAAATTCAATGGAGAAGTTAGCTAGAACTTTAGGTAAACGAGCAGTTAGATTTTTAAATTCTAGCTCTAGAAAAAATTTGGCTAATGACTCTACATCTGGTGGCGTCAAATGACAATGAGCATAATCAAATTCTATGGGCACCTTATGATCAATAGTAGCTAACCCCTTGCTTTGTCTAGCAACCATCTCACCTTCAATAAGCTTACTGCTCAAGGCTTTGGATTTAATTTCATCTATATGCTTATAAACACCATCTAGATCAGCATAACTACTAAGCAATTGCTGAGCAGTTTTTGGACCAATTCCTCGTATACCTGGGATATTATCTGAAGTATCTCCACAAAGCCCCTTATAATCCGTAATTTGTTCTGGCCAAACACCGAGCTTGTTAAATACCTCTTGCCGACCGTACTGTTGCAGCCCTCCTTTGCCGGGCATCAATACTTTTATCTTTTGATCCTTACCCTCTATGAGTTGGAAAGCATCTTGATCACCAGTCAAGATGAGGACATCAAAACCCTTTCCTTCCGCATCTCTAGCAATAGTGCCAATAACGTCATCCGCTTCATACCCTGCTAATTCATACACCGGCAGTCCTAATCTCTTTACTCCCTCTTTTATCAAGGGCCATTGGACCGATAAATCATCCGGCATCTCTGCTCGGTTAGCCTTATAGTCTTCAAATTCTATGTGCCTAAAAGTGGGAGCAGCCATATCGAAAGTTACAGCCAGCATACGTGGTTTGTATCTTTCAATGAGCTCAAATAATGAATTAAAAAAACCAAGGATAGCCCAGGTTGGCAAACCCGTTTTTGTTCTTAGACCCGAAGTAAATAAAGCAAAGAATGAACGGAAAGCCAAAGAACTGCCATCTATTAGGACTAGGGTATTATCTTCTTGCATTTCGTATTGATATTGTAAACTCTGCCAGCAGGCAAAATATAGCTGTTTTACTTATTTTGTTTACCATATTTTGCTCTTGGCGTCCAGTTCAGTGCTTCACTTAACACACGTCCTTCCGCCAAAGAGGGTGCATTTAAATTAAGTATGTTAGCTATTGTAGGCGCTATATCAGCTGGATTACTCGCATTTGCGTATGTACCCGACTTGAACCAATTTCCATAAATTACTAAAGGCACTTGAGCATCGTAATTGTAAGGTGAACCACATGCAGTACCATTACTTTCGGACGCAAAAGCAAATCCTGGCTTGGGAATTACATACAATTCTCCGCTGCGTCCCCAAAAATAGCTCCTTTGTATAGAATCTATCTGTGGACCGATGGGCACCTGATTCATAAAAAATTGAAAAGCTGTGTAAATTTCTGCTACCCCAGTCACTCTGCCCAATTTGGCAGCCAGTTTTTCCACATCCGGCTGCTTATAAGCACTGTGGTCAATAGCAGATAAATCAAGGTAAAGATTGGGCGGCGCAAAAGCCTCTACCCAATTTGCCTTCCCTAGTGTTGATGATAACGCAGTGTTTAACTGATTACGAAAAGATGCAGCTTCAACGATTCCAGCTTCTAAGCCTTGGCTCTTCATGGTATCTGGAGAAGACATGGCTCCATGACCAGCAGTAAATACTATTAAATAATTAGCCGCCCCTATTCTATTATCCAAAAACTGCAGCAAGTCTGCCAATGAGCGATCAAAACGGCCAACTAATTCATATGCTTCCGGACTAAAAGAACCATAGTTTTTGCCCACCACCTCAAAAGCCGGAAAACTGATGTTTACTAAGTCAGTCGCATCACCTTGTCCCAAAGATTCTTGTTCTATTGCTTCTTTGGCAAAATCAATTAGCATTTGATTAGCCCAAGGTGTAGCAATAAATTGTGTATAGAAGCTTTCATCAGCAGCTGAACCACTGCCTATCGACACGGCCCCACTTGACTGCCAATTCTTACCAAGAAACTTTTCACTATAATGTCTTTCATTGAATTTTTTAACCCAAGCCGGATGTGCCATGCTCGAATGTGTCAAGCTAGCAAAATTGCCAGAATGACAATCCCACCAAAATGCTCTGTTTCCAGACTTACCCGCTAACAGCAGAGCATCAGATTGCAAAGCAGAAATACTTACAACTCGGCTAAGACCGTTAGTCGAGATTTTTAATTCGTCACCAATGGTAGTACCATGTGAATAACTAGTTCCACCGGTAGTTTCCTCGCTGCCGGCAGCGCTGTCTTCTATTAAACTGGCCTTGACCATTTTGTGTTTGCGTCTGTCATACCATTCGTTGCCCACTATGCCTGTAGACCATGGATAAGCACCGGTAGCAATTACAGCTAAATTACAAGCTGTCTGATTAGTGGCAGCTGTATAACGACAAGCTGTAAAATTAGCTCCATTATCAAGTAATTGTCTAAATCCATTCGTTTGAAATTTATCTGCACACTGAGAAAAATAGCTACAAGGAAATTGGTCAGCGACCAAACAGATAATTAACTTTGGCCTTTGACTTGTTGCTGCTATTAACGGCAACTCTATGCCTGAACCGAAGAAAAACAAAACAGCTATCAAAATTAGAGCCATCGTATTTCTTGCCCTGACAAAATAAACTTCAATCATTGTCAATATATTAAGTTAGCCTCTTGTTAACGTTAGGGACGGAATAATTCTGTGAACAAAATTGTTAGATTATAGCTTGATTTTCTTTACCTATACTGGGCAAGAATAGCAATACAAACTAAAATTGGTATGAAGAGGCAACCACTCTGGAGAATAAATTAAAATGAGCGAACGAATCAAACTTCTAGACAATATGACCGAGCAAATGAATGAAAGAACCAAACTTTTAAAAAAGGCAGTGCTAACGGGCGTAGGGGCAGGTGCAAACGTTGATCGCGTCAAATCAGCATTGAATGATGCCGTGCAAGATTTAGTAAAAGTGGGCGCCAACTTAATGGACGAATTAGAAGAAAAGGGAAAAGTCAAAGCCGATTCAGTTCAAGACTTTCTCAAAAGTTTACAATCGGAAGCTCTTAAAAAGACAAGCGCAGTAGAAAAACAAGTTTCTTCTAAAGTTACTGTGGGCGTTAAGAAAGCTGTACGAGAGTTGGGCCTCATTACTCAAGAAGATTGGGAAGAAATGTGCGATCGCCTAAACAATATTGAAGAAGCTCTCGGAGTAACACATGTGGACAGCAACGGCTCTGAAGAGAAACCTCGCCGCCGCAAGAAAAGTCATTAATAAACTTCCACCGGCTTAACAACACAAAATTGATCATCGAAAGCTTCTTGCAAGCTTCTGGCATTTATCGGATTAATTTGTTCTATTTCAGCTAGAACTTTGATTTGGCCATATTTTTCGATCGCTTGCTTGTTCTCAGAATTTTTTGGGCCATTCATTATTACTCCAACAATAGGTATCTTTTTCTCTTTCAATTTTTCTACTGTTAGCAAAGTATGATTTATAGTTCCCAAAGTGCTACGAGCCACAATAAGCGCTGGCAGATTGAGATGTTTAATTACATCGATTATAAATAGCGAATCGTTTATAGGAACTAATAACCCCCCTGCACCTTCTACTATTAAATGCTTCCATTTTTTATCATTAGGCATTTTTATTTTTTCAACATCGATTTCTACTCCTTCCAAACGCGCGGCTAAATGCGGCGATACATGATGCTTGAGTAAATAAGTTTCAGGGAAAAAACGCTCATCAGGTAGACCCGTTTTCATTTGCACCCATTCATTGTCCGTATAATCAACATAGGGTCTTGCCCCTGTTCGTATAGGCTTCCAATAATGTCCTTGCAGTCCAATCATAAGCATTGCTGAAATAACAGTTTTGCCCATTTCAGTATCTGTAGCAGTGACAAAGAAAGCTCGCGGAAATTCAAATTTTTGCATATACATTACTTATTGGCTAACTTTAGCAGGACCAGTCACTAACACACGCTTTGGTCCATGAATGGGATCTTCGATCACAATTGTATCGCCCCTTTCTGGACCAACACTCACTACAGCAATTGGCACATCTAATTCCCGAGAGAGAAACTCAAGATATGAATTAGCTAAATTCGGCAATTCTTTTGCCTGACGGCATTTACGAGTTGATTGCCGCCAGCCCGGCAAATCTTCATATATTGGTTCCAAGTGTTGAAAAGCGCTTCCGATACTAGGTAATTCGTTATAAATCTGTCCAGTAACAGGATCTTTATAAGCTACGCAAACCTTAATCTGATCAAATTGATCTAATACATCTAATTTGGTGATTGCTAAACAATCTAAACCATTTACCCTCACAGCATACCGTCCAAGCACACAATCGAACCAACCGCAACGACGAGGGCGACCCGTCGTAGTACCAACTTCAGCCCAGGCTGTGCCTGTTTGTCTGAGCTGTTCGCCAATTTCTCCTGTTTGTTCGGTAGGAAATGGTCCTTCCCCCACGCGAGTTGAATAAGCTTTGGCTACACCTATTACTCTATCAATCATTGTTGGCCCTACACCTGCACCTACACAGGCTCCACCGGCAGATGGACTCGAGCTCGTTACATAAGGGTAGGTTCCATGATCAAGATCAAGCAAAGTTCCTTGCGCGCCCTCAAATAAGATATTTTTCTTTTCTTGTACTGCCTTAAATATAATAGCTGCGGTATCGACAACATATTTGGATAGTGCTCGGCCATACGCTGCATATTCCTCTAAAATTGCTTGTGCATTCAAGGGCGGTAAATTATAGAGGCGTTCTAAAATTATATTTTTGCGTGGTAACAACCAGTCAAGTTTTGCCTGCAAAACTTTTGCGTCTAATAGATCTTCAAGCCTAATACCACTGCGAGCGCACTTATCAGCATAGGTTGGACCAATGCCACGTTTTGTTGTGCCAATTTTTGCTTCCCCGCGACTTTCCTCTTCAGCCTCATCTAGCATTAAATGATAGGGCATAGTTACATGCGCGTGTGCGGATACTCTAAGCCCCGAATCGTCTAATCCCTGGCTAAGGATGTGTTCGATCTCAGTAATTAATGCCTTAGGATCAATGACCATACCCGGGCTTAAGACACAAATCGTACCGGGATAAAGAATACCAGATGGTATGAGGTGAAATTTGTATGTTTTATCACCTAGAGTCACAGTGTGCCCAGCATTACAGCCGCCTTGATAACGAACCACCACATCAGCATTTTTAGCCAATAAATCTGTTATTTTGGCCTTGCCTTCATCGCCAAACTGTGAGCCTACAACAATTACATTCGCCAAACTTCATACTCCTCAAACATGGAACATGTTTTACCAATTCGCTATTCCACGTTAAACTAAATAGGGCAGAACTTGCCCTTGCAACCGACCAAGTCTATTTCACGACATTGCCTATGTCAAAAAAGAAACGATTAAGCTTAATCCGCGGGCATATTCATGCGTATATAAAAGCGGCATAGCATAATAAGTAAATCGGTAGGACAAACATAAAAAGTGATTTGATGAGTCAAATATTTTCCGAACTACTAAGTCTTGATCAGCCTTTGGCCACAAGAATCTTCCAAAAAGGTATCACCAAAAACAAGTTGGCTAAAGCTTACATGTTAGTGGGACATGCAAAAGAAGATAAATGGCGATTGATCTTTGAATTAACCGCCTATCTTAATTGTGACAAAATTAAATATGGAGAAAAGCAGTCCTGCTTTATTCAGCAAAATGAGCTAGTTCTCGATAAATGGTGCACAAATTGCCGTTGGATTGAAGCCGATAGGCATCCGCAGGCATTGATGAAATTAACAGGAAGCAACAATAAAAGCGGCAAAATCGCTGTAGAAGAGGCAAGAGCTTTTGTCGAAGAGGTCGGTAAAACATCACCCTATTTTCGGATAATGGTCATTGAAGAGGCTAATCAAGAAATCTTACATAGGTCAGCTGCTAATACATTACTCAAAACAATCGAAGAACCCCGCTCTGAAGTGCTTATGATTTTCTTTACTCAGGTGGCAACCGATGTTTTGCCAACCATAGCTAGCCGTTGCCAAACAATAATTATGGCTAGCAAACAATACAATCGATACTTCTCTTTAGCATCGCCAAATAATTTCAAACAATTTTTGCTATCACAGCCAAACAACGAACAAATGCAAAATAGTGCATCATCCTTTGATAAATTTACTAGTGAAAACAGTAATTTGGGCGATGCAATTAGCTTGGTTGAGACTATTCAGTCTTTATTAAAAGATGATATGGATCTCGAAAGTATACTTGACTACTTTACAACAAAAGACTTACTTAGCATCAACGATATTTTTAGCCAAAATAGTGCGCGCTATGCTAAAGAATTATTTTTAATCGGACAAATAGCCAAAGAACAAAATAAACATTACGTGTCCGAAAAAGCTTTAATAGAGACTTTTGTTTATGCCTGGCACAGGCTTAAAAAAACTGGAACGAGTCCATTGAAAATACAAAGGTAAATTGATGATATAAAAGAAGACAAAACAGCTTAAGATAGAAACAAATGAAAATCTTCGGAAAAAAAGAAAAATCCACCACTGAAAAACCTGCCACTGCCAGCCAAAACTCAGGTACAGGAAGTATTTTGATTCAGCAGCTATTATCCCCAGCAACCGGATTGGCTATTCTAGGCACTGTGGCTCTGATTTTTTCTTTTTACCGCGGCGGACAATTGGCAACCCTGGTTGTACCCAAAGACCAATTAAACCAATTCAAAGAAAATTCTTTTTCCTTTAAAAATCGGCCAAAAATCGATATCAACTCGCAAGCTGTCATTGATGCTGCTGATAGTTCCGAAGCCGCTATTCTTGCCTCATCCGGTGATTATAAACAAGCAATAAATCAAGCAATGAAAGATCTGACCTATAATCCTCCTGATTACCTTCCAACCATTGTGGAAGCCGGCGACATATTAAGCCAATTCGGGGACGATAAAGAATTAGCTTTCGGCTTATTAGAAAGAGCTGTGATTATGGCTCCAGATAACCAATATTTGACTTTACGCTATTGTCACAGATTAGTAAGCGACGATCGTATCACTGAAGCCGAACCCAAATTAATACAATTGGTTCAAAAATATTCCCAATGGGCCGATCCCCAAATTGCCCTTGGTAAGGTACATTTTTTACAGAACAAAATTCCCGTAGCCACAACCGAACTAATTGGACTTTCGAATAGCAAAGATCTAAATTCAAAGCAGTTAGAACAAGTATCTTTAATGCTGGCCAAATTGGGACGCACAGAAGATGGCTTTGCCATTTTTCAAAAAGCAGTTAAGGTCGAACCAAAAGATTCTTTCTATGCTTCATACTGCCAAGACTGGGTAACAAAGAATCCCGGTTCTTACGATACAGTTTTGGCTATGGTAAAAGCGAATCTGTCCGCAAATAAGAACTCGACTAATATTCTTAAGCAGCTGAGTTTAGAGATGAAGCATGCAGCTTTGTTGCTTCTACTTAGTCGTGCTCAGGACGCGCAAGCCGCTCTGGAACCTATAGTAGCTGCTAATCCAAAGAATTTTGACTTGCATATATTGCAAGCTGCAGCCTATGTAATTCTCGAGCAAACTGATAAGGCTAAAATCGCTTTCCAAAAAGCTGCTAATTGTTATCAACCAAAATTCTAGCCGTTAACTACGTGGACCGGATGCCCGGATAAATAGGCCCGCAAATTATGAATTGCAGTATCAAGCAACCGGACAAATAGTCACCGGGATTTATTGTGTAAGCATCTAAAACAACAATTTGCCTGGTCATCTCTGCATAATGCCAAAAGCTGTTGTCGAATGTGGATTCTCATTCCAACAAATTAAGTCCCATAAGCCTTTGCTATAACTTAGCAAACATATATTTCCAGTAGCTACTTTCCATTTAGCGTGTTCAATATAATCGCTATAAATATCCTGCATCAACTTAAGAAAGTATTTTAGTCGGCCATTGCTTGACACTGCTAAAGTCAATCTCTTATCTGCTTGCTCCTCGATTACTTCTTGCACAAAAGATTCTACTTGTTCTTCAATAACTGATTCTAAGCCAGCAAAGGAGGCCGGCCATTTTCCATACTGCATCCATTCATTGAGTTCAATATCGCCAAATTTTGCTTTAATTTCGTCATTGCTTAAGCCACTCCAACTACCATAATCAATCTCATCAAGACGATGATCTAGAATCACCGCCTTAGACAACTGCAATTGATCATGAATAATTTGCGCATAACTTACTGTGCGCTTGAGCCGGGCGGCATAGGTTGCCTCCGGTTTTATTGAGGCTTTCTCTAAAGCTTGTGCCAAAGACTCTGCTTGAGCCACGCCGCTATCCACAAGAGGTAAATCATTGCGCGCTCCCACCCATACAGCTTTCTGTCCAGGAGCAAAAGTATTACCATGCCTAGCTAACAACAAATATTGCACTAATCCTAAGCGGTTATTTTAACCAGCTCTCCTTCTTTCTTGATTATGCTTTCAACGATAGCAATATCTTCAGGATGATCAACAGACCAATGTGTACGTCCGTTATAATCAACCGACACAACTTTAATCGGTATACCGTTTTCAAGTATTCGCAACTGTTCCAACCCTTCCGCTAATTCAAGTGCAGTAGGGGCTAGGCGCACATAGTCTTTTAAAGCCTGTAAACGATACGCATACAAACCAATGTGCCGATAAATTGGCACCAAGCCACTATTGTTTGTTTTATCATCACGCAATGACGGAATTATTGATCTAGAAAAATATAAAGCTTTATTTTGTTGATCAAAAGTAACGAAGGTACCGCTAGTTATTCCTTCATTCTTATTTTTTTGCATTTGTATGTATTGAGACTTAGTCAATTGTACACATGGCGTAGCTACAGCATATTTTTTATTTTCGTCCATCGAAAATGCTTTTAGCAAAGCGGAAATTACAAAGGGCGGTGTCAACACAGCATCCCCCTGTAAATTAATAACAATATCTGGCGATAATTTTTGTAATTGTAAGGCTTGCAAAATTCGTTCACTACCATTACTCCAATTACTATCAGTCATTTGCACCTTTGCACCAAATGTGATGGCGTGCTCAACAATACGTTCATCATCAGTGGCAATAATTACCGAATCGACATTTTCAACATCACAAGCAATACGCCATGTACGCTCAAGCAGACTTTTACCTAATATATTAGCTAGCGGTTTGCCTGGAAATCTTTTTGAATCATAACGAGCTGGAATCACTATTGCGGCATACATTATGACTTCTTCTCTATTTTGGCAAGCTCTTCGTATAATTTAATTTGCTCAGGTGTTGGTTTAGTAGGAACAATAATTTTCAACTTCACTAATTGATCGCCAGCTAGCGCACCCTTGATTCCCGGTAAACCAAGTCCGCGCAAACGCAAAGTTCTCCCAGCTTGAGAACCAGCTGGCACTTTTACTGTTTTTTCTCCCTCCAACGTATTTACTGTTGTATCGGTACCAAGCACTGCCTGAGAAGGCGTTATGCTCAATTCACTCAATAAATTATTCCCATCAAGGGTAAAATTAGCATGTGGCTTGGCTTTTACTATTAAATAAATATCTGCACCATCAGAACCAGCATTTTTACCTGCAACGCGCACCTTTGAGCCAGGATGTACCCCAGCAGGAATTTTTACATCCACAGTTTTTGAGTCACCGTTTGGTGTACTTATTTGCAAAGTCCGCCTAGAACCTTTGGCCATTTCTTCGAGTGAAAGCTCAATTTCCGCCTCATGATGAGCCGGTACTCGACTTGTTCTGTCTGCTCCTCTAGCTCCTGCAAAAGTACCCGCTCTACCTCTTGCGCCAGAAAACCCCCCAGGCATTCCTTGTCCGGCCATTGATTGTCCAAAGAGCATATCGAAGAAATCAGAAAAACTAGATCCCGAGCCGCCACCCGCCATACTGCCAAAGTCAAAATTGAAACCACCAAAATCCGGCGGCGGTCTAAACTCTGAACCTGATTTATAATTCGCGCCCAACATATCGTAGCGCTTTCTTTTTTCAGCATCTTTGAGCACTTCATAAGCTTCGGCTATTTCTTTAAATTTTCCTTCAGCACTTTTGTCGCCCTTATTCGCATCAGGATGAAATTTTCTTGCCAATTTTCTATAGGCAGTTTTGATTTCCTGCTCACTAGCGCTGCGTGGGACGCCAAGAATTTCATAGTAATCCCTAAATTTAACCACTATTAGATTAAATCCTCATGACAAGTAAGGCCTTCACGCCTATACTATTCTTCCATGTTTCTTTTCGGGTGGCAGTTCTTGTCAAAAGCAAACATAAAAAAATTGACTCAATGTGCCGCAACCAGCAACCGAATGGTATTTATATATGCTGCAGCGCTCGCTTTAATAAGCATATTTTTTACTTCAGCAAACGCCATTATTGCAAACAACACCGATAAACGACAATTATCAGCCTTAGAAAGGCAGCTCATTGGAAAATGGTTATTACGCGGAGAAACAAAAATTCCAACTTTGCTTTACTGGCTTGAATTAACAGAAAACCATAAAGCCATAGTGCACATTCATGATAATTGTCGTTTTGCCAATGCGCCAAGAACGACTAATTGGTTGTTAACAGACAGGAAAGAAATTACTTTTAGCAACACAAAATTGCTTAAACCATTTGGTAATTGTTTAACTATTACGAGTAATAATTATGGGGATGTCGTGCTAGTAACATGTGGCGCAAAAGCCTCAGCACAAAGGCATAATTACTCGTATCATTATTGCTTCGTACGTGACCATTAGTACAAATTAGGCTGCTAAATACTTGTGAAGATCTAACAATTTAGTCAAATCTAGACGCACACCAGGACCCATGGTTGAACTTAGAGAAATTGACTTGATATAGATGCCTTTTACACTAGATGGTTTTATCTTCTGTACTTGTTCTACAGCAGCAGCCAGATTCTTCAAAAGTCTGCTGTCTTCAAAAGACAATTTACCAATAGCCATTTGTACAACGCCGCCTTCTTTTTCAGAACGGAATGAAACTTTTCCAGCTTTCAGTTCTTTGACAATTTTGCCCACATCGGCAGTGACAGTGCCATCTTTTGGATTTGGCATCAATCCTTTAGGACCGAGTATTTTACCTAATTTGGAGAGAGCAGCCATTATGTCCGGTGTTGCCACTAACTTATCAAAGCCAAGAAAACCTTCGCTTATTTTTGTGATCAATTCTTCGCTACCAGCAAAGTCAGCCCCGGCATCCTTAGCCTCTTTGACCTTTTCACCCTTTGCTACTACGGCAACTCTTACTTCTTTGCCAGTACCACCAGGCAAATTAACAGTAGAACGAATCTGCTGATCATTTATTTTAGAGTCAACGCCAAGGTGAAAATGAACTTCGACAGTCTGATCAAATTTCACACTGTTTTCTTTTTTGAGAATTTTTATTGCTTCTTCCGCAGTGATTGGAGCGGTTAATTCACTTCTCAAAGCATCTAATTTTTTTCGTTTTTTACTAACTCTTGCCATGATCGCCTCTAATGTATATTCCTAATCAGCAATGGTGATTCCCATATTTTTCGCAGTACCAGCAATCATCTTTTCTGCTGCTGCTAAAGTAGTTGCATTTAAATCGGGCAATTTTGTCTTGGCAATTTCAGTAATTTTTGCCTTAGAAATAGAGCCGACCTTGCTCTTATTCGGCGTAGCCGAACCCTTTTCAATTCCTGCTGCTTTCTTTAATAATTCAGCAGCTGGTGGTGTTTTTAAAACAAATTCAAAAGAGCGGTCTTCATATACTGTTATTTCAACAGGAACGATAGTTCCGGCTTTGTCTTGGGTCTTTGCATTGTATTCTTTACAAAATTGCATAATATTGACGCCATGTTGACCCAAAGCTGGTCCCACAGGTGGAGATGGTACAGCTTTTCCAGCTGGAATTTGTAATTTGATTTTCCCAACAACTTTTTTAGCCACAATTAAAAATCCTTTATAAAATGCTGTCTTCAGCGCTCAGAAGAGCTATTTTAGGACAGATTAGCCAATCACCCTTGATATTTACACTTTTATAACCTGATTAAATTCAAGCTCAACTGGCGTTGCTCGCCCGAATATAACTACTGAAGCCTTAATACGCTCACGTTCCATATTAATTTCCGTAACTTCACCAGTAAAGTCAGCAAATGGACCACCGGTAATACGGACAAAATCCCCAAGCTTTACATCGATTACAGCGGCTTTCTTGCCCTTCAATCCAGACACGGCTATCTGACGACGTAAGATTTTTCGAATTTCAGTATCGTGGACTGGTGTCGGTCTTTTGCCAGAACCTACATATTTGGTCACCCCAGGCGCTTCTCTAACTACCCGCCAAGAATCATCGTCAAGAATCATTTCCACAAACACATAGCCTGGATACTCTCTTTCTTTTTTCTCAACGCGCTTACCATCTTTTACCCTGGTAACAATTTTCTCAGGAACTATGACACCAAAAACTCTGTCTTGGGCATGCATAGTCAGTATGCGCTTTTCGATATGCTCCTTAACTTTATTTTCATGTCCAGAAGCAGTCTGCACTGCATACCAGCGTCTTAGTCCATCCGTCTTTATAAAAGGCATTTCCAGTTTCCCCTTTACACCAGCTGCTTCGGCAACTTTGCTCGCCTCAACACTTTTATTCCGTTTCTGCTGGGGTTATCACCCCATGCTTCCCTGCCGTTTGATCCAATCAGTTCAATTCTTCTTCAAGTTAAATTCAGGACTTATCCGCTACCACCGATTCCATAAAGATGTCCCAAATGTTCCAGAGGAGCAAATACAAATTTTGCTACAGCTAAGTCAAATAACCAGACAAACATGGTTATCAGTGCTACCAGAAATAAAACATTCCCAGTCTCTTTTATAACTTGAGAGCGTTCAGGCCAGCTTATTTTGCGAGCTTCTGCCCGTACTTCACCAAGAAATTGTCCAGCTTCTAGCAACGACTGCATTATTGGTAAATTTCCTAACTTCTGCTTGGCTTCCTTTTGTTCTTCACCACTTTTCATTTTTTGTGGATTATTTGTCTTAGTTTTATAAGTTTTTGCTTTGTCAGCATCTCCACCTTGTTTAGACTTTAATGACCGCATAGGAAGCGCAGCATTACCTATTTTTCGGCCACCAGAATTTTCTGATTGCTTACTTTGAGTTGGTTTTTCCTTTTTCTTTACTGCCATTAAGTCCACTGCCAATTGGCACTTGGTGACTATCCATAATTCGCGCCCTGAAGGAATCGAACCCTCACTAACGGTTTTGGAGACCGCTGTTCTACCGTTAAACTAAAGGCGCTCTTAACAGTTCACGGTTACCACTAACACCTTACTTTTTAGTTTCCTTATGCTCTTGATGCTGACGGCAATAACTACAATATTTGTTAATACTCAATCTTTCTGGATCGTTTTTCTTATTCTTCATTGTTGTGTAATTACGACGCTTACAGTTATTACAAGCAAGCGTAATAATAATTCGATCGTCTTTCTTAGCCACAGGACATACTCCCACTAATTACATTCATGAGTAATCACATAATAATATGCAATCATCATGCAAAACAAAAACACCCCTCGCGAGGTGTTCAGTAAGGAGTATATCCAGATAGCGCAAACGCTGTCAAGCCGGCTAGAATTACAAGTAATAAATAATCTCATTCAAATTTGTAATTTATTAATAGTTATCAAGGAATGTTAAAGAACTTTTGCAAATCTACCCCCTTTCTGCTTATCGGGCTTGTCCTTGTCATGACTAATTTGGCAAACAAACAAACCCCTAGATTTGAAGCCAATACTTTGCGCATAAATCTCGGCTGCGAACCACCAAGCCTAGATTGGGCCAAAGCTACAGATGCAGCTTCATTTGACGTTGTTTCTAATATAATGATTGGGCTGACAAGCTACGCGAATGATTTATCTTGCCGCCCAGCTTGTGCTGAAAGTTGGCAGATTCTAGATCATGGCAAGCATTACATATTTCATTTGCGTCCAAATATTCGCTGGTCAGATGGCAAACCCTTAACAGCTTATGATTTTCAATACGCTTGGCGACGTTTGCTTGATCCAAAAACCGCAGCACCTTATGCATTTTTTCTCTATGATATAGAAAATGCTTTTGCCTACAACCAGGGCAAACTGAAAGATGCAAACGAATTAGGCATAAGAGCAATCAACGAAAGTACTTTTGAAGTTCGCTTGAGTCGTCCCATAGCTTACTTCCTCTATTTGACTGCATTTTGTCCTACCTATCCTCAACGTCAAGATATTATTGAACGCTACAGCAACAATTGGACTGATCCAGGTCATTTAGTATGCAATGGGCCTTTCATTCTCACAAAATGGCAGCATGAATATAAAATTGAACTTACTGCCAATCCCTCCTACTATGCAGCAAAGCCCTCTTTAAAGACTATCAAAATGTTTATGATTCCCGAGCAATCTACCGCTTTTGCTCTATATGAAAATAATCAATTAGATTTTATCGATAATCGCAGCCTCCCTACTTCTGAAATAGATCGATATCGAAAATCTGGCTGCAACGAGTATAGAGATATTGCTCTTTTAAGAGTAAGTTATTTGGGTTTCAATATTGAAAAAAAGCCATTTGATAATGTAAAAGTAAGGCGGGCCTTGTCTTTAGCAATCGACCGTGAGCGTGTTTGTCGTATTCTTCGCCACGGAGAAAAACCAATAGCTAATTTAATTCCTCCGCCCCTTCTAGGACATTCAGATTTTTCTACTGAACAATCATATAATCCTAAATTAGCCAGAAATCTATTAGCCCAAGCTGGCTATCCTGAAGGCAAAAATTTTCCCCAAACTTTTTTATTATATCCGCATCGCGAGGATACAAGATTATTAGTAGAAGTGATGCAAGACGAATTGAAGCGTAACTTAAATATTCACGTTGACTTACTTAATCAAGAATGGCAAGTTTATTTGCAGACTTTGCGCAATAATACCCCACCCATATATAGATACGCTTGGGGCGCGGATTATCCTGATCCTGATACTTTCATGAATTTATTTACTAGTCATAATGGTAACAACAATACTCATTGGTCAAATAAAACTTATGATCAATTGGTAAGCCTTGCTGGTTGCGAAGCAAACCCAGTAAAAAGAGCCACATTATATAAACAAGCTGATTACTTATTATGCAAGCAAGATGTGCCTATAATTCCTGTTAATACGGCGGCGCAAAATATGCTTATCAAACCTTGGGTTCATGGCATCATTCCCAATGCCTTAGATTTACAGTTTTTCTCAAGCGTTGGTATTGGAGATTAGGATGTCAAAATTAATCATCAAAAGAATATTGATCATGCTGCCTCTTTTGTGGTTAATTGCCACTTTAACTTTCTTCCTGCTGCGAGTTTTACCTGGCGGACCTTTTGACGCTGAGAAAAATCTACCACCAGAAATCATTGCCAATTTGAAAGCTAAATATCATATGGATAGGACTCTGCCTGAACAATATTATATTTATTTGCAAAGAGTAGTTAAAGGTGATCTAGGAATTTCTTATAAGTATCTCGATCGTTCAGTAAACGATATTCTTGCTTCTGCTCTCCCTGTTTCTCTCACTCTGGGGATTGCCGCTTTATTTCTGGCAATAATTATCGGTGTGCCACTAGGGATAGTAGCTGCCACCAAAAAGGGTACAGCTATCGACGCCATGTGTATAATTTGCTCTACACTGGGAGTTTCGCTCCCCAGTTTTGTCATCGGCGCATTGCTCATTTTTGTTTTTGGCATCTGGCTAAAACTATTACCAGTAGCCTTATGGGAATCGGCTTGGCACGTAATATTACCTGCTTTCACTTTAGCTAGCGGTCCAACTGCTTATCTAGCCCGCCTTACCCGCTCAAGCGTTATAGACGCGCTCAGTAAAGACTGGGTAAGAACAGCTCAGATAAAAGGAGAACCGTACTTACAAACAGTTATCAATCATGCTTTGCGCAACGCACTTATTCCAATAATCACCGTACTAGGACCTTTGAGCGCTATTTTAATCACTGGCTCATTTGTAGTAGAGACTATTTATGCTATTCCAGGCATGGGTCGTTTTTTCATTACTGCTGTCAGTAATCGAGATTATGACTTAGTAATCGGCACAACTCTTATTTTTGCTCTTCTGCTTATAATCGCTAATACTATTGTAGATATCCTCTATCATATTCTTGATCCCAGAATAACTATTTCAGACTAACAGATGATGAAAAATAGAACATATTTAGCAAAAATTGCAGGCTGCATCATTTTCATTTTGTGCTTAATTGCTATTTTATCCTCCTTCGGCTTTCCTTTCACACCTTACGCATTCGACCAAACTAGTGAGCATATTTTAGAAGCACCATCGGCCCAACATCTCTTTGGTACCGATGAATTGGGTAGAGATTTACTGACCAGAATAATTTATGGCTCACAGCTTTCTATCAGTATCGGTTTTCTCACAGCTTTAATAGCTTCCATAGTTGGCATTACCTACGGTGCTATAGCAGGTTTTGCCGGTGATCGGATAGACACCTTTATGATGCGCGGAATTGATTTATTTTATGCTTTACCAGATTTACTAATAATGATTCTAGTAGGCATAATTATAGGTCGAGGTACTTTGGGCATATTGTTAGCGCTAGGACTAGTCAGCTGGATGGGCACAGCAAGGTTGGTAAGAGCACAGTTCCTAACCCTAAAGAACGAAGAATTCATCGAGGCAGCCCGGGCTTGCGGCGCTAGTTCTTGGACAATTATTACCAGACATTTATTACCAAACGCTCTATCCCCGGTTATCGTCTCTCTCACTTTTATAATACCTTCGGCAATTTTAGCTGAATCCACACTTAGTTTTATCGGGCTTGGTTTGTCTCCTCCTGCATGTAGTTGGGGCACATTGGCTAGCGAGGGATGGCGGGCTTTGCGTACAGAACCACACTTGATACTTTGGCCTAGTCTATTCATTTTTATGGTAGTTCTCAGTTTCAATCTTCTTGGTGATACACTTGCTGATACTATGGATCCAAAAACTAGAGTTTAGACATATGAGAACATTGATTAACTGTATATTTCTAACCATCTGCTTTATCATCGGTTTACATCCAGCTTATGCTAAAGAAAACGGTTGGATTTTAACTCAACGCAGTAAAATATTTGGCGATCAATACATATATATCAGTACACACGGAGTCAAATGCATTAACCCCAAACAGGGTATAGGTTGGGTTAGCCAAACCCCAAACTGGAACATAACTTTCTTTAATGAAAAAACAAAATTATATTACCCGCTTTCCTCTTCTAATTGGAAAACAAAAATTGCCAAAAATGGCTTAATACCAGGCAATATAATTTGGTCCAAAGTGTCGACTGGGACTATTGCCGGATTAAAAGCTAGTCAATACAAAATGGTTAATAGCGCAAGCTCCACTAATGCACACTCCGCAAAATGGCTTTCAGCAACTTATTGGTTAGCCGATGAGATAAATATACCAGCAAGCTTAGCCCAATTAATAAGTAGCGCCTGTGGTTTACCCTCATCAGATTCGATACCATTAGAATTAAGCTATCGCAATCAAAGAGGAAATACAGAAACATTACTTAGTACCTATCATCAACAGACAGCTGTCATCCCTAATTCTTATTTTTCCTCTCCCCCTGGCTACAAAATCGCAAGAAGTGAAGTAGAAGTTTTAGTGAGCAAAGAAAACAAAGCTCTTATTGACGAATTGGCAAATGATTTAACTAGCGATAATCCACATACTAAAATCAATCCTCAACTAATTGATGCTTCAAAACAAATATCACCTGAGTCCATAAATAAATTGCCAAATCAAGTGAATTTACCTGGCGGCAGAACGGTAAGTAAAGACCAAATCAACAAATTCTTAGATAGACTGAAACAGAGCAATTAGTATAGAAAGGAATAAAACTAATTAAGTTGTCAGAAAAACAAAATAGCGAACAAATCATTACTATAGTGGGAGCGGGAAGTTGGGGGCTTACTCTTGCTTGGTTATTTGCCCAGTCCGAAAATCAGGTTGTGCTTTACACCGGCAACAAAGAAAAACTAGACAAACTAAACAAGCATCACAAATTAGATAAACCTGTAAAAGTAGATTTTATTCAAAACAAAGTCACATTCACCGACAACCTTACATTTGCTGTCAGCCAAGCTAACATAATAGTTTTTTGCTGCACTTCTCAGTCAATGCGCGATTTGACAAAAAGGGTTGCCCTTAATCTAAAAGAAGAAAATAGCCAAGCTATTTTGGTCAGTGCCGTCAAAGGACTTGAACTGGATTCGCTCAAAAGAATGTCTGAAGTTATAGAACAAGAATTGCCTGGCTTTGAACTTTGTGTACTATCGGGACCCAATTTAGCTAAGGAAATTTTGCAAGGCTTACCGACCGCTGCTGTTATTGCTAGCAAAAACGCCTCGGCTGCCTTGGCTGTGCAAAAATATTTATCTGTGCCAAAGTTTAGACTCTACACAAATGCAGATGTCATTGGCGTTGAATTGGGTGGCACACTCAAGAACGTTATTGCCATAGCCGCCGGCTGCGCTGACGGATTAAATTTGGGCGCCAATGCCAAGGCAGCTTTAATAACTCGCGGCTTAGCAGAAATATCCAGACTTGCTCTGCTGCTTGGAGCCAAGCCTATTACGCTAGCGGGATTAGCAGGAATGGGAGACTTGTTAGCCACTTGTTCTAGCCCATTCTCGCGCAATTACCACTTAGGACTAGAGAGAGCCAAAGGCAAGTCATTACAAAGTATTTTAAAAGAGACTGGCGCTGTAATTGAGGGAATTACCACTACCGCTGCTGTTTGCAAATTGAGTCAAAACCTGAATATTGAGCTGCCAATTGCTAAACTAGTACAAGCATTTTTAGATGGCTCACTATCTCCTAGCGAAGCCATAATGACCTTGATGAATAGACCGCTTATTAGCGAATAAAATTGTTCTGTCTTACCCTTAAAGCACACTCAAAAACGTTTATATAAAAACGTCCAACGGGCAAATGAACACAAATAAAAGAGTTTTGATGTTGTCATGGGAATATCCGCCACGAATTATTGGCGGTTTAGCTCGTGTCGTCTGTTCTTTATCACGAGAGCTGGCAAATTCTGGCTGGGATGTTCATATTGTCACAGCTGATCACCCAAGCACACTTGAGCATGAATCAGACGGACCAGTTAAAGTGCATCGGGTAAAGAATCAAACCGATACAACCCCAGACTTTCTAAGCTGGGTAAGCAGATTTAATATTGGCTTGCTCCAATATGCTATCCAATTACACAATCAGTCGCCTTTCTCAATTGTGCACGCCCATGACTGGATGGTTAATGATGCTGCATGGACAATGAAAATAGGTTTTAACATCCCTCTCATCAGCACTATTCACGCAACTGAATCAGGAAGAATGCATGGTATCCATAACGATTTACAACGTTACATCCACCAAATCGAATGGCGGCTTACTTATGAATCCTGGCGGGTTATTGTTAATAGTCATCATATGCATGCAGAGTTGGAAGGTCTTTTTGCTCTGCCCGTTAATAAAATAATTGTCATTCCTAATGGCACCGATGTAGAAAGTTTTTCTGTCAATTTTGATCGCCAACATTTAAGAAATAGTCTTGCTGCCCCTAGCCAACGTATAGTGCTCTATGTGGGCCGTCTTGTGCGTGAAAAAGGCGTACAAATATTATTGGATGCCGCACCTAAAGTTATCAATGCCTGCCCAGACACAAAATTCATAATCGTTGGCACTGGTTATTATATGGATGAATTAAAACAGCAAGCTTACAATCTAGGCATAGACCACCACATAAATTTTCTTGGTTATGTAGATGACGAAGCGCTGAGAAAACTTTACAATATAGCTGATGTTGTTTGTATTCCTAGTTTGTACGAACCCTTCGGCATTGTTGCTCTAGAAGCAATGGCTGCTAAAGTCCCAGTTGTTACTTCTGATACCGGCGGCTTACGAGATTTCGTCGAGAACATGGTTACCGGCATAACTACCTATGCGGGAGATCCTGGCAGTTTAGCTTGGGGATTGTTGGAAGTTCTCAGGAATCAAGAATTAGCCAAAAATATTGTGCGTAAAGCATACGAACGTGTCTCAACAATATACAACTGGAAAGTAATCGCAAAACAAACAGGCGAAATTTATACCCAAATTATAGAAGAATCTAAAAACTCGCTTAATTATAAAACGAATAAGACTGTACCCCAACCAATGCTAAATCCCCGGTCAATTTAAAACATCATGGCTATGAGGAGTAACTGAATGAAAGCTGTCATTATGGCTGGTGGATCAGGAACAAGGCTTAGACCACTGACAAGCACGTTACCAAAGCCGATGGTACCAGTGGTAAACAAGCCATTGGCTGAGCACATAGTTAATCTATTAAAGGATCAAGGCTTTAAGGATCTCGTTTTTACTCTCCATTATTTGCCCCAAGTAATACGTGATTATTTTGGCAACGGCTCTGCTTTCGGGACAAAAATAAGCTACTCTATTGAAGAAGGCAGCCCACTAGGCACCGCCGGCTGTGTTAAAGCCATTCAAGACAAATTAGATTCAACATTTGTTGTTATCTCCGGCGATAGTCTTACCGATATTGATTTGCAGGCAGCAGTTCGCTATCACAAAGAAAAGAAAAGCAAAGCTACGATCATCCTTAAGCGCGTTGAGAATCCAATTGAATATGGCGTAGTGATTACCGATGCTGACTCACGCATTCAAAGATTTGTAGAAAAACCAAGCGCTAGTGAAATATTTTCAGACACCGTCAATACAGGCATATATATTTTAGAGCCAGAAGTTTTACTTTACGTAGTAATGGGACGTGAGCAGGATTTTGCACAGGATCTCTTTCCTTTACTACTTCTGCGCAATGAGCCTATCTACGGTTATGTAGCAAATGGCTATTGGTGTGATATCGGCAATTTGCCAGTTTATAGACAAGCACATTTAGATGCACTAGATGGCAAAATAAAATTACACATTGACTTGCCACAAATTAAGCCCGGTGTGTGGGTAGGTGAAGGAACTCAAATAGACTCCACTGTTATTCTACAAGCTCCGACAATTATTGGTCGCAATTGTCGCATTGGTAGAGAAACTGTGATTGAACCACATACCGTTATTGGTGATAATGTTTTGATTCAGGAAAAGGTATTATTAAGACGACCAATTATTTGGTCAAATACTTATATCGGCAATCAAAGTGCTCTTAAGGCTTGTATAGTTTGTAGCAAAGCTACAATACATAACTCAGCGCAGATACTTGAGGGAGCCATTATCGGCGCCAACTCTTCAGTTGGACAAGAAGCACAAATCAATCCTGATGTGCGCCTCTGGCCAGA
>JABDBL010000028.1 GCA_013288645.1 Candidatus Melainabacteria bacterium
TGAGTCGAGATCAGTTTGGAGAAGAAGAAATTGAAAAAAGGTAATTTAGTCTTATTGCTAAGCGCTGCGATGACAATAAGCGTTGGTCAAGTATTTGCTCAAGCCGCACACCTGAATGTTGGCTTAGTGGACCGCGATAAAGTTGTTACTAGTTATCCGCGAGCTCAACAAGCAGCTGAAGAACTCAAGAAGCAGGAAAACAAAGTTCATAAATTAATTGAAGATAGTAATAAGCAATACGAAGAATCTAAAGCGGCTCATAAATCGCCAGCTGATTTGGAAGGCCTACAAAAGCGCTTACAAAACGAAATTGATGATGAAGTTAAAAAAGTGCAAGCAAGAGCACAGGTTCTAGAAAGTCAATTAGAAAGTGAAATTGATACAGCCATTAAAGCGGAAGCAACAACTAAAAAGGTTGACGCTGTTCTCATGAAACAGGCTGTTTTGTTTGGTGGCACTGACTTAACTGATGGAGTGGTTAAGCGGCTCACTTCTGTAGCCAACACCAACAATAAAGTTTCAACTAAATAGAAGCAACTTTAAATAGTCATATAATTGACTGATCCACACTATTAAATAAGCAGGTGTAAGCATTATGAAATTACCAGCTCCCATGAGCTTGGTTCAAATTGCTAGATTTATTGATGGTGAAGTCCAAGGGCCACCTGACATGGTTTTTGATAGCATAGCTACCTCGCCTATGTCTGCGAATGAGTCTGATTTGGCTTTTATTTTTGATAAACAACTGGTAAAGCAAATTGATAAATGCAAAGCAAAAGCTGTAATTGTTCCAAAGGGGACAAAAGTGGATCGGCCTGCGATTTTCGTTGTGCGCCCTACTTATGCAATTTATAAGATGCTTTCAGCTGTTGGAGCTAAACGTTATTTACCGGACGAGGGTATTCATCCAACTGCAGTAGTAGATCCTTCTTGTCAGCTTGCAGAAGATGTAGCAATTGGCCCGCTTGTGGTAATTGGTCCTAAGACAAAAATTGGAGCCCGTACAGCGATTATGGCTAATACCGTAATTGGTGGCGAGGTTTTGATAGGGCAAGATTGTCTCATTCATCCTGGTTGTATGATTGCTGACAATGTCCAAATAGGCAATAGAGTAATTATGCAACAGGGCGCGTCGTTGGGTTCAGATGGTTTTGGTTATGTAACTGAACGTCCGTCTAATATGGAACTTAGAATGAACGGTATTAATGATCTTTCTGAGGAAGCTAATCCCCTTCTAAAGATTCCTCAAATTGGTACTGTCATTATTGAAGATGATGTTGAAATTGGCTCAAATAGCACAATCGATCGTGCCACTATTGGTGCTACTAGAATTGGTAAAGGCACCAAAATTGATAATCTAGTTATGGTTGCTCATAACTGTCAGGTCGGTACCGAAGTTATTTTAGTTTCTCAAGTTGGTATAGCCGGTTCTTGCCATATCGGTGATCGTGCTGTAATTGCTGGACAAGCTGGCATGAAAGATCATGTAAAAATTGGCAAAGATGCGATTATACAGGGACAGGCGGGTGTAATGAAAGATGTTGGTGATCGTGAAGTTCAGTGTGGTAGTCCGGCCCATGGAGCTAAAGATTTTATGACAGTTACAGCTTTGAGTCATAAGTTACCTGTACTTTATGATCAAGTCAGAGCAGCTGAAAAGAAAATTACTGATTTACAGAAGCAAATCAAAGAGTTACAGAGCATTGGAAGCATACCCCGGCTGGAGAAAGTGCAGAAATAAAGGGGGGCAAGTTGACAGCTGTTCAAGTGGAAAAACATTATGAGCAAACTTTTCCAAACAATAAATGTCTGTTTACTTACGAAGGTATTGGTACCACTTCCAAACAAACTATTAGAGTGATGGTTTATTTGACTGCTCCAGGCACCGGTATTCACTTTGTTTTGTCTGATCTAAAAGAAGAGAAGCCCGTCAAAATACCAGCTCTTGCTAGTCATGTTGTTAATACTTTACGCAATGTCACTATTGGACAAGGCAGCACTCGGCTATGTTTAGTAGAGCACTTTTTAGCAGCAGCAGCCTTTTGTAATGCATTAGATATTGATGTAGTAGTTGATGGTCCTGAATTACCGCTAGGCGACGGTAGTGCGCTTATTTGGCTAGATCTCTTTTCTCAAGCTGGATATAAACCAACTTTGCCTGAAAAAAGAATTGAACTTGCCGAAGCAATATTTATTACTAAAGGAGATAGACAATTAATTGCTTTACCAGCCGCTGATTTTTCGATGACTTACCTTATGGATTGGTCTCATCCCTGTATTGGCAAACGTTGGTGCACTTGGACAGCTAAACAATCGCCTTTAGAAATAGCGAGCGCACGCACGTTTGGTTCGCAAAAGGAACACGATCTTTTAGGAATAGGAGAAGGAGCAGTAAGTTTAACTGAAACCGGTTTCAGTAAATCCCTGCATTTTGAGGACGAGCCGGTGAGGCACAAATTGCTTGATTTGCTTGGTGATCTTGTTTTAACAGGTGTCAATCCTTTGGCTATCCAAGCTCAATTTATAAGCATTAAAGGTGGGCATGAGATGGATGTAGATTTATCTAAACAATTGATGAATAAACTAAAAAGCTAAATATGAGAAGAAATGTTTTCATGGGCAAAGTGTTATGGTGTGCTTTTTTAGCTCTGTTACTTTTTAATACTTCTTTTTCTTTTAGTGAAGCGAAAGTGCTGGCACCAAGTCAAAGCGAAATAAAAGCAAGAGCTGCGGACGAAGGACCAAGCATAACTGTCTATAATCAAAATCGTGCTCTAATTAAAGAAAAACGTCTATTTGATTTAGAACAAGGCGTCAATCGCCTGGAATGGGATAATTTAGCGGCAACTATTGATATTCGTTCGGTTAATTTAAGCAGCGTCAATGCTGCTAAACCCATTGAAGTCAAAGAACAAAGTTATCAGAGCGATTTGATCAGCTCGAGTGCGATTTTAAGCCGCTCGATAGGCAAATCAATTGTTTTGAGACACTTTTTTAGTGATGGTAAAACGGAGGAGCAAGCAGGAGTTTTGTTGGCCTCACCCTCGCAATACGAGCGAGTGGTCAAAATTGGCGATCGTTATGTTCTTAATCCAGAGGGACAAATCGAGCTAATTGAAATGCCATCAGATTTAGTGGCACAGCCAAAATTGTCTTTTGTAGTGAAAGCATCGGAAAGTGGCTCAAAGAATCTTCTTTTGGCGTATGAGGCAAACAGTATAAATTGGCAATGTGATTATAATTTACTTCTCAATGGCGAGCAAAACAAATTTGATCTAACAGGATGGGTGACATTGACCAATCAGTGTGGTATGGCTTTTAAAAATGTCAATTTAAAACTAATCGCCGGTAGTATGCATACTAATAGAAATGACATGGAATTTGCTGCCGTCAAAAATTATTATGCTTTGCCAAGGGAAACGGGTAGTGCGCCGCAAGAGCAAGCTTTTGCTGATTACCATCTTTATACTTTTCCAGAACCAGTTGATATAAATAATAATGAGACAAAAAGATTGACTTTAGTGGAAAGAAAAGCAATACCGGTGGTCAAGAAATATATTTTTGATCAGCAATACTACACGCGCACACTGCCAAAACCAAAGGCTCCGGTGGAAATTAAGCTTGAATTTCAAAACGATGAAAAAAATAAGCGGCCACTGCCAGCTGGGCAAGTAAGGGTTTATCAGGCAGATGCCGATAATGACATGCAATTGATTGGTGAAGATAGGATCATGCATACAGCTGTAGGGGAGAAAATTACAATCAAACTTGGTGAAGCTTTTGATATTGTTGGTGAAAGAACACGTGTCAACTCTGAACAAACAAGCAATCATCATCGCAAAGATACTTTTAAGGTAACATTTAATAATCATCTAGATAAAGACATTGTTGTTACTGACATTGAACATGTACCAGAACTTGCGGTGTTCAGTTCTGATTCGCCATTTAGCAAAATAGATAGCAACGCTCTTCAATCTGATGTGAAAGTACCAGCCAATGGTACATCTGATGTAAGTTACGTTTTGGAATCTAAGTTTTAAGGGCTGCTAAATTAAGCAGATGGCTTAGCCAGTTTATCTAATATAAGCTGGGCTGCACCTATAATGCCTGCATGGTCACCTAAATCGGATCTATATATTTTTACGTTTTCTGAGATTGCAGGCATAGTGCTGTCTACTAATAATTCAAATAACATTTCATAGTCTATAACCTTACTTAAACCGCCGCTGAGAACAAAGCAATTCGGATTTAATATATGAGCTATAGACACCATGCCGGCAACCAAGTGTTTGTGCCATAGGGTAATAATTTGTTTTGCCACTATATCATTTTTATCAGCTGCCTCAAAAATGTCCGAATTCTTTAAGTTATTGATGTCTTTAGCCAATGGTGATTGGTCAGCAGAAATATTGCTTAGAATTTCTCTTGCTGTTGTTGCAAGACCTGTGCCGGAAGCATATGCTTCATAACAATCGAATAAACCGCATGTACACAGTCGCTTGTTGTCCATCGAGATTTTGACATGACCACAATGACCAGCTCCCCAATTTGCCCCTTGAAGTAATTCGCCATTAACTAGAATGCCGCCCCCAATACCGGTACCAATAGTTAAAGCTACAACGCATTTTAGGTCTCTAAGTTTGCGAGTATGTGCTTCTGCGTAAACAGCGGCATTGGCATCGTTGACAACATAAGTGGGAAGCAACGTTTTACTCTCGATAATTCGCTTTACAGGTGTCCCTGTCCAACCAGGCACGTTGCCTGTGGCACCCATTATGGTGCCGGTGCTACCATCCACAATACCAGCTGTAGCAATGCCTATACCAGCTACAATGTGGTTCTTTTTAAAGTGTTCGATTAATTCAAGAAATTGACCGATAATATTTTCTGGTCCTTTTGGGGTAGGAATCTTAATAGGGTCATCTATTATGCCTTCGCTATTGACAGTGGTTGCCATAATCTTTGTGCCACCAAGGTCAATACCAATGGCTGGCATTTTTGTTTTAAGCATTTTATCTAAGTCCCTATTGCCTGTGGCTGCTTTGATGCTACTCAAATTCCACTCGTCCCGCTTCCTAACTGTCCTTGGTCCGGAGCACCTTTGAATACGAGCTTATCGTATTGTACCGGTTGTCCGTATAACACATTGAAGCCAAGCCGATAGTTATTCAAGATAAAGTCTTTTCCTACAATAAGTTTGAGGTCGGGCGGTCCTATGGCAGCTAACAAACTTCGTGAATAATATATTTTTTGCGTCATGTTATAACCTGTCATGCCACCCACATCTAGATATTTTGATAATTTTACGTCACCTTGTACGAAGACTGAATTTTGACCTTGTATATACTCGTCAAAAACAAACGGAGACGAGCCGTTTACGCTTGATGATGTGTAGCCTGCTTGCAAACGCAATCTATTGGCACGAATATCTAAAATGGGGCTTACTTGAGTAATCAAGCCACTATTGCCGGTTGAATAAGCTCTAGCCGTAGCTCCGCCATAAATAAACGATTTAATTCCCCATTTATCATCTCCAATATTAAATAAAGGATGAGTGCTAAGAGTGAACTGTTCTTGAATCTTATACCCGCTGTTCATTACTGTGGTGTTAGGATTTCCATGCAAAGCAGCATAAGTTGAACTGATGTATACCAAATTTGGATTATCTTGATACCAACCACCGGCGGTGCGGAAATTAACGCTGCCCAAATAAGGTACGTTATAGTAAGGATGATTGTCATTTAGTTCAGCAGCAAATCTGGCTCGAACCATACCCAGCATTCCATCAGGCAAAAAACGATTAACACCGGCCTGAAATTTAACAGTGCGATAGACTCTAGCTTTTATGTCACCAATTAATAAATTGCTCACGGAACCATAACCAATATGGGCTTGAAAATTAGGGCTGGTAAATTGTATCCGTCCTGCTAAACCAATACTGGCGCCACTTGTATCATTACTCGGTCTTCCCCCTATTTGAACCATCGGGGACCAGGAGAAAACGGAACTCTTGCCTACACCATAATTAAATTGAGGACCAACGTTGAGTCCACCTGACCAAAGATTATTACCGATATAAGGCGATATTGCCATAACCGTTTTTCCATTTTTATTTCCTACTGAAGTAACTATTTTGCCTACTGGCACTGAGAAGGTGCCAAAATCTAGCCTGCCACCTATAACTGTTAAATTGCCGTCTTCTTTATATCGCTCGTATATCATTTTTTTAGCTTTAAATTTAAAGCTAGGTTTATCAGGCAAATATGCCTGTAGATGCTGTTTCATTTCCCACAATTCAGTCGCAGTAGAGAGAGGGGCATTACCTATATTTTTTCCTAAGTAAAAGGGCATAGGCATATCCATTGTGCCGTTAGAGAAGGCTACGCCTGTTTTTGTGCCGATGCTTTGGCGAGCAACTACTTGGGTGTTGTCAATTGATGTCTCGGGCTGTGTAATTAAATATTCATCTGAATCAACGTTGAACTTAAAAGCACTACCGTTTGTCAGTTGGCCGTCTCTAAGAATGCTGACATTGCCTCGTGCATCTATAGTTTGACTATTTTGGTCGTAGAGTATGCTGTCTGCCTGTAGCTTTGAATTTTGACCACCAATTATTGCTACTGCGTTACCGGTACCAAGAAAAGTATTTTTCTCTTGATCGAATTCTGTATCATCAGCAACAATTTGAATGGTGCCCTTTAATGTCGCATTTTCGTTGATTATTTCGGTTCCGTCATTGGACGATAGAGCACTCACAGCGCCTTTTTCAGCTGCTGTTTCTACGACTGAGGAGGTCTGAACTCCAGTCGTTGAAGAAGTTTGAGTTCCGCTCGTTGTAGAAGATGCTGTTGAGCTAGAGGCAGATGCTTGAGATTGTGATTTGGCAATATCTAGTTTTGGTGTTAAGGGTAAAAGTAATGTACCGGAAGGCGGCGTATAAGTGTTATTCTCATCGTTGTCGGTAGAGGCATTAACTGGTAAATTAAGAACAGGCGTCAAAGTTGTCATGATCGTGCTAATTAACAATGTACGAGCAATTACAAGATGACTTCTATTTTTGATTAAAAACAAGGTTAAATTCCTATTTTGATGATGGTATTGTTGCCTTAGAAATAGTCGGATGTCAACATATTTTTAAAATACTATATAAAACTTGAAGCGATGGTTAACCTTTTGCGGCTCATTCTAATACTGAATCATGTTTATTAAGTAGCCTAACTTACTTTATAAGTTAAACACTTACAGAATTCTAGCGATGCTTCGACTGAAAGCATCAATAATTTGCTATTTTGTAATTAGTGGGTAGGTAATGAATGAAATTTCCTTCATTTGCTAGTAAGATTTTTTCTATTTACTTATCTAATTTATTTTCCTAATGGTTCTTAAGTAAAAGGAAAAAAAGTGGATCCCTTTGTATTTCATACCCCAACTAAAATAACCTTTGGTCAAGGAGTTGCTGCCTCAGCTTGTGATGCTATTCAAGAGATACCTGGTTGCAGAATTGTTCTCATTACTGATAAACAATTACTCAAAACGGATCTTGTAAATTATTTAATTGCTCAATGGCAAGCGCAAAACCATATATGTGTTTTTAGCGACGTTTTGTCTGATGCTCATTTAACGGGTGTCAATGAAGCAGTTAGGCTTGCCAAGAATGAAAAATGTAATGCCATTATTGCTTTGGGTGGAGGGTCAGTCATTGATACCGCCAAGGTAGTTAATATTATCCTTACTTTAGGTGGTGAGGCTCTTGATCATCAAGGTATGAATAATTTGACTAGTCGTCTTCTACCTTCTGTTGCAATACCTACAACTGCCGGTACTGGCGCAGAAGTGTCTTTAGTGGCGATGATAAAGGACGATATAGAAGGAAAGAAGTTGCTATTTGGTAGCCCTTTTTTAGCGGCTGATCAAGCATTTTTGGATCCAGAATTAATTGTAAGCCTGCCTGCGGGCTTAACTGCTGCCACTGGTATGGATGCGGTAACCCATTGTATTGAAGCTCTTGTAGTAGAAGGAACTAGTTCACCTATTACTGACTGTTTAGCTCTTGATGCTCTAAACAGACTTTTTAAACATTTACCTGAAGCAAAAAAGGATGGTAGAAATTTGGAAGCTCGCAGTCAAACATTGGTAGCTTCGACAATGGCGGGCATGGCTTTTAGTAGCTGCGGTGTTGGCATTGTGCATGCTTTATCACATGCAATAGGTGGCCAATTTGCTACACATCATGGAATGACTAATGCTGTATTGTTACCCTATGGCATGCGCTTTAATTTAGGCTTTGCCACGAAACGTTATGCTGAGATGGCTCGTTATTTAAAGGTTTCGGACAAAGAAAATGATAGCGTGGCAGCCCAAAAATTAATTGATTCGATTGAGAATTTAATTAGTGATTTAGGTTTACCAAAAAACTTGCGTAGTTTATCTGTACCTGAGCTTGACGGAGAAAAGCTGCAGCAGCTAGTTGCTTTGGCCAGTAGTGATCCAGCCATGATTTTTAATACTAGACAAGCAACAGAAAAAGACATTGTAAAAATATATGAGGATGCTTATTGATGCCGGTGTTTAAAAACGCGGAAGACTTAAATCGTGTAATGTTTGCTCTTTGGGATGCAATTAAAGCTGATAAAAGTATGTCCAGTCAACTATTGCGATCGAAGTTAACGATTAGCTTTATTTACCGCGAGCCGGATAGTAGATTAACTCTTGATTGTAGTGATGGTGAACAGCTTAAAGTATATATTGGCGAAACGAATTTTAAACCAGCCGTCGAAATGTTTATGAAATCAGATCTTGCTCATGATTTCTGGTTGGGCAAAGTCAACATACCGCTAGCACTTATTTCGGGAAAAATATCATCTAAAGGACCGGTTAATGTGGCGCTTGCTCTTCTTCCCGTTATCAAGCCCGCTTTCAAAATTTATCCAGCAATTTATCAAAGTAATATTGTTGAGGAAAATGGTTGAGTCTGCCCAGACTATATGATTTTTTCCATATTAGTTCAATAGCAATAGTGGCTTTGCTGGTCATATTTTCTTTGTTCTGTGTATTTATTTTGGCAAAAGTTTTTAAATCAAATGATGAGTAAAAAAACCGATTATTTAAGTTTTACTGTCATTTTTTCTTTTATTGGGTTTTTGCTCTTTAAAAAATTGTCTAAGCGGTGTAGATTTTTCTAGTTCATTCGATGAATGATATTGCGATATTTTTTGAACTATATGCAATCTTTATTTGGCTTCATCTAAAGGGTTGCAAGACGTGCCTTAAAATCGTTAGTTTGTGTACTGTGTTACTTAATAGAAGGAACAAAAATGCCAAAGAAAGTACTTGTTGCTCTTCCAGGAGGATTATTAGAACAGGTAGACTTTGTTGCTCAAGTTGAGCATCGGAGTCGCTCAGACTTAATTAGAGAGGCTTTACGGCGTTATATTGAAAATTTTAAGCGTTCCCAGTCGCCCAAAATGTCTGTCAGTACAGTCGGTTCGCAAAAAGTAGCCCTGCTTACAGACCCCGAGTAGATATACTAAATTAACTTGATTAAGCTAGCTAAATTGCCACTTAATTAGTATTTTTCCCATATTTGTCTTGACTAGATAATCTATATGTATGTAGGATTAGCTAACGAGGTACGGCTGTCTTAAAAATGAAATATAGCAAACAAGAGAGCCTATAACGAAAATATGCAGTGGGGCAATATATTATTAGCAGAAGTGATTTTCGTTCTATTTGTTTTTTATAGCTTGCGCTATGTCAAATTACCCCGCTTTTTAACCCAGCGTAGACTCTCTTCTCGTTTCCCTTGGGGCTATTATCCTGACGCCATTCCCAGTTCTGATAAAGGCTATATTCAGGATCAAGCTAAGCTTGATTTCATGTATGACTTAGGTACTGAATTTGCAGGACCGGAAGGCTTCGGTGATTATGGTGAATTTACTGGTTTTGGTGAATTAGGGGAATATGGCGGCAGTTTCTTTTCAGGTGAGTAAAAAGCTGTCGCTTAAAAATGCTATTTTGATTGTGCTCCTTCTATTAGCTGGAGTGTTTGTTCTAAAAATCTTTGATATTACTAGTTTACATGCGAAATCAGCTTCTTACTCAATTGCGTTGACGGACTGTTATAGAGCCGAAAGCTTCATGCGTCTGGCGGAAATTTTTGAATTGTTGCCACAGTCTGGACTTATAATTCAATCTAGTAAAACAGTATCCAATCCAAAAGAGTCTGTAATAGAACAAGCCACCGAGTTGTTAGACGAGGCTGTTGCTGAACAGCCAGATAGTGTTGTAATTCTGTGTAAGAAAATAATTTTAGAAGCAGAAACAAAAAAAAATCTCAAACCGGATTTGGATCGACTAGCTTCCATTTGTGCTGCAGCAAGTGAAAAAAAAGTTTCCGTTCAAGAGCAAAAGTTAGCTAATTTAGTTTTGTCGTTATATGGTCAAAACCAGGATCGATCTGGAAGTTCTGAATTTCTCGAGCTTAACACCCATGCCGATAATCTTTTGAAAAGTATTCTATCTGATGGTTGGTATGCCGATAGCGCTTTGTTGAAATTATATAAAGTTGAAAATCAAAATAAAAAATATGAGCAGCTGTTTTCAGAAATCCAAAACAAGAACTGGCAATATTTGTTTAAGTTAATGATGGTCGGCGTAATCGCTACTATTTCTGCCATTGTAGGTGTAGTAATAATTATTTATCAGCTCATCATTCATAATAATGAGTCCTCTACGCATGCTGAACAGAATGACGTCAATTCGCTTGCCGTGTCGCAAAGTGTATATAAATTTAATTGGCAAATAGTAACCTTAGTTTTTTTGGCTTGGTTTTTCACGCAGATTTTTATTGCATATATATCTAGTGTGCTTAGACAAAAGGGTTTGTTTATTTCCTATGCTAGTTCCTTATCAACAGCAATATCGATTGCCTTAATTTATTTGCTTAGTAATGGTTCTGCTCTTTTGTATATCTACTTCTTAGCTTTCAAACCAATTGGTTTGAAATTGACTGAGGGTTTGAGCTTACGGTTAAAGGTTAGTAATTGTGGAACAATTGCCCTTGTCACAATTGGTCTTTTGGGTTGGTTTGCTGCGATGCCCATTGTATTGGCTGCTCATCTTATTTCGGTTCATTGTTTTGGTTCCAGTGGTTCAAGTAATCCTATTATTAGTATTGTGATGAAAGCAGCTCTAGATAATGATTTTGCTGCCATATTATTGTTTTATTTTACTTTAGGTGTATTGGCCGCTTTTTGCGAGGAGAGCTTATTTAGAGGCTTTTTATACGGCTATTTGCGCGGTCGTCATAGTAGTTTATTATCTAATTTATTAAGCAGCGCCCTTTTTTCCATACTTCATTTTGATCCCGGTGCTGCGTTGCAGTTATTTTGCTTGGGCAGCATTTTTGCTTATCTGCGCGAAAAAACAGGTAGCATTGTGCCTTCAATAATTGCCCATGGAATATGGAACAGTGCTAATTTCACATTGGTTCTTTTATTATTGGGCAATTAATGATGGAAAAAATCAAGCTTGTTTCAGATCGTCGGACATGTTATCGACGTGTGAGTCCAGTTCTATGGGGGATTGCTTTTGGTTATTTGATGGTTGGAGCAGCCATATTTGCTGGCCTTTTGGCATATGTCCACAATTTTTATTTTGCTTTGTCTTTATTTTTTACCGGACTCGGGTTTGCCATTTTTTTAGGATTTCTTACTTACAATTTAATAAGAGATGCGTGTTGTGACTATATACTTGAAATTACTGGTCACGAAGCCATTTTTTCCAAAATAGATAATTGGCAAAAGAAGCGAACTGATCAATTGCTTTTATTGACTGATATAAAGTATGTTGAATACTACCCATACCAAGACTCAGCTAGTATAATTTTCCACACACCTTATATTGATATGGATGTGCCATTATGGCCTTTGGGAAATCATGTACAAGACATATTAGACTTCTTAGAGGGAGCAGGGGTTAAAGTAATTAATGTACAGTCAGATGAGTCAATACCAACATAATTCAACAATAGTCAATACCAGTACTAGCTAATTAAGTCAAAAATATATACGAGAATGCAAGCATGAGTAAAACTGCCAAAATAGGTCTTATCGGATTGGGTGTAATGGGTGAAAACTTGGCTCTTAATATTGAAAGCCGGGGTTACTCTATTGCTGTTTATAACCGTACGAAGGAAAAGTTAGATATTTTTCTTAACGGCAGAGCTAAGGGTAAGGATGTTATAGGTTGTCACGACCTCAAGGATTTTATCGCAACTTTAGAAAAGCCCAGAAAAGTTATTTTATTGGTGAAGGCAGGGGATCCTGTAGATCAAGTGGTGGCTAGTATAAAGCCCTATTTGGAAAAAGGAGATATCATCATAGATGGTGGCAATTCTTATTTTCAAGATACGCGCCGTAGAGAAAAAGCATTAGCAGCAGAAGGCATATATTTTATTGGTTCTGGTGTTTCTGGTGGTGAAGAAGGGGCTCTGCATGGACCTTCTCTTATGCCAGGTGGTAACAAAGGTGCTTATGAAGAAATTCGTTCTATTTGGGAAGCAATTGCTGCCAAGGTAGAAGATGGTCCTTGTGTTACATATCTGGGACCAGATGGCGCTGGACACTATGTGAAGATGGTTCACAATGGTATCGAATATGGGGACATGCAGTTAATTGCTGAAGTATACGATGTGTTCAAACGTGGGCTTGGATTATCAGCTGAAGCAATTGCCGATATTTTTTCGCAATGGAATAAGGGTATTTTGGATTCCTACTTGATTGAAATTACAGCTAACGTTTTATCGGCTCGCGATCTTGAGACTGGAAAACCTTTAGTTGATCTTATAGTTGATAAAGCCGGACAAAAAGGTACTGGCAAATGGACAGCTGAAATTGCCCTTGAGCTTGGTATCCCTATACCGACTATCGATGCTGCACTTACAGGTAGACAATTATCTGCTCTAAAAGAAGAACGTATTTATGCTGCTAATAAGCTTAATAAGGTTGCTGTTCAACCTGGAGCCGAGGATAAGCAAGCGGTTATTTCTGCTTTGCATGATGCTTTATATTGCAGCAAAATATGTAGCTATGCTCAAGGTATGGCTTTAATTGCTGCTGGCTCCAAAACATACAATTGGAATATAAACTTAGCTGAAACAGCACGTATTTGGAAAGGCGGTTGTATTATAAGGGCCAGATTACTTGAGCAAATTAGAAAGGCTTTTGCTCGCGATAGCAAATTAGCTAATTTGCTTTTAGATCCAGAGTTTTCTGAATTTCAAAAGAAAGCTGATTCCAACTGGCGACATGCTATCTCTTTTGCTATCAGCAAAAAAATTCCCACTCCAGCATTGTCTGCTAGTTTGAATTATTATGATAGTTATCTGAGTGCGAACTTGCCGCAAAATCTTACGCAAGGGCAGAGGGACTATTTTGGGGCGCATACTGTCGAAATAGTAGGAAAGCCGGAACTAGGATTTATTCATATTGATTGGCAAGGGCTTTTGCAAGCTCAAAAGGGCGAAAGTGAAAAAGCAAAAGCAATTATTAGATAATAACTGCTATGCCTACTTATTCAGTTAATGCGATTAATGTTGGCAGTTTCAATCTAGGTGAATCGGACAAAATAATTACCCTTTTTTCTTCTGAGCGGGGATTGATTAGAGCAGTTGCTAAAGGAGCCAGGAAGCCAGGTGCAAAAATCGCTGGGCGAGCCGAATTGTTGGCTGTGAACAAATTGCTGCTTGCCCAAGGACGTTCTCTCGATATCATTACTCAAGCAGAGACCATAGAGAGCTTTAAAGCAATACGTAATGATTTAACTAGATTGGCCTATGCATTTTATTATGCCGAATTGACTGTGCATCTTGGGCAAGGCTTAAATCAAGAGTCTCAGATCTATTATGAAATGCTTATGGCAGCTTTGAGACAATTATGTGATTTGAATAAAGAGCCTGTATATCTTTGTTTGACCTTTCAATTGTCATTGTTGCATTTGCTAGGCTTAAAACCAGAACTAGATTCTTGTGTCCTTTGTCGTAAACGACTGGTTGAATATGATTTAGGGGTGTTTCATCATGATTTAGGGGGAGCTATTTGTAATCTTTGTTTTTCAACTAAGACACCGCAAGGCAAAGGTCAAAAATATAAAATGCGATTGGCAGAAGCAGAGGAAGCTTATGGTTATCAAGATAATATTGAACCTAAAGGACAAATGTCGTCCTACTTTACGCACCTTACCCCTCTTGTCTGGAAAAAACTAATTTTAGCTAGCTATTCTCCGGAGCAAAAGCCTGTATATCCTAATAATGGTTCGTCTGAAATTATAGAAAAGACTCTTATAGCAGCCAGACATTTGTTGGAAACATACATAGAACATCGTGCAGGTAAAAAGATGAAATCATTAGGATTGATTAGTATCTAATTTTAAGCCCAGTCATTGGTGTAAGGTAACCTCCTTGTCATAATTATCTTAGTACCAATCTTCCTAGTAGCTGCAAGCAGGCTAAGTAGGTAGAATATTAAGTGTGGAAACTAGAGGGCGGATAACAAGTGACCAAGCTCGAACAAACAGATAAAGCTATATATGACCTCATTCAAGCGGAAGTAAGAAGAGAGCAAGACGGGCTTGAATTAATCCCCAGCGAAAATTTTGTCAGTGAGGCTGTTCTTGAGGCACAAGGTTCAGTGCTTACCAATAAATATGCTGAAGGGCTACCAGGTAAGAGATATTATGGTGGTTGCGAATATGTAGATGGTGTAGAGCAGTTAGCTATTGATCGTATAAAGAAGCTTTTTAATGCTCCGCATGCTAATGTGCAGCCTCACAGTGGTGCGACTGCTAATACTGCTGTTTATTTTGCGACTTTAAATCCGGGTGATACTATATTAGGTATGCGTTTGGATCATGGTGGTCATTTGACCCATGGCATGCCTTTAAACATTTCTGGCAAGTGGTTTAATGTCATTGCGTATGGAGTGAATATTGAAAACGGACTTATAGATTACGAAGAAATTGCTGCTTTAGCCAAGCAACATAAGCCGAAAATGATTGTGGTTGGGGCCAGTAATTATTCGCGCATAATTAATTTTGAAAAATTCAGAGACATTGCTGAAAGTGTAAATGCTCTTTTCTTTGCAGATGTGGCTCATGTTGCTGGTTTGATCGTAGCAGGTTTGCATCCTAATCCCTTTCCCTATGCACATTTTGTCACTACTACTACTCATAAGACACTTAGAGGACCACGTGGCGGTGTGATTATGTGTCAAGAAGAGTTTGCTGCTGCCATAGACAAAGCTGTTTTTCCGGGGATTCAAGGTGGGCCGCTTATGCACGTAATTGCTGCCAAAGCAGTGGCATTTCATGAGGCAATGCAGCCCTCATTTATTGAATATCAGCGCAACATTCAATCGAATGCCCGTGCTTTGGCTGAAACATTAAAAGCCAATGGGCTAAATATCGTTTCTGGAGGTACTGACAATCATTTACTTTGTATTGATTTGCGGTCAATAGGTATAACAGGAAAGAAAGCCAGCTCCTTGCTTCAGGAAGTAGATATTACAGTGAATAAGAATACTATTCCTAATGATCCTGAAAAGCCCTTTATTGGCAGTGGTATAAGGCTTGGTTCGCCAGCAGTGACTACGCGTGGTATGGGTACAAAAGAAATGGATATTATCGCTAATGTCATTGCTCAGATATTGAAAAATCCGGAAAATGATTCAATAAAGCAGGAAGTTAGACAAAAAGTTGCCAAATTATGCAAACAATTTCCTTTATATCCAGATCTTTGTACTAAGGCCATGGGAGTGCGATAAATATTGCAACCGAGAACAGCCTTAGGAGTGAGTTAAATTGGCAATAAGATTTTTTCAGATACTTCTTCTTGTTGTTGGTGCAGTCTGGGCTATTTTTATATGTGATGGACGATTTGATGAAACCCAAATTCCTGGTTTTTTAATTGCTCTTTCTATTAGCTGGTGGCTAACACCGGAAATTCGAGCTCGAGCACTAAAATTAGGATTGGTAGATCAGCCTGGAGAGGAAAGACGTATCCACAAACTGCCTGTGCCCCGATTGGGTGGAGTAGCTATTTATATAAGCGTTATGCTGACTATTGCTATTCTTGTGGCAATGACTGGTCGGTTTCCCAAAAATGCTCGTGTTGGCGAAGGCGGTTTGGCCGGTATTGCTCTTGGTGGCACGCTGATATTTATTCTTGGATTGATAGACGACCTGGAATCTTTGCCAGCTAAGCTCAAGTTAGTCGTACAAGCACTCGCTGCTTGTGCTGCATATTCATTAGGCGTGCGCATAAAGACAATACCCTTATCGTGTAATATTCCTGGTTTGTTTACCGGACATACTGGTATTTTGAGTGGTCTATCTAATTTTTGTGGTTTAGGTATACATACAAATAGTGCTATTGATCTGGGGATTTGGAGTTTGCCACTAACGGTTATATGGTTAGTGGGAATGTCTAATGCAGTTAATTTAATTGATGGTATGGATGGACTAGCTGCTGGTGTTTCAGCTATTTCTGCATTGACCATATGGACAGTGGCAATGGCAGAAAGTATAGATCGTCCATATGCTGCTCTAACAGCAGCTGTGTTAGCCGGTGCTTTGCTGGGATTTTTGCGTTGGAATTTCAATCCGGCTCGTATTTTCTTAGGCGATTCGGGAGCTTATTTAACAGGGTTTATTTTGGGTGCGGTATCTATAACTGGTGTAATAAAAGGTGCAGCAGCTGCCACTTTAATCGTGCCAACGTTCTTATTAGTTATACTTATACTATTCTTCCCACTGCTTGATACATTTTGGGCTGTCATTCGCAGGACGGCTCAGGGCAAATCTATTTTTACGCCTGATTCTGAACACATACACCATAGGTTGTTAAAAGCAGGACTATCACAAAAATCAGTAGCTTATTTGTTATATGGTTTTTCAGCGTTATTTGGTTTGATAGCGGCTGCATTTGTGGGACAGCAAGTCTATTTCCTGTTTTTGGCAGGAGCGGTTTTGCTTATGGCAGGGTTTTTTGCTGAAGTTCTAAACCGTCATAGACAGCGTAATAAATCTAGCAAAGAAAATGCGATGGATGCGCAGAAAAACTGATTGCTATTTCTCTTTGTTTTTGACATTCTTTTCTATCTCTTCTAGATACTGGAGACCCTTTTTCTCCATCTCAGCCAATTCAACTTTTTTCTTTTCTCTTTGCTGATTAACAACTTGTTTATCGAGGCGTCTTTGTTCATCTTCTCGTTTTGATCGAGCTCGGAGTTGGTCCTCATATTTTCTGCGTTCTTGACGTTCGATTTCTGCTCGCTTGATTGCTTCTTTTTCTCTCTCTTTTCGTAACTTTTCCGGGCTTGACATTTTTCACCTCTTAGACTTTTTCGTCTTCTTCAATTTGGAAAGTGCTTACATCTGTGAAATCGTATGTTGTTTTATCTATAGCGGTAATATGTTTACGTGCCAAGCCGGTTTTTTTTGCAGCAATTGCGACAGCCTTTGCTACTGACTCTACAATCTTGGGATTGAATACCCCAGGAATAATATAGTCCTCATTAAGCTCATTTTCATTGATAACTGAAGCGATGGCATGTGCTGCTGCTAATTTCATTTCTTCATTAATATCATGAGCTTGGCAATCTAATGCACCGCGGAAAATACCGGGAAAGGCCAGAACATTATTTATTTGATTTGGATAATCAGAACGTCCAGTGGCCATAATTCTAACGTAAGCAGCTGCTTCTTCGGGCATGATTTCTGGGATAGGGTTCGCCATAGCGAACACAATGGCGTCACGATTCATGTTCTTTAGCGCACTAGCTTGAATGGTACCAGGACCTGATAATCCTATGAAGAGATCAGCGCCAGACAAAGCATCGTTAAGACCGTTCTTGAAAGAGGAAGGATTTGTATTTTCGGCAAACCATTGCTTCATATAATTCATGTTATCTTTACGCCCTTTATAAATTGCGCCACTGCGATCAAAACCAATAACGTTTTTTACTCCGGCGCTCATTAGAATCTTTGTACAAGCTACGCCGGCTGCGCCCACGCCACTGACAATTACTTTTAAGTCAGCTAATTTCTTATTGACAATTTTTAAGGCGTTTATAAGGGCAGCCAAGACGACTACAGCTGTACCATGTTGGTCGTCATGGAAGACAGGAATATCTAATTCTTGCTTCAAACGAGACTCTATTTCAAAACAGCGGGGTGCAGATATATCTTCTAGGTTGATGCCACCAAATACGGGGGCAATGTTTTTAACTGTGTTTATTATTTCTTCTGTGTCTTGAGTATTAAGACAGATAGGAAAAGCATCAATTTTGCCAAACTCCTTAAATAGCATTGCTTTACCTTCCATTACTGGTAAGGCTGCTTTGGGACCGATATCGCCTAAACCAAGCACAGCGCTGCCGTCGCTAACTACCGCCACACAATTGCGCTTAATCGTTAAAGTATAAGCATCTTCTGGTTTATTGTGAATGGCCATACATACTCTAGCGACGCCTGGAGTATATGCCATCGATAAGTCATCCCGAGTGCGTAAGGGTATTTTATTGGTGATTCTAATTTTTCCACCCAGATGCATCAAAAAAGTGCGATCAGAAACATGAATCACTTCAATATCTTTAGTTTGTTTGAGAGCCTCAACTAAAGTTTCGCCATGAGTTGAATCTCTGACTTTGACTGTAAGATCGCGGAATATATAGCTCTTTTCAAAACCAGCAATATCGATCGCACCAATATCGCCGCCTATTTTTCCTATGAGTGAAGTTACCTTGCCAAGCATGCCCGGCACATTTTTTATTTTCAGGCGCAATGTCAGACTGTAACTAGCGCTAGGCTTCAAAATACTAGCTTCTGTGGTAACCATATTTTAATTTCCCACCTATGATTAATGAGTAAGTCTTTTTGGTAATGATTATTTTAAAGGAGTAATTCTATATAAAATGAAAATACCACTAATTCGTCCAATCAAATTGTTTCTTAATGACCAAAAGATTTAATGAAAAATAGCTTTTCAAGCTGGCAACAATATAATTGTTTTTATTTAAAGGAGAAGCCCGATGACTAATGAAGTAAAGCCAAGCCAATCTGAGTTAAGCCGTCGCGATGTGTTGTTCATGGGGGCAATTACCGCGTCCACTTTGTTAACTTCTAACACTATTAGTAAGGCTGCCTCCCAACCATCCTCCCCGGATACTTCTGCAGGAACGGATCCTTATGTAGCGAAAGATTTTAGCGTTCTGCTAAGTAAAAAGTTGGAAGGGTTATCTCAAAGTCAGTTGAATCAACATATCAAACTTTATCAAGGTTATGTCAAGAAGGCTAATGAGATTCATCATAAGTTAAAAGAAGTGGATTTAGCATCTGCGAATGCGACTTATTCTCCATTGCGAGAATTGCTTGCTGAGCAGAGCTACGCTTTGAACGGTGCTATTTATCATGAATATTATTTTGGCAATTTGGGTGGTAAAGGTGGCGAAGCGACAGGTGATATACGAGCAGCCTTAGATGAGTGCTTCGGTAGTTTTTCTAAGTTCAATGACTATCTGAAGGCGGCCGGCAAATCAATGCGTGGTTGGGTGATTGTGGGTTACAACACCCGCATAGGGCGAATCGATACATTTGGGCTTGATTTACATAATGTTTTTAGTCCCGCTAATGTTGTACCAGTGCTCGTCCTGGATGTTTATGAGCATGCTTATATGATTGATTATGGTATTGACCGGGTTAAATATCTTGATGCTTTTATGCAAAATATAGATTGGGAAGCAGCAAATAAGCGACTGTCTCTAGCAGTAAAGAGTCCTTGTTGTTTGGTTGATCCAGTTGTGTAGTAGTTGGTTGCTGGGAGTAAAAAAGTGGCTGTGGGTGTACAGCTCGTTTTTCTTGCCACTTTGTTGGTATCACTTGACTATGGGAGCCTCGCTCGTTGCTTCCCTGCGAGCTGGGCTTCTAGGTTTAGGACTGGCGGTTTTAATATATATGCTTTGGAAAGCAAGTCTACGTATATATGGGATTATTTTGCCAGAAAAATATAGCAGCTTTTTGATCATGTGTTCTGGTTTATTATTATGGTCAGTATGGTTTGCAGTTGCACAGGTAATTTTAATTGCTTATGATGAATTGACTGTTCGCTGAAAACTAATGGCAAGGAAATGGTAATTAGTAATTCAATATCAGCTAAAGATCCAGCAATTAGAGTGACTTTATTACCTAAGGATACAAATGCCAATGGCACTATATTCGGTGGCATAATACTAAGCTATATCGATTTAGCGGCTGCAGTGGAAGTTGGAAAAAATACTTCTCAACGTACTGCAACTAAGGCCTTTAAGGAAGTCATCTTTAAAGCCCCCGTAAAAGTGGGAGAAGTGGTGAGTTTCTATACGTCCACCAAATGTATCGGACACACATCAATAACTGTGCAGGTGGATGTTGAAATTTTGCGCGGGAATCAAGAAGTACGGGTTACAGAAGCCGAAGTTACTTATGTGTGCATAGATAATCAAGGACACCCAGAAGCCGTTCAATTAAAAGTCTAAACTTAGTCTACCGGGACCTGTGTAATGCCTGGGCAGTGGAGGTAGCTTTGCTGCTCTCATTTACTTTAGCTATCTCGGTTTTAATTACTTCAATTGCTTTGTTCAACTGGAGGTCTTTTCCATCAGTGGGTAAATGCTTAATGGCGCTGTAATTAAGATCAATCCACCAGGGTCCTCTACCTTTATCGTAATCTTCGTCTTTGAGCACGATTTTATAGTCTGGAATGATGCCCACCTTGTGAATATCAACGTCATTAGGTGTCAAATAACGAGCGATGGTGATATTAATACCCGAGTTATCTTCTAATTTATTTATGGCTTGTACCAAGCCTTTGCCGAAAGAAGTTTGTCCGACTAATTTGGCGCGGCCATTGTCGCGCAAAGCACCACTTAATATTTCACTAGCGCTGGCACTACCCTTGTTGATCAAAATAACAATTGGTTTTTTGCAAATAGGGTTGTGCGAAGAGTACTGAGAGCTCTTATAACCATCAGCATCAATAGTACTAACGATTACTTTGCCATCTAAGAACATGTTGGCTATATCTATAGCATTGGAAAGCAAACCGCCCGGATTGTTTCGTAGGTCTATAATCAAGCCGTCTGTATTAGAGATTTTCTTTAGAGCATCCTTCATTTCTGAATTAGCTTTAGAAGAAATAAAGCTGTCTAAACGAATGTATCCGATATTCCCTGGCAGTACATCTGTATTAGCTACAGCCTTAATCGGTATCTCGGCTCTGCTCAGCATTACTTTATGCTTTTCAACTTTACGCATAAAAGTAATGCCGACTTTTGTATTAATGGGGCCGCGTATTTGCTTAACTACTTGGTCAAGTGATTGTCCTTTAACTGGTTTGGAATCTACTTCTACAATTTCGTCCCCTGGATGAATGTTAGCGTTATAAGCTGGCGTACCTTCGATAGGAGCGATTACTACTACTTTGTGCTCTTTATTCATGCCAAGCAACATGCCTACACCATATAGACGAGCATCAATTTGCGATTTTTCTTCGTCAAAGGCATCACGATCCAAAAATCGCGTATAGGGATCACCAAGACTAGCCAACATAGTTTCGATTGCCTTGTGAGCATCATCCATGGTTTTTAGCTTATTGTCATAATGATGTTCCCAGCGAGTCCAATCTTCGCCGTTAAATTTTTGATCGTAAAATGAGTCTTTTACTAAATGCCAAGCTCGATCATAAAGTACTTGAGGAGCCAATAATGTTTTTGTGGTTTGGGCAAGGGCATATGATGAATGCCTATAAGAATGATAAGCCAGAACTGCTGGTTCGCCTTTGTTTTTCTCCCCCAGGATTATGGATGTTTGAATGCCAAAGAAAAGCATGCAAAATAAAATTGGTAAGCCAATACGGCCTAACCACCTGGTCTTTCCGGATTCTTGTTTTAAAAAGGAGCGCTTCAAGTCGAAAACCATTGATTCTTTTGCCCTAATAAGTAAAGTTTACCCGCATTCAGCCAAAAACATTCATTTCTCAACTGCTAAGTTACACTATCAGTATAAATTTCAGCTAGAAAAGTCATTAATAGACAGATTCTAACTACCTTTTTTCAGTTTACGAACCAAATTTATACTGGTCTTACATATTTTTGGAATATTTAATCTAGATTAAGGACAAAAGAGCTTAAATCTTGGGACTCGAGATGCATAAGGTAGAATTTAGAGTCTTCCATAAGATTTGCAGATTAAATGGCGCAAAAATAGCTTAATGAATTATAGCGATTTAAAATCACAGGCTAGTAACTTCAACATTCCTTTGCTTTCCTCTTGGAGAGGATTAGGTTCTGCTACCCAGCTTAAAATCAAAGCAGGCATAAGTATTTTGATGTTTGCTTGTCTTTTTATTTTTGGCAAAGTGGATCTGGCCAAAAGTTGGCAAGCAGCTTCGGCTGCGAACTTTAAGTTACTTTCCTTGGCAGCGATCATCTTCATATCGGCCACTTTTCTTAACGCCTATCGCTGGCAATTATTGGCGCGGGCAGTGGGTTTTGACACTCCTTTTCTGAAATTAGCGCAATTTTGCTTCATTGGTTTATTCTTTAATCTCTTCTTGCCTTCTACAGTCGGGGGAGACGCCAGTCGTTGCTATTATTTAGCCAAGGGCACTCACAAGTTTAGGACTGCTTTTTACTCAGTTTTCGCTGATAGAACCATGGGTATCGCGGTCTTATTTTTATTTGCTTCATTAGGCTTGTTGTTTGGTCCAGGTGGCTCTCAGCTTCCTTTGTCTCTAAAAATACCGGTGTACGTAGGTACTGTTCTTATTTATTTCGTTTTGCCTTCTGTGCCCTATTTGGCCAAGACTGTTTTAGGTCCCAGTAATTGGGTGACAAAACAATTACATCATCCAGCTTTGCAAACTTACCAGCGGGAGAAAAATTTGATTTTTGTTTCTCTTCTCTTATCGGTTGTGCTGCAGGTAATAATTGTAATTTGTCACATCATAATCGGTCTTGCCCTAGGTCTGTCCAAGGTACCTACCTGGTATTACTTTGTTTTTTACCCCTCGGTGGCAGTGCTGGGTTTCATTACACCAAGTTTCAACGGCATAGGTATTAGGGAATGGGCTTATACTTATTTTTTGTCATTAGTTGGTGTTGACCGATCTTTGGGTCTCACTTATGCCATCATTTGGCTCGGCTTAATTACACTGAACAGCTTAGTGGGTGGTCTTGTTTATATGGCTGGGCATTTCCATTTCTCGGCGAAAGAAGCAAAAGAAGTGGAGGAAGAAATGCAAGAGGAATTAAGGGAAGTATAGGAATCGGTAACCGAAAAGCTTAGTAGGGCGCTTTTTAAGAATTTAAGTATGGCCAAAACATTATTCAATGTGCCGATGGGTGATCATCTTTTATTAGGAGATCTCCACAAACGAGTAGTTGAGGAAGCATCAAACTGCAATATAAATATTTTTGTGGTTGGTGGTTATTTGCGGGACTTGGTTCTTAATAGCTTGCGACCTGAATATAAATTGCTCAGTAAAGATCTAGATTATGTGATTACGGGTGATTCTGCCTTTGGATTTGCCCGTGTAATAGCCCACCGTGTTAACGGACATTTTGTCCCGTTGGACAAAGAGAATGATACAGCCCGGGTGGTTATGCCTGATGGATATATCCTGGATTTTGCTGGTTGTTTAGGTGAAACTATCGAGAGCGATGTTTTACGTAGGGATTTTAGTGTTAATGCACTTTATCTAGATCCTCGGCAGCCTGAAAATATTATTGATTTGTTGGGTGGTATTGATGATATTAAAAATGGTGTCATAAGAGCCTCAGTGTCTTCCGCGTTTATCAGCGATCCATTGCGTTTATTGCGCGCTTTTCGTTTTGCTGCTAATTTAAAATTTAATATCGAAAATGAGACACTTAATTGGATAAAAAACAATGCGGATAAAATTCAATCTGTTGCTGGCGAGCGAATAAGCAGTGAATTGTTCCTTGCTTTTAGATCTTATCCGACTGACTCTGTATTAAAGAAATTAGCTGAAACAGGTTTGTTAGAGGCAATATTTCCAGAGCTAATAGCGACACGTTCTGTGACCAATAATGCCTATCATCACTTAAATTTATTCGATCACAGTATTGAGGCGGTTGTTCAAGCTGAACAAGATTATTTAGCTATGTCGGATATCTGGCTTAAGACTAATCTTCCCAGTAATTTAAATTTAGCTTCGGGTATAAACCATTTTGCTGTCTGTAAAGTAGCAGCTTTGTTGCATGATATTGGCAAGCCAACTACTTGGGTTATTACTGAGCAGGGTCAACATACTTTTATTGGGCATGAACGTATTGGTGCTCAAATGGTACCCACTATAGCTAAGCGCTTACGTTGGTCGAATGCTGTGGAAAACCTAGTCAGTATGCTTATTGAGTTGCATTTGCGCCCCGGACAATTGTTTCATACTACAGAGGCGACAGCTAAAGGTATTAATCGTCTTTATAGACGCGCTGGAGAAAACTTTCCTGCCTTGATATTGCTTGCACTAGGCGACTTAGGTGCAACTAAAGGACCACAAATGACCGATGAGAAATCAAGTCGTTTGCGTGAAAAATTTTACGGACTTTTATCTGGATTTGAAGAGTATTGCCTTACAACCCAGGGCATGAAAAAGATACTAGATGGTCACGATATCATGCAATTGCTTAATCTGCCGCCGGGAAGAGAATTGGGCGAAATTTTAAGTGCATTACAGGAAGCACAAGAATTAAAACAAGTGCTTACCCGGTCAGAGGCAGAAGATTATGTTCGTTCAATTTATGAAAGTAAAAAATTAAATGATGAGTAGGCATCATTCAATTATGACCGCATCGGTTATTTCTGTTTGTGTAATTGTCATGATAATGCTTGCACTATTTTGCATTGCTTATTGGAGAAGAAGAACAAGCATTTGATAAAAATTTCTACTTGGCAAGCCTGTCAGTGGTTAGAGGCAAATTTTATCGGGCATAAGACAAATAGGAAAATGCTCGGCATATACAGCAAATTGCTAATTTGCATTTTGGATATATCCATTTTTGCTGAAAGATAGGGTCTACGATGAATACCAAGGCTGACAAGATTCATAATTACACGGTTATGTCCCGATTAGACGATGCTATCCCTTTGCAAACCGAAGAATGGCTAACTGTGGAACGATTGCTTAATCAAATTAGCGAATTTGTGCCGCTAAGTTTGCTAAATAATTTAACTGAGGCAACTATCACATATGCCGATGATCAAGCTCGTCGCGGTTATTTGCTTGGGCAGGATGATTTTGTAAAAGAGCTGCAAACTAAAATAGCTAGAATTGCCTAAGCATCACCATTCAGTATTCAAGTATTTAAAGACCGTTTTCTTGCTCTCTTAGGTTCAAATTATCTGAAATTATCTATTGCCGGGAAAGCTTTTACTATTGATGTTGGTCAGAGAACAATTTAATGCAAATAGGCAATGGGATTATTTGGTTTACCGTTGATGCGTACTTCAAAATGTAAGTGTGGTCCCGTAGAAAAACCGGTAGTGCCTTCATAACCGATAATGTCTCCCTTAGCGATATTGCTACCGGCTGTGGTGGCAATTTTAGATAAGTGGGCATAAAGAGTAGCCATGCCTTTCCCATGACTAACAATTACTACTTTTCCATAACCACCGTACCAGCCTGTATATAATACGTTACCACTGTCTGCTGCCCTTATCAAAGAGTGATTGGGTCCAGCTAAGTCAATGCCAGTGTGAAAACGGCGGATGCCAAATATTGGATGTTTACGCCAACCAAAAGGTGAAGTAATGTCAGCTTTTAATGGGGCAGAGAGAGTGCCACTACCCATAAATAAATGTTGATTGCGATTGCGTTGAGAGGATTCCATTTGCACAATTTGTGTTTCGAGTTGATGTGATTCGTTGGCTAATTGCTTTTCTGCCTGTTCATAGAAAGCTCGCTGTGTCTTAAGTCTATTCGCAGTTTGTTCCTGATCAAATTTTTCTTTGGCAATTGCTAGTGCTTGCTTAGCAAAAGAAGAAACCATATCGCCTAATTCGTTTTTTTGTTTGCCCAATTTGTCTTTATTTTGGGCTAGAACCTCTTCTTTTTTGCGTAACTCGTCTAATAGCTTTCTATCTAACATTGCTACCTTTTCTTGGTAATACAGTTTATCTAAAAGGTTTTGCAGGGAATCAATTTGCATTACCATTTCAATGAAATTTAAACGTTGTCCTTCGTAAATTTCACGCAAACGCTGTGTTGCTTGCTCTGTCAGACTTTGTTTGTCAGTTTTTACTTGTGAAAGGGTTCCTTGCACTTCGCTAATCTTATCTTTTGTATTTTCAAGCTTTCTTTTACTTGTCTTTAAGGCACCTTTAGTGATACTAAGTTTGTTTTCGATACGACTCAATTTTAAAAGTGCCATCTGTTCTTTCTTGCGCATTAAACTTGCTCGTTCATGCAGTTCACGACGGCGCTCTTCTATTTGTTCCAGGCGATCACGTGTATCTTCTGAAATTAAAGGACCACGGTTATTAGATAAATTAGCAGTTATATTATTTGAATCGCTAAGAGAAGTTTTAGCTAAGAGACTATGATTTGCCGAGGCTAAAGAGTACAGGCATAAGACAGTAGCTGTAAGAAAAAGTTTGCAGAAATAAAAGTCTTTAGATTGGGGGTGTTTCATCTTGGTCTTAATAAAGGTTTCCAATTGTCAGTAAGAGTCTTAAAGTGGTCAGTTTACCATTGTCAGTGCCGCCAATGCATAATCTTAATCGTTACTCAGAATAATAAGAAACAGCGTATACACTGCCTATAAAGCGCGCTGGTTTTATTTATTCCATAGTATAGCTTTGGTTGTCAATATAAAATTACGAATTATACTAAGGTTTTGATATACGGTAATGTAGTACTATGAAAATTGGCCACTCATCCGATCACAATATCATTGAGAAAATAAAGGGAATACTTATTGTTTCCTGCCAAGCTGATGCAGGAGAACCATTAGCTGTGCCAGAACATATTAAAGCCTTGGCGCTATCTGCCATTATGGGTGGTGCTAAAGCTTTGCGATTGGAAGGAATAGAGAATATAAAAGCAGTGCGTGCAGCGACTCATTTACCTATCATTGGATTAAGTAAATCAAAAACTATAAGCAATAGCGATCGCTTAGATAAAGTCTATATCACAGCCTCTTTTGCTGAAGCTAAAGCATTAGCCGAAGCAGGCAGTGACATTATTGCTTTAGACGCCACTGAACGCCCGCGAGCTGATGGGCTGACACTTAAAGAAACTATAGCTCGTATTCATAAGGAATTGAACAAGCCTGTTTGGGCAGATATAAGTACTTTAGCAGAGGGCATACAAGCTGAAAAATTTGGGGCGGATTTGATTTCTACTACTTTATTTGGTTATACCAAAGAAACAAAACTAGCTAGCGATCGCGGTCCAGATCTCGACTTGGTCAAAAAATTAGCTAAAGAAATAAAAACGCCTGTTATTTTAGAAGGACGAGTTTGGTATCCGGAAGAAGTGACGAAAGCCTTTGAATACGGTGCTTTTGCTGTAGTAGTAGGTTCGGCTATTACTCGTCCTCATCTTATTACTGAACGTTTTGTGCGGGCCATTCCAAAATCAGCAGAAATAAAATAAAGCTCTAAAATATTGCGACTGAATTTGTTTTTAAAAGGCGTCATACCCGTGAAGAGTATTGGTTTTGTCTTTCAGGAATTGGTCCAGTTCTCCTGGTACTTGGACCTTTGGCCTGTCTGGAAAAACTAGAACGCGGCCATTGAGCTTTGCTGCTGCTGTCTTGTTGTCTGGATCAACATATAAAGCTGCATGAAATTGAGCCTTTGCCTCTAAAAGCTCGCCTTTTTTTAGTAATACATCTCCATACTGCAAATGGGCAGAAGAAAGATTTGTTCGAAAAATTTTATTAGTGGGATCTTCTAATAAGGCAAGACTATGTTCTTTAATAGCATTCACCCATAATCCTATCTTGCCATATTCGATGCCACGATTATTGTGCTCCAAAGCTGTTTTGGGATCTGGTGTCTTAAACAGTAGCTTGCCACGAATATTGTTAGCAGATTGAATATCATTTGGGGGATCTTTAATACTTTCACCTTGCGATGCTAATGGAAAACAAAATAAGGATAGCAAGCAACAATTTAATCCTATATGTTTAAGCATTACAAATCTCCTTAAGGTTAATCATTCTTCTTGTGTATTATACTACCATTCTAAGCCTTAGCTACCAGGATCCGCCGCCTCCACCACCAAAACCACCGCCGCTAAATCCTCCAGAAAAACCGCTGCCGCCGCTACCAGCAGATGAAGGAGCTGGTGTTGAAGCAAAAGTCTGAGACATGGTATTCATGCCATTTCCTAAATCCTGGACGAAATTACGAGATGAGAAAGTATAGCCAGAACTGCCATAGCCATAGGGTATATACCAAGATGGTGGTTCGGTTAATAATCCATGAAATGCCTCAGCCCATTGATCTGCTGCACCTAAAACCATGGCAAAAGGCAAAAGTCTGCCAAATATAGTTGGATCTTCTTTGGCTAAAACAGCTATGCGATCTTTTTCAGCAAGACGGACGAATCTCTGAAAGCCCAGACATTGCGCTCTTTCTTTCCATCCTGTTGCTGTACGGGCGGGCATAAACTTGGCTGCTATAAAAACTATAAGGGCTGATATAACGATACCACTGCCAGTGGCAGTATAGTTTGGTGCACCTATAAAGAGTATCAATAATAGACTCAATCCGCCGACGAGTACAGCACCAGTTTTCCAATGCAGGCGCACAGTTTCTGGATTGTCAAAAAACAATTTTTTATCGGTAAGTGATTGATAAATTGCTTGCCGTATATATGGCAAATTAACATAGAACTTCTCTCGTAAATCGGATAGTTTTGTCGAGGATTCACTGTAAGCAAACAAGGCATCTAAAAACTTTTTTTCGTGAGGTAAAAGGATGTCATCGTTTTTATATGAGTTCATGCGCGTGAACAAGTAATCTTTGTTTGAGAAGAATAGAAAATTGGCTGACTTAATTTCTTTGATTTGTAGATAGCCTCGAGCAGCTAAGTCGACGAGAGTGGAGATTATGTCTTGCATATCACAACTTTCATCTATTAAAGTTCCAACTTCAGCTGGTGATAAGTCTTTTGGTGGATTCCATTCGACAGCGATTGCCTGATGAGATGGGTCATGTGTTCGTTGCACTAAAATAGGTAGCAAGCAAGCGCAGGTAAGTAGTGGCAAAACAATTAATCCCCACCAGTCTTTAAGAAAGCAAAAAATTTCTTGCCAAACTGACGGTTTATTTACAGCATTGGGTGGTAATTGGGCAACAATGGTTAAACCGCTACCGGGCTCTATGTTTTTTGCTTTGAACAGTATGAATTTATTGCTTTTAGTATATTCTCCTGTTGTGGTTGAGCCAGTTTGTCCAACAAAGCAAGTTGCTTTAATATCACTAGCAGAAGTGTTTTCCGGTGGATAAAAGAAGGCATCGGCTTGTTCTATACTAAACGGCCAATCGTTGCCGGTGGCATTCCAATAGACTTCTGCTTTACCGTCAAAGAAGTTAACAGCACGGCGAACCCTATAATGAATGCAATAGGTATGTTTTCCTGTTAGCAGTCTGTCTGCTTCGCCAATTTTTATGTGGAAATCAGATCCCATACGGCTTGCTTGATAATATAGAGAACCGTTCTTTTCGTCGCTTACATCTAACAAGTGAAAATCTAGATTGTAATTTCCCCCGTAACGCGAATAACCAATAGGAATGATGCGAAAAATACCGTGCCTCTTGGAATTCTCAAAGTCCATTTTTATTGTTTCAGTAACGTCAAGCGAACAATCAGAGTTTAGCTGAATAGCAGCGGTGAACTGACGAATGACTTCGGCGTCAGCTATAATTCTGCTGCTTAGAATCACATATAAAGCGATAGTCAAAGCAAATGCTAGTCTTCGCCAAGCAACGCGAATAATTCGATCTTCTGGCAACGCTAAAGTTGTGATTTTCATATTAGCCATTATAATGAAGTCTGGATATACTGAAAACGTTTTGCGGGGGCAAATAATGTCAGCAATCATAATGACAATCGTTATTCTTCTTATCATATGCGCATTTTTTATCGGTATCTATAATAACTTGGTGCGCTTGCGACAGTCTGTTGCTGAAAGCTGGTCGGCGATTGATACAGAATTGAGACGGCGCTATGACCTTATTCCTAATTTGGTAGAGACTGTAAAAGGTTATGCTGCTCACGAGAAAGGAACTTTTGAAGCAGTGATTGAAGCTAGAAATGCTGCTGCTTCTAGTCAGGCTTCGCCTGAGGCTCAAGCTAAAAATGAAAATGTACTTAGTGGTGCTTTACGTCAGCTTTTTGCATTGAGCGAAAATTATCCTCAATTGAAAGCTAACGAGAATTTTAAACAATTGCAAGGCGATCTAGATGAAACTGAAAATCGTCTTTCTCAAGCGAGACGTTTTTATAATGCCAATGTTCGAGAGCTCAATACTGCTGTTGAGTCATTTCCATCTTCAATTGTCGCTGGAACTACCGGTTTTAAAGCAGCGCAATATTTTGAAATTGACGATAATGCAGCTCGTAGTCCCGTTGCCGTAAAATTCTAAAAGTTCTGGCTTAAGCTATAGAGATAAGAAGTTCTAGTTTTGTATTTACCAGAAACCTATTGGCAGTCCGCCGGGGCCAGCACCTGGGCCAAACGTACCGCCTACAAATCTACTATTTGGAGATGTTTGAGGTACGTAGAATGATCCCGGATATGGATAACCACCAGAGGCAGCATTCCCTCCTGAGAAATTAGAATATCCTGAGTAGGGTGCTGTTGCTGTCGATTCTATCTGATTTGCTAGTCTGTGCAGCCAAGAACCGTGTTTGGTTGTAGTGTTGGTGGCAGTTGAATTGTCGCTACTTGTACTGGCATCGTTCGCTGGGTTATAAGCTTGACCTGTATCGCTTTGGTTGCTGGCGATAAGATTGTCTGATTGGTTTTTATCAGATGGGTGTAACGCGATCCACAGTTTTGATGTTCGCTGAAATAAACCCATTTGTGAATCGTCTTGGCCGGGCAATATTTTCTTCTCTAATTTTTTCAAACGTTTATCGAGTGGTTTTTCAGGATATGTATGGTCGAATTCTTGTGCCTCCATCATAGCTACACGTTCTTCCATACTGCCAATAAATGAGCCAGTGCTGCTAGTATAGGACTGTTGCGAATCAGATGTAGATGTATTGCCGTCTAGGGAAGCATCAGTAGGGTAAACAGAATTTCTAGGGGCTTGCCGGGTGTTTTTAGGGGTGACAAAAGCAAGGGAGCTGTTTGTGTTATTAGCGATTTTGCGCTCACCGTAAAGGTCGTGTCTTTGAGCATAATCGTCCAAATTATCTACTCTTTCACTTAAGTCACTGTTGCTAGAAGCATTACCAAAAGCTTTTGTTTCCAGACGTGCAAGGCGGCGGGGTAGAGTATCTGTTTCATATGTGTGTCCTAGC
>JABDBL010000029.1 GCA_013288645.1 Candidatus Melainabacteria bacterium
TAGAAGCCGATGGTGCCCGTATCGCACAGCGTTTGACAGAAACAGGCAAGAATTATTCGATATGGACAAGAGATCGCGTATTTGAAGAAGCAAAAAATTTGTTTAAATCAATTAAAGATCACTTTGCTAAAGTAGCGATTCTGGAAAATAATCTTAAAAACCCGGAAGGTTTGAAAGACATATTGTCGCAATTTAATACGCAAAGAGATTCTATAACCTCTGATGTGGAGCACATTGTTGAAATCCATGTGGATGAGCCAGGTTTTGAACAAGCCTTTGAGCAAATAGCCAAAAAGTTTACTCAATTTGCACAATATAGCAAACAGACTTTTTTCCCCACGATCAAGAAAAATCTTAGCGAAGAGGATCTCAAGCATATTCAACAACAAATCGATCAAAAGGTTCTTAGTTGAACAGTAAAAGTTCGGCATTAAATTATCTGCCCAGCAAACCTGCTAATTTGAATAATTTACGCAAAGCCCTCTAAATCTGGTTCAGCACGCAAAACAACTTTAGCCAAAAAAAGATCAACTCGGAAACCGAGTCTCAAAAGATCAAAACGAGCAAAGAGTAAATAAAAATTGAAAGAGGAAAAACTAATGACTAAAACTGGATTTGTCTCTGATATCGAGGCAATTAGAACGCAGGCGCGTAAGAATATTGAAGATGGAGCCGTGACCCAAGGATATAAAGCAGACAAAAAGGCTGTAATTAAAGTATTGAATGACGCCCTGGCTACAGAGCTAGTTTGTGTTTTACGGTATAAATACCACCATTTTATGGCTAAAGGGATTAATTCAGAACCAGTAGCAACAGAATTTTTGGAACATGCTAATGAAGAACAAATGCATGCAGATCGCATCGCTACCCGCATTGTACAGTTGGGTGGAACACCAGATCTAAATCCAGATACTCTAGTTAAACGTAGCCATTCGCAGTATCAACAAGGCAATACTTTAATTGAAATGATTAAAGAAGATCTTGTTGCCGAGAGAATAGCTATAGACACATATCGCGACATTATCAAATTTTTAGGAGAAGATGATACCACTAGTCGGCGTTTGATGGAAGAAATACTTGAAAAAGAAGAAGAACATGCAGACGACATGGCCAATCTCCTTAGTCAGCTTAGCCCTTCAGATAATGGTGGAAAGACTGCTAAATAAGCTTGCTAAATCATTTTTTCTTGATAGTATATCTGCCCAAAGATCACCTTTCTCTTTGAGTCTGAGTGGTAGCGTTTCTATAGTAAAGTCTGTAGGATAAATTTCTTCGAGTTCGTCCCAACCCAAGGGTGTCGAAACTGCTGCTTCTTTGGATACCCGCGGCGAAAATATTGATGCTAAACTCTTTGACCTGGCATTCATGTTATGGTCGAGAAAAACTTTGCCTTTTCTTTTACTAACTGACCAATCAGTGGTCACTTTAGTGGGATGTTTAACAAGAATGTGTTTGCAAATAGTTTGTGAGATCTCTCGTACTTTGTCATAGTCTATATTCCTTTTTATAGGAACATAAATATGCAAACCTGTTTTACCTGAAGTTTTTACAAAAGCATTTAAAGATAATTGGTCGAATAATTCCTTAAACCAAAAAGCGGCCCTGCATGTTTCTTTAAATCCTTTGCGATGCAATTCAGGCTCATCGCCTTTCTTTTCGGCTCCGCTATATAGATAAGGATCAAGATCGAAGACCATGAAGTCTGGATAGTTCAATAGTGATTTTTCCAAATTTTCTACAGAACCAGTAAACTTGGTCGGAAGATTTTTAGCATCTGGTAGCGCGTTAATTCTTGTATGCGCCGTATGTAATTCAAGATCCGCTATTTGTCCTAGCCAGAGAAGCGTGCTCAAATTATTACATAATAGAAAATCGAGATCTTTATTCTCATGCTCTGTAAAAACTCTTACAGTTTCTACAAAATCGGGTAAATTATCGCTCCAATGTTTCTGGAAAAATTTTTGACCCTGTATGCCTTGAGGAAAACGTATAAGAGTAATAAGTCGGTCATGCAAATGTGGTAAAAGCCACGGTGAGACAGAAGCTAAGTAACGTAAATAATGTCTTTTGGTAATCGTTGCCTGTGAGGCATAACCGGGCCAATATGATTTATTCAAACTGGAGAAATTTATTTTATTTCCTTCGACAATTAATTGTAGATTTTCATTTTCATTATCTAGTTGTGACAAGATCTCGGCTATTTCTGAGGTTACTTTAGTTGAGCCTTTTTCGGCTTTTTTTTTAGATGTCTTTCTCACACTTGCCTCGTTTGCAATTGTTTTAGGAGAAGCTTCGTTGACTAATACGGAAGGATCAATAACGATGGCTTTGGGTTTAACTTTTTTTGGTTCTATATCCTCTCGCAAGTGTAAAAATACAGGTACTCTTAAACTGTTATCTTTTGTTCGCTCAGCAAATTTGATTTCGGCTACTAATTTAGGTTCCACCCAGGTAGGATTATCTAAACCCTGAGGACGCTTTGCAAAAGGACAGTTCTTTGTCTGCAAAGGTTTCATTGTACTGAGCATTTGTTTTATTTTTTTATCATCGAAGCCCGTGCCGACACTGCATACATGCACCAATTTATTTGTCGGACTATATTCGCCTAATATTAACGCACCGAATGTGTCTTTTCGGCCGCCTGTCCCCTGCGTATAGCCGCATATAATAAATTCGTCGGTGAAAGTACCTTTCACTTTTAGCCAATCAGTCGAGCGACGATTAATTTGATAAGTACTACTCAATCGTTTACCTACTACACCTTCCAGTCCATTATCTATGCAGGCTTGATAAGCATTATTTCCGTTGTAACCTAATTCTTCTATGATTTCTATGTGTTCGGAGGAAGAAACGGATTTATGCAAAAAGTTTTTTCTTTCTGAAAGGGATAGCTGTCTTAAATCTCTGCCGTCCAAAAATAATATGTCGAATACATAATATTTTATGGGATTTACTTGCTCAGCTATTTTTATATCGGTTGCCTTTGTTAATCCCGACCTTTCTTGCAATTTTTCAAAGGAAGGCCGATTATTTTTATCGAAAGCGACAATTTCTCCATCAATGACAAAATTGTTTTTATACTGGGCAAGCTCTTCAGTTAATGACGGATATCTCCCCGCCAATAACTGTCCTCGGCGCGAAAATATTTCAACATCGCCGCCGTTAACATAAGATAGCGCTCTAATGCCATCTAGCTTAGGTTCAAAAACCCAATCTTTATTAGTGAATGTTTCAGCAGCTAGAGTGGCTAGCATTGGCGGTGAGAATTTAGGCAGTCCTGATTTTAGAATTTTTTTTTCAGCCGTTTTCTGTTTTTGAACACCGACTGGTTTGGGGGCGGATTTTTTTTCAATCTTCTTTTTTGTCGGACTAGATTTTGCGTTTTGTAAATCGCTCAGTGTTTCACCTGAGAGGATAGAATCATCTTTCCAAGGATGACTTTTCTCGCTTGCAAATTCATCTTTATGTTTAATCAACAGCCAATCTTTTTCTGTTTTTTTCATACGGACAAGTGTCCATATGCCTTTTAATTTTTTCCCCTCTAGTTTAAATAATAATTTGCCTTCTTTAAGTCCATTTTTGATTAGTTTTTCTGCCTCTATAATGCCAGATATCGATTCTTCATTTTTATCTAGCGGCAGATAAATTCCTCGATCCCAAACAATTACCTCACCAGCACCGTAACCAGACGGGATAATTCCTTCAAAGTTGGCATAGTCCAAAGGATGGTCTTCTGTCATAACAGCTAGCCGTTTATCATTGGTGTTTAAAGAAGGACCTTTAGGGATAGCCCAAGATAAAAGTACGCCGTTGAACTCTAGACGGAAATCAAAATGCAATCTAGTCGCTGCATGTTCTTGTACAACAAAACTTAGGCTCTTATTTTTTGTTGTACGTGGCTTCTTGTCTCCCTTTGGTTCAGGAGTTTTATTGAAATCACGTTTTTCCGTATACTTTTTTAGCATAATGCTTCAAATTTCTCCTTCAGAGTATGAATTTGCCTTTGATAAAGCACCAGGTAAAAGATTTATCTTAAAGTATTATGGATCGCTTTGGCAAAACCAGCCTAATTCCATCCAAGTGGTAAAGCATTTTTTGATTTTAAGGGCAAGCTTTTCTTGGTTTTGGATATTCCTTTTTTTACTGATCAATAAGTTACATGCTTCAGCTAGAGTTTTATTTTCCATCAATGATTTAAGTAAACAATATTGGTCTTTGTCTAAGCGTTTAATATATACAGTATTATTTAATCGATGAACAGCTACAAAAGTACGATGCTTTCTAACAGAAGATGATTTGCTGAATCTGACGGTGCGATTTGTAATTGCGTTTGATTCAGTGGTCTTATGATGTGCTTTATTTAGTTTTAGTAGAAAACTATCTACTGCATAGCGCAGCTCGAGCAGGCTCAAATAAGGTTGCGTTTGCAAAACTATTTCTGCAGGCACATTTTGGCACAATGATGCTGCTTTCAATGTTGGTTTTGCTTGGGCGTCCAATGCCTTTATTTCTGCGCACTCAAAAGAGGCCATATCAAATGCTAACTCCGAATCAGGCGCCGTTAAGTTTGGCTCTTGTTCGATAAAGCTTGCTAGTTTATTACCCAAATAATTTAGTGTATATGAGCGTGAAGGATAGCGAGCTAAATAGGCAACGGAAAGCTTTTCGAAACGTTTATGTCCTAAGAGAGAATTCAAGCCTGGAAAGTCATCTTGCAGGGATTCAAGTAAGCGATACCAATACTGCTTATTGTAAATCTCCAATCTCTCAAAGCTATTCAATCTTTGATTTGGTTTTATGAATTTAGACGCATATTCACTTGTATGGCTACCGTCGAGCCATGTCTTTTGCATGCTCTCATCATCCAAAGGGCGCATAACCGCCGCAGCCATTAACGACTGTAATTGATATAAACTTTTTACCGGTTCATCTGACATCTATGCCGATTTAGATAATCGCTTTGCCTTAGCTTCTAGTATCAAGTTTGCTTTTAAAGCTTCCTTGTGGACTGTTTCGAAAGGAGGAATGCTAGCATCCCACTCTAACAAAGTATTAGTTTTGCCTATATGCTCTATTAATTCGGCATAAATCTGCCACACTTCATCCTTTACTGGTGCGTCATGAGTGTCGAGAATGTACTTTTCGAACTTAGAATGTCCAGCCAAGTGAATTTGTGCCACTCTTTGCAAAGGTATATTATGTAAATAATCATAAGAATTGAAATCGTGATTAAACGCTGACACGTAAATATTGTTTACGTCCAACAAAATGCCACAATCAGCTCTTTCGCTAACTTCGCTCAAAAATTGCCACTCTGTCATTTCTGAGGCATTGAATTCTGCATAGCTACTGACATTTTCTATGCAAAATGGAATTTCTAAATAATCTTGGACAGCTCTTATGCGTTCAGCGGTATGTATTACAGCCTCGAAAGTATAGGGGATTGGCAAAAGATCATGACTAGATTCTCCATCTACACTTCCCCAGCAAAGATGGTCAGAAATAAAGGGAGCTTTAGTCCTATGGGTAAGCGCCTTTAACTTTTTTAGATATTCTTTATTCAGCGGGTCGCATGAGCCTATATATAACGATACACCATGTTGAATGACCGGATAGTGTTCGAGCACAGCGTCCAATATTTCAAGAGGTCTGCCGCCATCCACCATGAAATTTTCGGATATTATTTCAAGCCAATCAACTGCCGGCTTTTCATCAAGAATTTGTTGATAATGTGTGGTCCTAAGTCCGATGCCGATGCCTAAATCAGTATGACCATTAAATTTATTTGCTGGCATAGGCGTTTTTCCTGAGCGCTCATTAATAAGGACAGACAGCATTTGCTGTCTGTCCTTATTAAATGAATGCTTACTTGGTTTCTTCCTTGCCGCTGCAACCAGATTTGCCGCTGCATTTCTTCTTGTCGGCACATTTTTTCTCAGATTTATGGCCGGCTTTCTTTGTTGTTTTCTTTTCTACCTTTTCAGTTTTGGCGGTAGTTGTGCTTTCATCTTTGGTTTCTTGGGCACATACTGGTCCAGCGAACAGACCAGTTAGAGCTGCTGAAACTAATAAAGTTGAAGTTACGTCTTTGATGTTCATCGTCTAATTTCCTTTAACACTATAGTGATACTAAAAATGCATCCAATCTGAAGTTACGAACTAGTGAGACCGGTCGATTCCACTTGCCACCATTGCTGGTGTATATAACCCCACGTGAAGGCATATTCCTTAAGGTTAACCGCTTATCGCCTCCCGTCCATTAGTAAATGTTAATAAAACTTCCGACTGCCTGAAAATAGGCAATTTGCTAGGATTTTATGACTTTGCAATTTGCGAAGAATGCAAAAAATAATTCTGAAAATATGTTTTCAGAACTTGCAAAGAGACATCTGCATAGTAAATACTGTCCCCACTTTTCTTCTCGGTTTACAAGCGATGAAGTAGAAAAATATAATTCTAACTACTACAATTGTTCGCAAATGCAGGAGACAAAAATGACTAATCAAATACGTCAAATTTATTATGCTGTAATTGCGATAGGCATAATGTGTTTGACTTTATTTGGAGGATCTTGCGCAATGGCGGCTACAAAAAAAAGTGTCACCACTAATAATGACCATTTTATTGTTTTGCCTAATAGAGCAAAAGTAATTGACTTAACCCAACCTTTAAATAGCTCAGTGCCTACTTATGATGGCAAGGCGAACGAATTTAAATACCAAATTTTATCTACTGTCGATAAAGATGGTTATGGTTCCGGGGCGTTTTTTACTCACGAACATTTAGGCACACACATAGATGCTCCGGTTCATTTTTGCCCTGGTGGCACCAGTATCGATCAAATAGATCCCAGTAATTTACTATTACCTGCCGCAATTATTGATGTGCAGGACGAAGTCAAAAAAAATCCCGATTATTCGCTCACTAGAGAAAAAATCAAAGAATTCGAAAAGAAAAATACTATTCCTCCCCACGCAGCCGTTTTGCTTTTAACTGGTTGGAGCAAGCGTTACTTTATCGACGGACAATACCGTAATGTTGATAGCAAAGGCGTCATGCGTTATCCTGGCTTTTCATTAAAAGCTGCAAAATATTTAGTTAATGATCATAAAATTGCTGCTTTAGGAATCGATACCCTCTCAATTGACAATGGTCCGTCCCAAGACTTCCCAGTGCACAAATTTGTTCTATCACATGGACTTTTTATAGTAGAAAATCTAGCTAACCTTGATCAATTATCTAACAACGGCACGGTGGTAATTTTTGCCCCATTAAAAATCGAAGGCGGCACTGGTAGCCCTGCCCGCGTACTAGCCCTGGTTCCGTAACTAGAAAACTGCAAAGAGGATAATTTATGGACTCCGAGGTATGGACAGTTGTTGAGGCTAAGGCAAAATTTAGCGAAATTATAGATAAAGCTCAGTCAAAGGGACCACAGACTGTCACTAAAAATGGACGAATCGCAGTTGTAATTGTTTCTGCTGAAGAATGGGAGCGCAAATCTAAACGAGTTGGAAACCTTGCTGAGTTTTTTGCTCACTCGCCGTTGCGTAATGCTCCCATGAAAATTACTCGTAACTAGAAATGTAGCTAATTTTAAAATATTCAAAATTAAAGTGATTAATTCTTGAGTTGGCTATTAGGAAGGAGCCATTTCATAAAAATAAAATTGGTAGCGCGCTACTAATATGGTATAATTAGGTTTATTGTCCAACGGATTTAGCTGTGCAATAAAAGGTATTAGTCATGGCACAAGTACGTATAGAGCCCGTTAGTAAGTTTCAGCGCTACCGCCGCAATAAACAGTTAAAGGGAATGCGCCTTTTGCGTTTTTGGGTACCGGATACGCGTAGTGCTGCCTTTAAAAGAGAAATTAAGCGAGAGATGGCACTATTACGTAGAGCACCAGAACAGCTAGAAGCAACTAGATTCATTGAGGCTGCTTTTGATTGGCCGAATTTGTGAAACGCGGTGACATTATTACAGTCTCGGCTCGTGGCGATTATGGAAAGCCCAGACCAGGAGTTATTGTACAATCAGATTTAATCAGTAACACAGATAGCGTACTCGTCGCACTGGTCACCAGCAGCTTTACTTATGCACCACTACTTAGGCTCACTATAGAACCAAACCCAGAAAATAAGCTAAAAGTCACATCGCAGATCATGATTGATAAAATTCTTGCTTTCCCTCGAAAAAAATGTGGAAAAGTCATAGGACGGTTGAATAATACAGAATTGCTAGCTTTGGGCCAATTGCTTTCCGTAATCTTTGGACTTGCCGATTAATCGGCTTGAGCGGACTGAGACAATGGGTTTTTCATAAATCGGGGCGAGAGGATTTGAACCTCCAGTATATTGTCACCGATAGTGCGTTTGATGCCTTTTTTGCTGTATATTTTTGTAGCTTGATAAAACCTGCCTCTGGAAGCTATTTCATCCTAAGCATCCTAGCAAAATGCCATATACGTTGACATATGGCACGGATAGTATATACTGAAAGTGATATGCAGGGAGGATAGGTTAATGGAACGCACAGCCAAAGTTTTTTTTAGTAATCGCAGTCAAGCTGTACGATTACCCAAAGAATTCCAGTTTGCCACAAGGGAAGTTTACATTCACCGGGAGGGTGACAAAGTAGTTATATCACCGCGGCCATCGAGTTGGGAAGAATATTTATCGAATGGCCCCATTGCACCCGATGATTTTATGGTCGGCATAAAAGATTTACCACTACAGCACCGCGATTTTTAATGCAGTTATATTTGTTTGACACAGACATTTGTTCCTACATTATGAGGCGATCACATCCCCATTTGCTTCATCGACTACAAACAGTTAATCTTGAAACCATTGCAATATCTGTAGTTACAGAAGCGGAATTGCTATATGGAATTAAACTTTCAAATAAGCCAAGACTCACTCGTGCAGCGTTTGAAGGATTTATAAAGCATGTTGCTGTGCTTGACTGGACGCGTTTAGCAGCGGAGCATTATGCCGATATAAGAGCTGATTTGCATAAGCGTGGCTGTATAATAGGAGCTAATGATTTGATGATAGCAGCCCAGGCTCGCAGTCTTAACGCAGCAGTTGTAACTAATAATGTCCGTGAATTCAGAAGAGTTAAGGGTATTACCATTGAGAATTGGACCGAAAAATAATGGTTGCACAAATAAAATTTCATTGCGAGCAAATGGTTTGGTGTCTCTTTGTGTATATTTTGTGGACTATGAAATACTTGTCGGCCCATTATGCAATCGAGAAACTGGCTATGGTACTTTAGAGAATTAAAGCCGGGGTCATGGACAAACAAACTATGCGCGAGTTTGATGCCCTCTGCCTTCCCGCGCTTAAAGAATACACGCCCAAATAAATTCAAAAAATACGGGTGCGGTGCGGGGCTAGTCAAGCTGTTTTTGCTGCTTATCTGAATACAGCCACTAGTTAAAACTTATAGATTAGCGATAATACACCTGCAATGCGTAGTATGCATTTTATGGGGTATCTAATTAAAATAAATCGATTGAAACAGCATCACTAGTTTTAAGTTGTAAATTTGTTTATGTACCTTCAAAAGGCATTACGTAATGCGGCTTTCCAAAATCGGGGCGAGAGGATTTGAACCTCCACTATATTGTCATCGATAGTACGTTTGATGCCTTTTTTGGTGCATATTTTTGTAGTTCGCAAAATACCTATGGCTTCAATCCTAAATATTTGGTGCAAATATCGGCAAATTTAAGCTCTTGCAGTCCGTGGGACCAGGTGCTATAATTAATTAACGAAGCGACAGGTAATTAATGCGCGCATTTACAACCAAACGATTCCATATTTAGGCTACAAAGGAGGGATTAACTGAGGCAGTTTTAGCTGAAGCAATAGAAGAAATCACTCAAGGTTTAATAGGAGACAGTCTTGGCGGCAATGTGTACAAAAAACGCATTAAGATGCCTGGTCGTGGAAAACGCGGTGGTGCTCGTACTTTAATAGCGTATAAATAGCTAGAGAAAAAGTATTTTTTACATTTGGTTTCGCCAAAAATGAACGTGAAAATATCGATACCAACGAACTGAAAGCAATCAAAAAAATTTGCCGAGGAATTATTAGCTTATACAGAAAAGCAACTTAAGCACTCAATTGAAAATGGTGCCGTGAGAGAAATCAAAAAGGGGTAAAGAAAAATGGCGAGTCGCATACTAAAAACCATACATGAATCTGCAAAAGACCTCTATAAAGCTGGTGTCATGGATAAACAAACTATGCGTGAGTTTGATGCTCTATGCCTTCCCACGCTTAAAGAATACACACCCAAACAAATACAAAAGATACGGGAGCAATGCGGGGCAAGCCAAGCTGTTTTTGCTGCTTATCTTAATACTGCCACGTCCACAATACAGAAGTGGGAACATGGTGTTAAAACTCCTAATGGTACTTCCCTTAAACTCCTAAATTTAGTGGACGCCAAAGGCTTAGCTGTCCTAAGCTAACGAAGCACTAATCCGACTTCGCCGGCGGCAAATTTCTATTTGCCAATCTTACCAAAAACGATGTTTGCCGCTTTTTCTCAAGATAATATTCAAAAAATAGCTAAAACTACCGAAACGGCCGTTTTTGGCACTTTTTTCTGATAATTACTAAAGATTAGCCTGTCCGGCATTCATTACACAAAAAATCATTCCTATGAATAAAAGCGGAACGCTTGCTACCAACAGTAGGAAAAATCCCTGCAGGGTCCACGATCTCAAAATAGACATGTCGGCAATTGCACACGCCGCGGATACGGTCAGTGTCAGCAAAATTAAGCCAACGACGGGCATCCCAGCAGTAAGATTAGCAATAAAATGATTAGTAAATACAAAGTAGTAAATTAAAGTAGCTAGCAAGCAGACAACCTGATGCATAAAGCAACGAAGACAGCTGACCGTCCAGTTTGATTTTATGGACAATGAAATAAAACCATAGGAGTGGCACTGATAATAATATCGTCGAAGGTAAAGGATATAAAATTTGCATAGACGTCTCCTCCATAAGCTTATGGGCTCGCTAATTTAGATTTTACTCTTAAAAAATGATATTTTTTTTCAATCCAGACAGTTAAGCAAATGTTCTTTAATTCAAGCAGCCGATAACGTACATTATGTGGATAGCTGTTAAGCAGCCTAATAAAGATCTTTCTGTTGCGGAAAGGCTCAGTCTGTGCGGCTTTTTATAAATCGGGGCGAGAGGATTTGAACCTCCGGCCTTCCGCACCCGAAACGGACGCGCTACCAAGCTGCGCTACGCCCCGACAGTGAAATTTTAGCACGGTATGTGAGGGGATTAGACTTATTCGGCCATCAAGGTGACGTTCCCGCCATTATCGTGTCCCTGTTGAAGCGCCAATTTAGCATGTGAAATAACTATTTTGCCTTCATTATCCATGGTGTCCACAAATTGGCACAAACCAATGCTTATTGTTACGTTAACGGGTTTATTATTGATATCAAAGCTAGAAGTTTGAATTAGAGTGCGAGCCCGTTCAGCGAATTCAACTGCGCCCTCTTTATCAGTTACCGTCAAAACAATGGTGAATTCATAGTCACCAGTTCGAGCTGCTACGTCTGATGAACGCATCTGGCTGGCAATATGTTTGGTTACTGCGGCTAGCAATTGTTCGCTACCTAATTGTCCCACAGTTTCTGTTAAAGCTTTGATATTGTCCAATTCTACCAAAGCAATCGTAAAAGGGATTCCGTAACGTCTAGCTTGGCGTATGGCTGTTTTTAGAAACTCTTTTAGATAAACTGGACTTTTTAAATCGGTTAAAGGATCAGCCAAAGAAAGCTGTTGTAATAATTGCTCCTTCTCTTTTAGCCTGTCCTTAAGGGCCTTCTGTTTCAATTGCCCCTTTACTCGTGATATCAATTCACGTGGGTCAAACGGCTTGAGTACAATGTCATAATCGCTTAAGTCATCATCACCCAATTGCATTGCTTTATTAGCTTGTTCTCGGCTGCCCAAAAATATCAAGGGGACATCCCTGGTTTTTTCATCTAAGCGCAATCTATTCATGACTTCGGCGCCACCCATTAGGGGCATATTAATGTCAAGAATAATCACATCTGGAGTGCGCACCTTGCAGGCAGCTATTGCTTTAAATCCGTCATGTGCTATGACGACCCTATACCCCGCACTTTGCAGCACTTCTGAGAGCACCAAAGTCAGCGATTGATCATCATCAACTACTAGAATATTGGCGCCGCTTATCAATTTATGTACTCGCTAGGATGGGAGACCGTGTTATTTATAAATAACTATCGTGATAATAACCGCTTGCCTTCTTTTCAACAACAAATTTTCAATTTCTTGTTGAAAGAATGATAATCTCTTCCTCTACTGCAAATAATTCTAATTCAGCCTGAGCAACAGAAATTAACTGATTAGCATCGATGAGCCCCGATAGATCAATAATTTTTGCTCCGGCAAAAATTACAATGGTGGGAGAAGTTTTTCCAGCATCTCCCCAATTGGAAAGGCGATTAATAATTTCTGCTAGCAAGCTACTTGAATCCTTTTTCTTAACTAAAACTGTTTCAGCTTGCTTTCCTTGGTAGCGAATAATACCCTTTGCATCGACTATCCTTAAGGCTTCATTTTTCCTTTGCCAGAATTTGCGCTTTTTATTTTCTATTGTTCGATATACAGTAAAGAAAGCTGTTTTTAGGTCCACTTTTATTTCTTGAGCAGAAACATGCATCGATTCAGCCACAGTTTTTAAAATATCTTCCTGGGGAGGGACTTTGCTAACTCCATGGGCATCGATGATGGAGGTAGCACCGCTGGCGGTGGCGCGAACTACATTTGTTTGTGAATCTATTTCAACAAATACCTGTATAGAGCTAGGTTCGGCACCCATTTGTTGTACTGCTAAATATGCTTGCTGGCGTAATTTTAAAATATCATCTTGTGATGGTTTTACTATTTGTCTTTCCACGGTCTCTTGCACTAAAGCCAATGCGACGCCAATGGCTGATATTACATCCGCCTTTTCAGCTAGCTCATAACGGTGTTTTAACTTCTGGGCTAAATAAGGAACAATGGCAGCCGCACCACCTCCACCACCATATAAAGTAAGAGTGTGTTTGTCTAATTTTTGTGCCTTGACAAAGTCGTTTAATATAGGTACACAGCTAGCGCTGGCCAATTCTAAATATTTTTGTGCGCACTCCACGGGCTTGCGATTTAAATATTTACCTAAAGCTTCGAATGCTGCTGTTACTGACTGTTTATTGCCCCGGGCTGGATCATTAGCCGGAACTAGATTTAAATAATTAGCAGCACAAGTTGTTGTAATCGCCAGTTTTGTATTTTGGCTATTGTTTGTCAAAACAATATAATCATTGGGATCGTTCGTTTTTGGAGATATTAGCTCAACACAGCTATTATCATTCGCTTCAACAAAAGCTGCGTATTTAAGCCCAGCAATGTGGGCACTGCGTGGTCCTAAATAGATAATATTTTTATTTCGACTTCTTGCTAGTGAGCCACCTGCAATACCCACAGTCCGAACATCTATGGTTCGCATATGCAGTCTATGTCCTCCAATTTCAGCATAGCGAAGTCTGGCTCTGCCATTTCTAATTGCCGAAATATCTGTACTGGTGCCGCCCACTTCTAGGAATATACCATCTGATATACGCAAGAACATTGTGGCAGCCGCTACACCGGCAGCAGGTCCAGAAAGCATGGTTAAAATAGGGCGCTCGCGCATAGCTTTAAGGTCCATTACTCCGCCATCAGAGCGCATAATCATTAATGGTGCCTTAATGCCAGCTTCGCGCACAGCTTGTTCCGTAAGACCAGCTGTTTCTAGCATCTTTGGTATCATGGCAGCATTCAATGCTGCTGTTCTTGTTCTTGTTCGCAATCCATAGAGTTTGCTTATGGCATTTCCAGTGGTAGCAGACAAACCCAATTCTTTAGCAATAGATAGGACAAAATTTTCATTATCGGCATTATCTACAGAAAAAGCTTCACTAATTACGTAAGCTTGGGCCCCGGCTTCTTTTAACGAAGCAAATGCTTTTAGGACCCTGTCTCTGTCAAGACCTTTTGCAGTATCGAGAAAACAATGATATGTTTTTAAAAAATATCCATGACCAAGAGAAATTTTACTTAGTTTAGTTTGTTCAGAGGCTAACCAAGCTATAGCTCCGTTGCCCATTCCTAATATGCCTACCGCAGCTACATCCCCTTCTAAAAGGGCATTGGTAGCTTGGGTAGTGCTATGCGCGATAAAGGAGACCTTATCTGGACTTATATCCAAATCTGTCAGTAATCTATTTAAGGACTCAATTACACCCTGTGCTACACCAGCTTTAGATTCGTGTGTGGTTGGAACTTTAGTGTGTCCTAAAACTGCCAATGAAATGGCATCAACTGCAACAGCGTGGGTAAAAGTCCCACCTACGTCGATCCCTATACGTATATTGGAAGCAGTCATATTACTTATTCAGATAACCTAAACTACATGCTAACGTCAGCCCTAGAATCACTGCCGCCCAAGCATAAGGTAACGTTTTACGCAAAAGGGCTTGCGTATTTGTACCTAAATAACTGGCTATCCAAATATTATGAGTATTTGTAGGATCGCAAATTCCTTGTATCTGCCCCACTGACATGAGCATGCCCATAATAGCAGGACCAGATAATATTAAAGCTTTTTGCATTAGTGACACTATGCCACTGCCCATGCCCCAAATACTGAGAGGCCCTCTGTAGAGTGCCAGTGGTGCCAAAAATGTGAATGCTACGATATATTGTAATTCTGATCGTGGAATACAATGCTGTAATAGAGGCGTAATACTTTGAGCAAAGCTTGGATGCTGAACAGCAGTTATAAGCATGCCTATACCTATCATTAATACGACAACCGGTACCACCGTGGTAATGCCTTCAATTATCGATTGATTGAGAATTTTGACTGAATCCGAGCGCCAAGAGCCGAGGACTGCATATGCAATACCAGCTAAAAAAGCTGGAATAAACGGCCATTGAAAGAATAAAACTAAGCACAAAGCAACAAGAGGAGTGAGATAAACAAGGAAAGGTAAATCTGTTTTTTTGGAGCTTGCCCGAAATACTGCATATGGTATCAACAAGCACAAAAGGACAGAAAATGCTTCTATAGATGTGTGTAATATGGTGGGAGCTGATTGACTATTTGCTGTCTGAAAAAGCATATTGTTCTTGATAGTGTGAATGCCTAAAAAGGCACAGCCTATAATCAAGAAACTTACTAACGCATATAAAATATTCTTTTTGTCTTTTAATTCGATGGTGAGGAAAACAATAATCAGTGACAATGAAACGAAAGCAAAATGAGAAACAAAATTGATAATTTGGTCTTTGGGAATATTCAATACATCCATATACATTTGCCAACCAACGATATTGAACATACCCCCAAGACTAATACCAAATAAAAATAATGCTCCGGCTGTTTTGTTTGTAATGCCCAGAGAGAGAAGAATTGGCAAAATAATAGTTCCAACCATAATGACTGCTCCCAGACCGCCTAGCGTCGAAAATAAAAGAGCAGTGACAAGAGTCAAGACCAAACCTAGAAAGAAGCGGTTGTCCCCTGCAAATTCTGCTACAACTTTTACTATTGATTTAGCAATACCGAGTCTATTTAGGAGTTCAGCCAAAATACTACCAAACATCGTGGTAGTGTATGTGGTGCTGAGCTTTAAAGCTCCTTTGCCAATGATCTCATTCAAAATATCATTAGCCGGCACGCCGCCAATTATTGCCAGTGCAACTGCCATAATGGGCAATGCCACAAGCGCCGAAAGCACTTTGCGGTAGATTAAAACCGCCATCAGCAAATAAGCTATGATAGTAATAATGCCAGTTAACATAATTAGTGTTTATTCTGCGCTTTGTCTATGGTCCGCATATCAATTTTGTATCTTTTTGGTTTTCAAGTACAAACGTCTTTTCGAACATCAAAAGTTTGAGTGAATGCGTTTAAAATTAGCATCATTGGTAAGCCGTAAGCAATACTCTATAAAATATAGACAGGTAATGCAGAACACAAATTCACAATTAAATTACTAAAAAGCAAAAATGAGGTAGTGAAGCGAGGCGACATGCGCAGCGAGCGGAACGTTGAAGGATGAGCGGAGGCAAAGGCGTATGAGTTACGCCATTGTAGCCTCGAAGTTGACGGAGTGCTATTTAATATGACGGATTCTCCAATAATCTGGCGACCAAATGGCGACTATCTAACAAGCCGTGTCGCAGACTTTGCTCAGAAAAACAGTATCGATCCCGAAGATTGGCGCTCACTAATTCAGAAATCGACTGATGATATCGAATGGTTTTGGAATAGCTTTGTATCTTTTGCTGGCATGCAATGGTCAAAGCCATACCATACTTTGCTTGACCAAAGTAAAGGATTAGCTTGGACTGACTGGTTTATTGGTGGTGAAACGAATATTGCCTATAACTGTCTAGACTGGCACGTAGTAGATGATGACAGTGCAACAACTGTAAATCAATCGACAAGACAAAGGGTCGGTGCTAGCCACTTAGCTTTGATTTGGGAAAATGAATCTGGTCAGTCTAAACGATTGAGCTATGGTGAACTCAATATATTATCTGGAAAAATAGCTGCTCTATTAAAACACTTAGGGGTAGGACGTGGAGATGCGGTTGGCATTTATATGCCTATGATACCGGAAGTCTTGGCGATACTGTTTGGGTGTTTTAAATTAGGAGCAGTGGCAGTACCAGTATTCAGCGGTTTTGGTGCTGAGCCATTAGCCAACCGTATGCAAGATGCTCAAGCCAAAGTGATTTTTACAGCTGATGGTGGCAAACGTCGGGGCAAGCTTTTAGAAATAAAAAAAGATGTCGACCAAATGCGTAATTCAGTGCCGTCTCTTAAGCACATAGTAGTCGTCAAATATTGTGAGAACAAAGTAGACTGGTTTGATAATAAGCCCAACGATATTTGGTTCGATGATGCCATTAGCAATTTAATGCCCTTCTCCACTTCGTATGACTTGCCCAGCGAACATCCTTGTCTCTATCTTTATACTTCAGGCACAACCGGCAAACCAAAAGGTACTATTCATACCCATGCTGGGGCTCTCGCGCAGATTGCCAAAGAGCTGGGACTTGTATTTGATGTGCAAAAATCAGATAGATTCTTTTGGCTTACTGATATTGGTTGGATGATGGGTCCTTGGGAAATGATTGGTGTTACATATTGGGGTGGTACTCTGGTTATGTATGATGGAGCTCCTGATTATCCTTACACCGATAATATATGGCGATTTATAGCCGAATATCGCATAAATACTTTGGGTGTCAGTCCTACTGCTATAAGGATATTAAGGGCTGAAAGCGATCACTTAATGTCTCATCACGATTTTTCGTCTATCAAATATCTGGGCTCGACTGGCGAAGCATGGGATGAAGAAAACTATATGTGGTGCTTTAACAAAATTGGTTCTGGACATTGTCCCATCATGAATATATCAGGGGGCACAGAACTAATCGGCTGCTTACTGACGCCTCTGCCGACAATGCCTCTTCCGGCTTGCTCGCTTGGCAGTAAGGGACTGGCCATGGATGTAGATGTATATGATGAGACTACAGGCAGTCTAACAGACGCCATCGGACATCTTGTTTTGAAACAACCCGCTCCTTCTCTAACCCGTGGCTTTTTGGGAGATAGCCAACGCTATCTTGATACTTATTTTAGTCGCTTTAAAAATATTTGGTATCACGGGGATTGGGCAAAACAGACTGCCGACGGTTATTGGTTTTTATACGGGAGATCGGATGATACTATAAAAATCTCTGGCAAGCGTATAGGCCCAGGAGAAATAGAATCCGCTTTAATTGGGCACTCGGCGGTTAAAGAAGCTGCGGCAATTGGGGTGCCTGACAAAATCAAAGGTGAAGTACTTGTCTGTTTTGTAGTTTTAAACAGGGATGTATTAGCCAATGCTCAGCTCAAAGACAATATTGTTGCATCTATTGTCACCAAGATTGGTGCTATTGGACGTCCAAAGGATCTATATTTTGTCTCTTCCTTACCAAAAACAAGATCTGGAAAAATTGTCAGGGGCGCAATTAGAAAAAAATATCTGGGCGAAGAAATTATTGATACCTCATCTATTGAAAACCCTGAAACTTTGCAAGCTATAGCTAAAAATATAATTAAATAATTCGCAATTAGACCGAACGGTCCAATTTCTTGTTTATAATATCCATCTAAGTTGAGTGAATGTATGCTCCTGCCCTGGAGCAACTAATGCAAGGAGTTTTGCTATGAAGCTATCAAAAATACTTATGTTTTCATCGGTACTCTTATTTCAGCAATCTTTTGCGTATGCCGTCGGTTCAGACAGTATTGTAAAGCAGACCGGATCAGGGCTAGATAAATACAGTGAGCCAACGGCGGCGGTGAGCCATCGGCCAGGCGAACGTGGATACGCGCGTGCGAACGAGAGTAACGAAGTGAGCGCAGCGCTTAATAAGGTATGGAAAATCGATCCTATGCACACAAGCGCGCACTTCACTGTAAGACATATGATGGTTTCCAATGTACGAGGTGACTTTCCCAAAGTTTCAGGTAGTGTAAATTATGATGGCAAAAACCTTGCTAGTAGCAGCGTTTCAGCCACCATTGATGCAAGTAGCGTCAATACAAATGAAGAGAAGCGAGATCAGCATCTTAAATCTCCAGATTTCTTTGATGTGGCCAAATATCCAACTATCACTTTTAAATCTACTAAGGTTGAGCCAAACTCTAGTGGTTTTAAAGTAATAGGTGATTTGACCATACATGGTGTCACGAAACCGGTAACTTTAGTGGCCGAGTCATTGCCCGCTCCTATCAAAGATCCATATGGCAATTTGCGCACGGGCACAGAAGCTACAACCAAAATCAATCGCAAAGACTTCGGCTTGGCTTTTGATAGTAATATAGATAACGGTGGTGCTTTAGTCGGTGATGATGTTGATATCACAATTGACGTTGAACTTACCCAGAAACCGGCTACTGCTGAAAGCAAAAGCACACTCTAATTTATAGAACAGTTCATTGATAGTGACGAAATACCGATCTTGTTTTGCTTTAGTGATCTCATTTACTACTATTCAATAGTATCTTGGGTTTACGTTGTAGAAAGTATTTTGGCCTTCTGCGCTAGCTCTCAACCATACTTCTTGCATAGTATGATCAATTTCAGCGGCTGACCTTTGTTCTCTTATGGCATTTAATCCGGCTTGAGCCGTTATTTCATAAGGACTGTTGATCATATTTGGTCTGGCATGGCAAAATTCTATCTCGCGTATTAATTGACGGGCGGCTTCTTGAATATCATTGTGCATTAATGCATTACGCGCTTTCAGCAACATGTCATTGCTTTGCTCTCTACCAGCCAAAGCAGGATAGCCTCCCGGCAGCATTCTAATAGGGGCAAAATTCAAGAGAGCCTCTTCAATAAACCTTGAGTTATTTTCTCTTCTTTCAGGATCCTGGTGAAAATCGTTATCTCGGTGTGCAAAATGATTTGTATCATGCATAATAGCTCCTTATTTGGTTGAAGCGTTCTTGCCAGTTTATGGCCAAAATGCAAATTTCAGCTTTCTGAACTAGCTGACATTATCCATGAATGCTGTGGCATTTTTGTGACAAAACAAGACCACTGTGATGCTGGAATGATTATTATGTTTTAGTGGCGCTAGAAAAATTCTCTTTTGTGTTTTTTTAAAGTAGAAAACTTGAAACAGAGCTTGTGCAATTAAGCCTACTTCTAATATCGCCAGCCCAACAACGATATTCAGATGGAACGCTAAGGTCAACCTATTAAGATCGGCAACCGTACAATGAGCCCAAGTATTTTTTCATCTAGACTACCTCGCTTTCAAAGTTAACTTAGTGCTCTAGCTGAAGCAGCGCGGTCGGCTTTGTCTAAGGCGCCTACTTTTAGCACGCGTGAGCGGCCGGCTTCTAAAACTAACAATGCGCCATCGGCACCGAATGCGATACCAGTTGGATTAACCAATCCGGTTAAGAAAGTTTCGCTACGTCCTTCACGATTTACCCGGATTATATTACCGGCTCGTCCTGCTGTTACATATAATCTGCCTAGACTGTCCATGGCTAAATTACCATCAAAACCCTCGACAAAATTAAATGCTTGAGAATCGGATACTGCAATACGCGTCAAAGCCGAGCCCGAAAGGGAGCGTTTAACCACCGTACCCGTCGCATGTTCTAAGCCCCAGAGAAATCCTTCTTGATCTAAAAGTAAACCTTGAGTTCCCTGATGAGGACCGGAAGATAAGATTTTATATTCACCATCTGCTTCTACTTTGAAAATGCCTCCATTATTGCTGGGGCAATTAGACACATAGAGTTCTTCTTGAGGTCCGATGACTAAGTCGGCTAAAAATATTTCGCCATTATTTTGTCTATGCGCTAAGTGGGCTAATACCCTGCCGCTCTTATTAGGGTCAATACGATAAATTGTGCCTTGGATGGTAGTAACATAGAGAATGCCACGACTGTCAAAACACAAACCGGCAATTGTACTATTGCCTCTTATGCGAGCATATTCAATCAAATGTCCTGTTTGATCAATGAACCAGATGCTGCCATCACAAGCAAAATAAATTCCGCCCGGTCCCATGGTCATGCGTGAAAAATGATCTGAATGAGATGAGTTTAGTTGAGAAAAAACTTTTATGCCGTAACCTGTTGGAATATCAGGTAAATCTATTGCTGCTGACAAAGTAGACAAGAGTTTGCTTGCTTGCTTAGCGTCGTTTTTGTTTAATTCTTCTTCTTCCACTATTTCAGAAGAAGTAATGTCAATATGTAGTATTAAATGTAATGGTACTAATATGCGACGCACATGGATTTGTCCATCATTCTCATGGGAATAAGATTCAACATCTATGTGATCATGGTCAACACCTAACACGCGGCCGGTTACAGTATTATGACAACCCATTCCGTACCAGATTTGGATTTTTTGTCGATTATCGACAAATGCTTGTAATCTAGTTCTGAAACTCATAATGTTGCCATGACCCCCAATTTAGCAATTTGTTTTTGTATTCGACCAGCTCGTTTTATCGACAATCAAAGCGTGGTTCCAAAATTTCTCTAGGTTATAAAATGTGCGTTCTTGTTCTTGCAAGACATGGATCATTACTGACCCAAAGTCCATAAGAATCCACCTGCCCTCTGTTTTGCCCTCTACGTTTAGTGGTTTAAAACCTAAAGATTCGAGCATTTTTTCGATACTATTAACTATGGCCTTTGCTTGACTTTGTGAGCTGGCCCCACAAATCACAAAAAAGTCAGCTAAAACAGTTACTTTTCTAACATCTAGAACTAGAGTGCTCAGTGATTTTTTAGATTCAGCCACATTGGCTGCCTCATAAGCAGCCTGACGAGAAGTAAAAATACTGCCTTTGGCAGTGACTGAATTCGTTTGTGCACCGACTACCATATCGTCAATGTGTCCAAATTTAACCTTTAGTAGTATTGTTGTTCCCTTTTTGCTGTCCAATTTACACATTTGGGCAAAGATTTCCCATAAATTGTTTAAGCCAATAGGGGCTTAGCTTTAGCTTTCTTTATCAAGAGCAGATTTTATGCAGAATATCTTGTTTCAAGCCTTGCGGTGCGGTATTCTTGCCCATTACGTGGTCAATTACCTGGTTTTGACCTTGTAATACACAGGAGGAAATACGTGAATAAAGCAGAATTAGCCGCTGAGATTGCTGCGCGCACAAATAACACTAAAAAAAGCAGTAGAAGAAACCTTGGCAACATTAACTGATGTAATAACAGAAGTAGTTGCGAAAGGAGATCGAGTAACCTTGGTAGGTTTTGGTACTTTCGAACGCCGCAAACGCAATGCCCGTGAAACTAATAATCCACAAAAACCTGGCGAAAAAATTAAGGTACCAGCTAAGATGGTTCCTGCCTTTGCGCCTGGTAAAGAATTTAAGGAAAGAGTAGACCGCAAATAAGTCTGCCCGCTTGAATATTAGTTTTAAAGTATGAATTAAGGAAGGGGAGACCCTTCCTTAAACTTTTCTGCGCGTTATCAAGGAACTTTTGCCTAAATGCCTAATTTGCAAGACAGAAGCATAATTATCTCTTTACAGGTTTTAATTTATTTGCGATAAAGTCAACAAGAAGTCTGCCTTCCGCATTAGTGGGATTAAGATCGAGAAGCCTGTTAACATAATTTTGAGCAGCATTGAAATTGCTTTGTGAGGCTTCCATTTTGGCTAATGCCAACAAAATCTGCGTATCTTGTGGGCGCATTGAGAGCAGTTTGTCATAGGTCGATCTTGCTAAAGAATAGTCTTTTCCTGCTTGAGCTGAAGAGGCAAGAGCTATTAGGGTGACAAGAGCTAGCGATGAATTTGTTTGGCCGTGTTCCTTCAACAATTCATCAGCCAGTTTTAATTGCAAAATTGAGTATTTGTAATTACCATGCAAACTTTCGTTTGTACCACTATCGTAAAGTTTGTAAGCGCGAGCGAGAATAATATTTTTGCCTTCGATTAATTGTGTTTCGGCGGCCTCGCGGGCAGCAGCTTCTTTGGCTGCCAGCTCTTCTTCTTTTGTCGCTTGATGTTTTTTGACTAGGTGTGAGTGAGGTCTAGATTTTGATTGCCTTCTAGTTTTAGCTAGTGCTTGTTCAAAACTAGCCGCAAATAAAACCAAAAGGCTCATTAGGAAAGGAAAAAATACTTTATTTAAAATATGGTTTTTATACCTTAGCTTGGCGCTCAAATTCTTCTCTTTCTTCGCTGCTAACGCCTTTCATAGTCAGATTGACACGATGACGATCATCAATCTCACGTACTTTTACAATTACTTCTTGTCCAATTGTAACTACATCTTCAACTTTTTCTACTCGTTTATTATCGAGTTGTGAGATATGAACCATACCTTCCTTGCCGGGCAATAATTCTACGAATGCGCCCACCGGGATAATGCGTGTTACTTTACCTTTATAGATTTCACCTATGGCAATTTTTTTTACTAACCGTAAAATTGCATCGCGGGCGGCTTCACCACCGGTTCCTACGCTAGCAATCAACACTGTGCCGTCATCTTCAATATCAATAGTAGCGTCAGTTTCTTCAATGATGCGACGGATCATTTTTCCGCCAGGTCCAATGACTGTGCCAATATCTTCGGGCTTAATGTGGATTGTAATTATTCTTGGCGCCCAGGCAGAAAGCTCAGTTCTAGCTTTTGGTAGAACTGCTTCCATTTTTTCAATTATATGAACTCGTCCCCGCTTAGCTTGTTCAAGCGCTACTTTCATAATTGCGGCTGAAATGCCTTCAATTTTAATATCCATTTGTAGGGCAGTAATGCCTTCTTTTGTGCCAGCTACCTTAAAATCCATATCACCTAAGAAGTCTTCCAATCCTTGGATGTCAGACAAAATGGCAAAACGATCGCCTTCTAGAATGAGTCCCATGGCAATGCCGCCTACGGTTTCTAAAATGGGGACGCCAGCATCCATAAGTGCCAAGCTGGATCCACAAGTAGAAGCCATACTGGTTGAACCATTAGACTCCAATATTTCTGAGACCACTCGTATTGTATAAGGAAATTTATCGTGAGTTGGCAATACTGGCATTATTGCCCGTTCGGCAAGAGCACCGTGTCCTATTTCGCGTCTACCGGGACCGCGATTAGGTTTTACTTCACCAACTGAAAAGCCGGGAAAATTATAGTGATGCATATAACGCTTTTCTTTCTGTGGATCAATTGAATCTAAGCGCTGAGCATCTTCGCCCACACCGAGTGTGGCCACTGAGAGCGCCTGTGTTGTTCCACGAGTAAAAAGACCACTACCGTGCGCGCGTGGCAATAAAGTTGTTTCTATAGTTATAGGTCTTACTTCATCACAACGCCTGCCATCTGCTCTTACACCTTTGTCTAAAACTTGGGCGCGCATAAGCTCAGCTTCGTGCTCTTCTAAGTAATATGCTATTTCTTGGTCCTTTAATTGCTTAAGGGCATCGTCTTCTGCAAGTGCGGCAATAGCATCAATTACAGCCTGTTTGGATTCACTAATAAGATTGTTGCGCACAGCTTTCTCAGTCACACCATTCATAGATGCCTTAAGTTTGTCGGTAGCTGTTTTAGCAATTAAAGTTTGGAGGGCTTCATTAACTTCTGGTGCTTGCCATGCTCTTTCGGTTACACCGATTTGTTTAAACAAGTCTTTTTGGACTGCTACTTGTTTTTTGATCTGCTCATGGGCAAAATCGATAGCAGCCAGTATGTCTTTTTCACTGACAAATTTGCAGCCAGCTTCTACCATCATTATTGATGTTTCCGTACCGGCCACAACAATGTCTATGTCTGATTCGCTCATTAATTGGTAGCTAGGATTTGCAATAAAATGTCCATTCGCTCGAGCTACGCGCACGGCCCCTAAGGGCCCTTTAAAAGGTAAGCCGGCTAAACCAATAGCTATAGAAGCGCCAAGCATAGCTAACGTATCGGTAGGATTCTCGTCTTCTGAGCTCAAAGTGATGGCCATTACTTGCACATCATTGCAATAACCTTTAGCAAATAACGGTCTAATGGGACGATCAATTAAACGACTAATCAAAATAGCTTTATCAGGAGCTTTGCCTTCGCGGCGGCCAAAACTACCAGGCACCCGTCCAACTGAGTAAAGTTTCTCTTCGTAATCGACAGTCAGAGGGAGAAAGTCTACGCCTTCGCGAGCTTGCTTACTTCCTACACACGTAACTAATATTTTTGTGTCACCGCAGGAGACTTCACAAGCCCCGTCGGCTTGTCTGGCCAAGCGCCCTGTCTTTATATGAATTGTTTTGCCTTCAATTTGGCAATTTGTTTCATGAATTTTAAACGCACTCTCTGTCATGACTTGCACTATTTCATTCCTCTTTATTGCTTGAAAATTTTATAATTGTTCAGGTATAAAAACTAAAAGAACAAAGGCACCTGATAAGCCTTTGTTAGTCCGCACTATCGCCTGCGCTGTAATTAACGGCGCAGTCCTAATTTACTGATTAAGTTGCGATAGCGCTCGTGGCTCTCGCTTGATAAATATTTGAGCAATCGACGTCTTTTGCCGACCATCATTAATAATCCACGGCGGCTGTGAAAATCTTTTTTGTGCATGCGCAAATGCTCAGTGAGCTGATTTATTCTTTCGGTCAATATGGCAATTTGCACTTCTGGTGAACCAGTGTCTTTATCATGCAATTGTTGCGCAACTACTATCTCTTGTTTCTTCTCTAAAAGCAAAACCATTATCTTACAATTTCCTAATATTTATTCAACTAAATTTCCCAAGGATCATAGCATAGAAAGATATCTATTAGCATTGCAAAAGATGAGCCCACAGGCTATTCTCAACATTTCACTAAAAAGAGTGTCCTTAAGGACACCTCCAAAAAGGTTTTTTGAATTTTCGACATTTGCAGCGGTTGATCTAAGGTTTCTGCAATTCGGGTTTCCATTCATCAAGAATGGCCCCTTCAATAGGACAAACCGAAAGACAAGCACCGCAATCTATGCAAGTAGCATCATCTATATACGTATATTTGGTATTTTTTGTGTTTGTTTTACCTTCTGCCCAGTGAATACACTCAACAGGGCAAACCGGTATACAATCACTCACTCCCTCACAAAGGTCAGCGACGATGGTATATGACATTTGGCAAACTCCTTACGGCTTTCTCTAAAGTCCCAATTTAGTAACTAGTAAATAATCTATCAGATACTCTCTAAATAAAACACGCCTTAACAAAGTCATCGACATTCAAAGCTTGCTTGCTGATTTTTCTTAACACAATATATTCTCCGGCATATAGTCTTTTCAGCTCTTTTTTATAGATCCGCCCTATTTATTTAGAAACTTGCAGCCAAATAAACTATGCTTGGATTATTAACAAATTAACTATTTAACAATATGCACCAATTTTTAGCGAGGCGAGGTTAAGGATGACTGAAGGAAGAGTAAATATCTATAAAAAGAATGGCACTATGCTGGGTTATTTTCGTGAACCGAAAATCAACCAATTTGGTGATGACGAATATGAGGTGCAAGGGGTTTTTTATGATGCTGAAGGAGCATTAGCTGAGAAACTAGAATTTAATCCGCAATCCTTACCTTACTGGGCAGAAATTAAAGATACTCCAGCGGCAAAACACTCACAATTAACAAATGTCTACATTCAGCGGGGCAGGCAGCCTATGACTGTTACTGGTTTAGGATCGTAGAGCAGTGAAAGTGATTGATTATGCTTTCCAATAGCTTGCCAGGCAGGATTCTGCCTAGAATCTGAATAATAAAAAAGAAGAAGCAGCCAGGGCACAGGCTGCTTCATTTAATTTGTGGACACCTTAGCTGATTAAGACCAGAGCTTGAGCGGGGAGGATTGGTACTGGTCATAACTTGATTGGCGGGCATTTACCTAGGCATCCTTCTTCTTCCGCAGGGTTACTCTTTATTTATATCCGTTCGCGAGGATGTTGATATGTAGGAAAACAATAAATATCTATTGTCTTTCTTATATTGCCAAGTGAGTTTATATTAACCGATACTTGTTCATGTATAAGCTAGTAGTTAGCACAGTATAGGGAACCCAAAGAAAAACATGGCTGATAAAAACCAGCAATCTTGGTCGCCAGAAAAACGACTGGTATTGTTTCTGGCTAATAAGGAAGATGAAATTAAGCTTTGCTGTGCCGCTATTAAGGCACAGACGCCACTCTTTGCTGTTGAAGTTATCAAAAATGGACGTCAAGCACTAGAAACATTAAGAAACAAAGATTACGACTTGGTAGTAATGGATTTTGATATTCCGGATATGGATGGCGAAGAATGGGTAAAGCTTTGCCATCAATTGAAGCCGCGTTGCCCCTTAATTGTTATGACTGCCAATGATAGTACTGAGCTTGCCTTTAAGGTAATAGTTGCTGGAGCATCGGACTTTTTGCCTAAAATCGGTTCTTATCAAACATTTCTACCCAGGGCTTTAGTCACGAATATACAAAGAGCAATGTTGCTTGAAAATGTGAGAGAAGCCTATCAACGGGTTGAACAATCATCCAAGGACGAGGCTTTGTTAAATCGTCTTATTATTGCCATCCATGGTTCATTGGATTTGGATGACATCATTGATAAAGCTGCACAGAGTATTGCTCTTGAGTTTAAATCATCTAGAACTGCTATTTGCATTATCTCGGAAAATTTGGAAAAGGTAAAAGTTATGCGCCAGGTTACAACCTCAGCATTAGGTTTGATACCAGAAAAAAGCACCATTTTTGCTCGTTATCATGACCTTTTGCTTTCCGTAGACGAGAGACGTCCTTTGGTAGTAAATGAAGATGACAGTTTTCCATTTGCTTGTGATGTAAAAGCAGATTTAACCACTTACAGTATTAAATCTATGCTCATGGTACCGCTAATATATCGCGGTAGGCTTATGGGTTTCTTACATTTAGACGACTGTTATGAAATGCGAGTTTGGAATACTACACAAATAAATTTGTTGACGCGAATAGCTAATCAATTAGCAATCGCCATAAGTCAAGCAAAAATTTATCAAATTTTGGATACTCAAAGCCGAAGTATTGATAAGCTCACAGAACTTTGCACGCAATTAAATAGCGTAGTTAATTCAACCCGTCGACTGACAGAAAAACAAGAAAGCCAGGAAAGAGTGCGTGTTAAACTCAGTACGCGCGAGATTGAGGTATTACAGAAAGTGGCCGAAGGTTTGTCAAATAGAGAAATCGCAGAAACATTGCATATAACAGAAGGTACTACTGAGGTTCATGTTTCACGCTTACGAAAAAAACTAAGTTTGGGGAGCCGAGCTGCTCTGGTTCGCTATGCATATGAAAATCATCTTGCTTCTTGAGCTAAACTTATACCTAAGCGCGTAAAATAATAGTGCTTCAATAATAAAAACAGGGTTTTCCCTTGGTAGCCACAAAAGCAATCGACGATAAAGAATTAGACCTGAGCAGTTCAGATAGCCCAAGGAAGGTCCGGCTAAGACTGTTTTTTATCAGAGCATCCTTTGTTATAACTTGGCTTAGTTTTAGTCTCATCATATTCCTCATTGCTGTTTTAATAGATATAGATTGGATGAGACCCAGTTTGGAGCAAGTGATTGGTCAATCCATTCATCGCAATGTAAAGCTTGGACGCCTTTCTTGGAATTTTGGTTTGCACGGTTTTTCAGTTAATACCTCTAGGCTGCTTGTAGCTGAACGCACAGGCGAGCCATTTTTAATGGCTGGTAATTGCGAAATCGGTTTTTCACTTTGGCCATTACTAATTGGTGTGGGAAAAATTCAATATGTCAACATGCAAAAACCACTTTTTATAGCTGTGCATACCGGTCCAAAGAATTGGAATTTTGACGATATACTTGTTATATCGCCAGATGTTGATTTTATCCAAGTGCAGGGTGGTCATATCTTTGTTGTAGATAGGCAGCCTGCAAGTCAACAGCATTTTTCTGATACAGAATTGAATGACGTACAAATCAAACTTGAGCGTGCCGGCCATTTTTCGCCAGCTCAAATAAATGTTGCTTTTAGTTTGCCTGGACAAAAAACGCATGCCACTCTTAGTTTGCATGGTAGAGCCTGGGGTGATGAAAATAAGCCATGGTGGGACGAAGTATGTCACGCTGAACTAAATACCAAAAGATTTACTGTTGAAAATTGGCAAACTATAACTTCTCTTGCCACCGTCGATAATAAAAATCTAGCTTATACTTCCTTTGTTTCGAAGTTGACTTCAGCCATTCCGAAATTTCCTACTTCAGCTAATTGTCGACGGCTTTTAATACCAAGTTCGGGACAATTTGATTTTGATGCTATTGCTGATGGGGTGCCAAGCAAGGAAATTGGTGCTGATTTGCAATTGAAAGCAAATGACGTAGTAATTCGTCCTCAAGACTATACGATCATGCAGCTGCCGGTAACTTCTATAACGGCGCAATTAAATTTCAAGCCAGACTCTTTTGCTTGGAATAAATGCACAGTCCGTGTTCCAGATTATAAATTGCTCTTTAATATGGCTGGTTCAAGCGTTATTAGCTCAGATAAAAAACAAAAGACTGATCGATGGTCGGTTGTTGGTCTGTTGGGTGATCTAAACAAACTAAATTCTCTATTTGCCTTTGTATATAACAATATCCCTAGTGATAACACGCTTGATGCCAAAAATCTTTTTAGTAATTTAAACGGCAAGCTGTTTTTGGATTTGCGCTTTAATGCCGAGCAAGGAAAAGATCAATATAGCGTTGAAGCCAAAGCAAATGAAGTAAATATAGATGGACTAAGACCGCTTTTGGTATCTATTAACAAATTGACTGTCAACAAAGCCAAGCTGATTAATCCTTTTGAAGGAAAATATTGCAAGCAATTAAATCTATCAAAACAGGCACAATTTTCTGGCACAATAATTGGAAAATCAGGACAAGGTTTGGTTTTGAAAGATTGTTCTTTTAAAGACGACGAAATGTCCTGGAAAGTTTCTGGACAATTAGATGCTGATGGGCAGTGGCAAGAACTTGTTATTTCTAATAATGAATTACAGCTCAATAGATTGTCCGCCAAGATGAATCACGATGCCGAGTTTGCTCGTCAAGTTAAAACTTTTCTTGGGCTTGAGTCTAGTTGCAGAATTGATTTAACCGGCAAGGCCCAAGTGTTGGCAAAAGTAATTGGAACAAATACAGAAGACAAAACTAATAAAGCCAATGATGTCAGCTGCGAAATCAAATTTGATGATGCGGGACTAAAGCTTTCACAGCCTCAGCTAGAAATGCATCATTTGGATGGTTTATTTGCATCGAATTCAGCCAACTTGACCTGCAAAAATATGCATTTTACTGTGGGCAGCAGCAATGTCAATATTGATGCATCTATGTCATCCAATAAGAAGGACCCGTTGCGCTTTAATTTGCAGGCAAAAAATATCAATATAACTGACTTGCGTGAAATTTTGTCGTTATTTCATTTTGAGACAAGTTGTCTAGATAACTGGCATCTTACGGGTAAACTGGCGGATGTAGATTTGCGAGTTTCTGGCACAACCGGTGCACCTGTATTCACAATAACTGCTTATCCAGCTGATCTTGTTTTTACCGGACCTAATCTAAAACAATCAATTCACGCTAATGGTGGTAAATTAATTTATGTCGATAAAGTTTTTTCTATGGAAAAGGTGGGACTATCTAGCCCTAATGCTAAATGTTTAGTCAGTTTGGTGCTAAAAAACCCAGGTAATGCCAGTAAATTAGAAAAGTTGAACGTGCAAACAAATAGCGCTGATTTAAGCGATCTGCAAAATTATATCGCAGCTGCTCATTTGTCTAATTTTCAGCTAATAAAGAAATATCAGATAGCCAATCTTAGAGGAAATATATCTGGTTCCATTGAGTATGTCTCTCACCTCGATAAACAAAAACTCAATGGTGTCATTGAATTTGATGGGCTAAGTTTCAAATGTGGACAGCAGAAGTGGTTATATAAGAATATAAGAGGCAAAGCACTTTTAGCAGATTCAGACATTGTATTGCAAGATGTTACTGGCAGTATGGACAATACTTCTTTTATTTTGCATGGACGTTTAGTAAATTACGCCGAGACTACCAAAGATAAAATAACCCAATGGCGTGGCGAAATTGCTGCACAGGTGACGCCTGAAAATTTAAGTAATCTTTTGACTATGAATATGTCTTCAGGTCAAAAATTTTACTTTGACTTAAAGGCCAGAAAGCCGATATTTATAAAACTAAAAACTTATGCGCGCAATACGCTTTCCCATCAATCTTTCATTTTAATAGCAGACCCTGATGCTGGTTTATCAATTTCTATGAATAATATGATTTTCGATCAACCAACAAAAAAGCTTACAATTAATGGCTCCTGTACTTTGGATGATCAGAAGTTGATTTGTCGCAATATAAACTTCGATTTTTCTGGCAGTAACATCAATATGCAAGGCGTGATAAACAACTATCGTAACGCCAAGCTTGATCCTATATATGATTTGCAAATACAAACTTCTGATTCTTTTCCTGCTAGTTACTTGGGGCAGATATTTTCTAATGGTGTCATAAATAGTGCATTAGGTGGACAAATAAAGGCAAACCTATCTCTTCAAGGTTCTGTTAAATCCC
>JABDBL010000030.1:0-30567 GCA_013288645.1 Candidatus Melainabacteria bacterium
GTAAATCAAGAAGAATCTTTCTGAAAACAGCAGCCGCTATTCCGTTAGCTGCTAGTCTGGGATTGCTAGCGTCGCCTTTGCTTAGATACCTACTTTAAAGCCTTTAGATGTTTTTGGTAAATCAGATCAACCTTCGGCAGAAGAACCAGTTGTCTTCAAAGATAGTGATTTTCCAGCACCTTGGACTTGTTTGCCATTTGTATTTAAACAAAGTTATATTGAGTATAATCCAGAAGGCAAAGAAACCCGCATGATTCCAGGTTTCATTGTCAAATTACCTACTGGCGATATAGTTGCCTATAGTCGCATATGCCCGCATTTAGGTTGTATTTTCAATTTTGTCAAAGATCCAGTGGAATGTTCCAAGGGTTATAACTTTAAGCCTAACGGACCAGTATTCGCTTGCCCATGCCATTTAAGTGTTTATGATATTGCTCAAGGTGGCAAAGTAGTGAGCGGTCCAGCTCCCCGTCCACCAAGACATTTCGACATTAAAAAAGAAGGCGACCAGTATAAAATAGTTTCATTGGAGGCCGGGGGAATTGCCTGATTCATCTTCGACGATGATTAGTACCATCGCCAGTAGTGTTGGCAGCGCGTTAAATTCTGCTTTGGATTGGATAAAGAGCAGACTCAATAATATTGATATTTTTGATGAACATTATCAAAAAATGAAGCTAAAACAAATCCTTTCTATGCCTTAGGTTCAATCTTTTATTTAGTCTGGGTTATCGTTATTGTTACTGGCTGCTTGCTTATCATATGGTATGTACCTACTAAGCCAGCCGCTTTTGATTCTATTCTAAGAATTCAAGAACAAATTCCTTTCGGCGGTTTAATTCGTGGTATGCACAAATACGGTGCTGATGCCATGATCATTGCTGCCACTATGCGTTTATATCGTATGTTTATTCTTGCAGACTATAAGCCAGGCAAAGAATTCAATATAGCCATATGTTTTATCAGTTTATTATTGTCCATGTACTCAGGTTTGACTGGCTATCTTTTAATCTGGAATCAGCGGGCATTTTGGGCCACAAAAGTATTTGCCACATTTCCCACTTACATGGATCAATTTCCGGTTATGGGTGACTTTTATTTACCCCTGGTTAAGTCACTTCATATGGGCTGGAATACCGCGGAAGTTTTACTTGGTGGCGGAGCTGCTATCACACAAGAAACTATTACCCGCTTCTTTTCTATTCACTTAGCCTTTTCACTCATTCCCCTTATATTTGTTGAACTTTATTTCTATAAAAACTCATACCGCCGCATTTATTTAAGCTGGTTAAAGCGTTCTATCATTATCCTGATGTTAGTAGCAGTTTCCATCGCACTGCCAGCTGCTCAAGGGCGTCGTTCTAATCCAGATGTAACACCATTACCTATTCTTTCAGACTGGTACTTCCTTGGACTCTATCAAATGTATAAATATTTGGAGCCTGTGGTAGCTACTGAAATTACTATGTTGATACCACTATCTGTGGTGCTATTACCTTTTATAGATTCATGGATAACTGGCCCAGAAAAAGATATTTCGAAAAGACCTCTTATTTTCATGTGCACAATTATGGGTGGCTTATGCTGGATCATATTTTCTTACCTGATCATTGTAAACATAGCCAATATTCATACAGACCCTCCTTACTGGCGCTTGTTCTTATATGGACTAATCGATATAGGACTTTTTTGGCAACTCTATTTAATGTGGCAAACAAAAGAAGTGCCACAACGTTTGAAAAATGCTAAAGGTGCCATGATTATGGCTGTTGTTGGTATTATTCAAGGATTAGTTGCCATAGCTTATTATTTCATGGCTAAAACAGAAATGTTTTTGTCTCCCCTTGGTCAGGGCTTTATTTATTCTTTAATGAGACCTTTTGCTGGAGATTCAGCCCAAAAGGCAGAAGGTTTAGTTAAAGAACTTACTAAAGCCAATCCTGAATATTGGAATTTTCATACACTTATAGAGCCTTCATACATCCAAAAAATTGGTGCTCCATTAAGTGAAGGTCCACTAAAAGAATTAGCAAAGGTATGTCAAAATCACACACCTGTTGATTTAATTTTTCAACTCATACCGACATTCGAGCCAGCTCCACATGCGAGTTACAATGGGCTAATTGATTTTATGGTAACAAATCGTTGGTGCAGTGATTTCCTTACACTGTCTGATCGTCTAACTAAAGGGGTTGTACCGCCCTATCCTTTAGAAGTACCAACTCTCGATATGATATGGATGCTGCTGTCAGCGGCAGTTATAGCAGCTGCACTATTTGTCTGGTGGCAATCGAAAGAATCTAAACCAGAACCAGTTAAAGAAAGTAAGCCAGCCCCTCAGACGGTAACCTCAAGCACGTGATAATTTTATGGCTGATGCAAAGAAAAAAAAGAAAACAGCTAAATCAAAGCAAGGAAAAGACTCTAAGAATATGACCGCCAGTTCGATATTACAAAACAATCAAAAGTTTAAGGTGCGGCTACCAATAAAGCTCACTGTTATATTCTTGTCTGTTCTTGCTTTGTCCTGGTTCTTTGAAGGCTTAAGACAAATTCAAAAAGGGTTCACTCTCACTCATACTCTTGTTTTTCTCGGTGGTATCATTTCTACAGCTATACTTTTATGGGTGCAAGGATTTTGGATTTATCTTGAAGAAAAGTACAAAGGCACTTTGCGAAAGAAAATTGAACACTTCGATAAACTAGAAGCGTATTGGCAAAGGAAGAAAAGTGGAAATGATTAAAGGTCCCAAAGACATTTTAATATTGATTCTTGCTTTAGGCGCCTTGGCTGTAAGTATAGTATTCCTGCCTTGGTCCGAACTTGGTTTTACAGGTAATTTTCCAGATTGGCTTTCTGCTGTAACTAATTATTTTGGCGTCAACAAGATATTTGCTGAACTGGGAACCAATAAAGATTTGATCAGTCTGGTTAAGTCTAGTGATGCTCAACACAATCTTGGCGATTATGCTTACTCTCTTTTCCTATTTGGTGTAATTACCGCTTCTGCAATAGCGATTGTTTTAGTCGGAAAAGAAGATAATGCTGAAAAGACTGTTTTAGAAGTAAAGAAATAGAGGTATAGGCAGTGACGAGTTCGGTTCAAAACGAATCAAATGATAATTGGTTGAAGCAAGGCTACAATCATTTTATTGACATTGCTAATAAAATAACACTGGCTATCGAAGATGGCATAAATATCGCTGTTACCAGTAAATATAATCCTCTTTATTATCACGGAGCTCTGCCGCAATTTTATTTATGGGTGCTCTTCTTATCTGGCTTGCTTTTGTTTGCTTATTATGTGCCGACAATTGATAACGCTTATTTGTCTAATAGACTAATAAATGCCTGGACCTCCGTACAATACATAACTAATTCAATTCCTTTTGGTGGCGTAATACGTGGCATTCACCGTTATGCTGGCGATGCCATGGTCTTATTTATTTTCTTGCACGCCATTCGTGTTTGGTTTACTGATCGTTATCGTCAATATCGTTGGATACAATGGGTAAGCGGCGTTGTTCTCTTATTAATGGTTTTATTCATTGGCCAGACTGGTTATTATCTAGTTTGGGATGAGCGTTCTTTGTTGCTTACCCGCATGACAGTAAGTGCATTAGAGGCTTTGCCTATCATTGGTGCTCCACTTAAAGCCTGGTTTTTGAATGGAGACACAATTACCAACCTTACTTTATCCAATTTCTTATTTATCCATATAGGTCTTTCTTTTGCTCTTTTATTTGTTTTGTGGCTACATTATGTGCGCATGACCAGACCGGTCATTACTCCACCGCCAGCCGTTAATTTTGTTTTGGTTGGTATTTTATTACTGGCTGTTTTCTTAGTGCCTATTACTAGTGGCAAAATGGCTGACCTTAACAGCCAACCTAATACTTATGAAGTAGATTGGTTCTTCCTTTTCAATTATTGGCTAATGTCACATATGTCTTTGGCTGTCTTTTGGGTAAGTATGACCGCTGCTGCTGTTATTGCTACTATATTGCCATGGTTAGTAAAGAATGTATCACCACCTGTGATACCGGCTGAAGTAGTAATTAGTAAGTGCACAGGCTGTTCTCTTTGCTATCGCGATTGTCCTTATCAAGCCATAGAAATGGTCCCAGCTCCGGCTGGTTCACGTTTTAAACTTTTGGCTACGGTTAATATTCCTCGCTGTTCTTCCTGTGGTATTTGTGTAGGTGCTTGTGCTTTTGACGCAATTGATTTGCCACAATTGCCTGATGCTAATGTTCTTAGCGAGATAAAAACTTTTGCGGAGGCAAAATAAATGGCCCAGAGCAAACCTGTTATCACGCTAGTTTGTGAAAGAGCAGCTGACCTAAATTCATTGTTGGACAGTAAAGGTAATCTTGCTGAAATGCCAGATGTGCATGTGGTTAAATTTCCCTGCAGCGGTATGATCCAGCCACTAATGATAGAGGCAGCTCTCAAAGCCGGAGCCGGTGGGGTCATTGTTTGTGGTTGCCAGATTGGGGACTGTTATTACCGCGAAGGCAACAAAATGATTCGTGATCGTTTACTTGGTGAACGTCCACCTGGACTTAAGAAAGCAACCGATAGACGAAGAATAATGGCCCTTTGGCTGTCTCGCATGCAAAAACAAAGATTCATTGCTGAATCAAAAGAATTTATTTATCGTGTGCAAGCTCTGGATATTCAAGAAGGAATATCTGCTGGTAATAAAGCTTCTGCCAATCCGGCTCCTACGGTTGCTGCTAAGCCTGCTGTAACTGCTCCAACAGCTGCACCTGTTGTTGATTCATCTTCAACTAGTACTCCAACAGCTGCAACTACGTCAGCTCCTGCTGCAGCTAAACCTACTATTAGGCCTCCAACAACTGCAACTACTCCAGCTACTGAAAAATCTTCTTCAACTCCAGAAGCTGAATCTGACAAAACATCATCTACATAAACTGTTTAGCTAAATAGGTAATCAATGGCTGTTGAAAAAACAAAAATTAGCGAGTTTGAACTGATCCAGCGTTGGTTCTGGTTTTTTGTTCTATATTTTGCTTTTATCGTGCTGATTGCTTGTTTCGGCTTGGTAGCCGAATTCTAGATTGTTCTAGGTTGGTCGTTTAGAGATAGATTCAATTATGAAACGACTAAAGCATTATATTCGAGACAATCAATCGTTAATGCGCGCAATAATTCTTTTAATTCTGACACCCATGCTAATGTTCCACGTCGGACTGATGGGGCTAGCTGAAGTGCAACCAGCTCTTTCTTCTGATGATAGTGATAATAATGCAGATACTTATCCGCATATTACTGCTCTTGAAAATGCTATTTTAGGACAAAGTTTCCCTGGACAGCCTATAACCGACCGGCTAAGCCGCATGGAAAAAAAGGCTTTTGGTAAAATTTCTACTAAGCTAGACCTAAGCGATCGTACAGATGCACTAGATGACTATAGCGAAAAACAATTACACAAAAGGCTTAGATCAAACGCTGATGATGAGACAACAAATTCATCAGTAGATCAACCTATAGAAAACCAGGCAGATTATCCGCATGTTACAGCTTTGGAGCAAGCAATTCTAGGACAAACTTTTGCTGGGCAACCCCTTGCCGATCGGCTTAGCCGTATGGAAGTAAAAGCCTTTGGTAAAGTGTCCACCAAATCAGATTTAAGTGATCGCACAGATGCGCTAGATGACTATACATATAACCAATTGCATAAAAATCTACTGCAGGCAAATGCTAATGGAGATACGACAAATTCAGCAGAAAGTGAGTCTGTGCAAAACCAAGCAGACTATCCCCATGTTACAGCTTTAGAACAAGCAATTCTAGGACAGACTTATGTTGGACAACCACTTGCCGATCGGCTTAGTCGCATGGAAATTAAAGCTTTTGGTAGTGCTTCCACTAATCCTGACTTAGGCGAGCGCACCGACGTCCTTGATAGATATGCCCAAAAGAAATTACATAAACAAACCCTCAAGCAACCGGCAGGTACCGATACTGCAATAGACAGTGCTCCCCAGGGCGGTGGACTTTTATCAAAAATGGAACAGGCCATTGTAGGTATGGCTGGTGGCGGTATTGGCGGCGGACCAGGTATGATCGGTGGTCCGGGCACTGGATTTGGTGGCATGGGATTTCCAGGTATGGGTAATGGTTTTAGTGGCATGGGCGGAGGTGGCGGGGGTATGCGTCGCCGTCAAGCTGCCCAGCAACAACAAAACGAAGCGCCTGCACCAGTACGCCAAGAAGATCAAGCAGTTTATTTGGCTGCCCCGCCTGATCCTAGCGCCAGGCTTATAGTAAAAGTTGGCTGGTGTGAAGTGAAGATATTCGGACACACATTTCCTACAATGCACTTACCAGAACGACTTGGACAACTCAATAAAGAATTGAATCTAGAGCCAGGAAAATCAGACGTACAGTTAATGGATGATATTGGTTTGATGATCAAAGCTGTGCAAGCCCGTAAGCCCTTAGGTCCTACAAGTCAACCTAAAGTATCGCCATGATAGGATAGCCTAATTGTGGGGTACTCTATAATGAGGTCCGGTTTATTTTTAAACTAGCGAAGTGTCCGTACATATATGGATAAAAAGATCGAAGATTATATTAAAGAAGTTGACCGGCGGGTAGATAACAATTTTGCACTGGCTCCCCCGCTTTTCCGCATCCTTTGGTGGTGCGGATTAAGAATTCGGCCACCTCTATTTCAGACCTTCATGTTCAATTTTCTAGTTAATGGAATTATTGTTATCGTGATTACTTACTGCCTGATACCTTTGCTCCACCCAATTTTGCCAGTTGTTCCAGATAATTCATTATTAGGTACAACAGGATTGGCTGTATTCTTTGGTATTTGCATGGGTTGGTACTCCGCAAAGTGGTACGAGAAAGAAGCACGCAATGCAGCGCTTCCCAAGTGGGAAGACTATAATCCGCCGCATTTTTACTAATTATTTTATTTGTAAAATCTTTTGATATCCGCTTTGGGTATATCGTTAGGCTCAAAATGTGCTGGAATTGAATTCGTATTGCATGCCTAATTGATCGGTGCGTAAATCACCCATGGTACCTATTTTGTCATTTGAAATTGAATAGCCACCCGACATTGTTTTCTTAATAGTGGTTATGCTGTCATCCGGACGATAAACTTTATAGATGCTCGATGATTCTTTTACCAAGTTGCCGCGCACCCCATTTGGATAGGCAACTATCCATGTGTTTGAACCTGAAGGAGCCATAATTGTGCCATCTGCAAAGCCACCTACTACTTTGCCGCTACCATCTGGGTATTTAATTACGGACGCCTGGCTGCCATCAACCATGCGCGCTTCACAAAGAGTATAAGGTTTGTCTGTGGGAGCGCTTCTATCATAAGGATCTATATCTTGTGCTGAAAAAAGTAAAATACTATCTCTAAGCATATTTTTTGAATCGTTGCTAAACTCTCCTTTCAAGGCGTGTGCCATCACTTTAATGGGTCCCTTTTTTGTTTTTACAGGTTGCGGTTGTTCAGATTGAGCAGCCATGCATGTTTTGACAGGATCAGCAATCTGGTCAGGATGTTGAATTTGTCCGCTTAATTGGGTTTGACTGGCTTCTTGGGACTTTACTTTATCAACGGATATAATAATTGACAATAAAAGAGCAAATGCCAGTGCATAAGGCTTATATTTAATAGACATGCATTCTTTAATTGGTAGGTTAGACATAATTGCTCCTTAATCAAACTACTAAAACAACTGAGCGTAAATCGAGGCGGCAGCCCTGATAATACTCGCTTGAGAACCGACGAGCTATAAATATTCACTCAACACGGCTAATGGTCTTCTACCAATAAATCCGTCATTATGGAGATGCCAATATTGAATATCATCTTCATTTGCTTGCCAGCATAAATAGTACTGAAAACTGCCTGAATCAGCCGGGAAATCCAATAGTCCGGCTTTGATATCTCGCAGAATCACTCCTGTTTGTGAGATTTCTTCAAGCCAAAAATTCAAAGCATGAATATATGACTTTTTTGCCTGTTCTAGAGACTCAATGCTTGCTTGAAAGTTTAAGCGACATTCTCTCAAAGCAGAAAGGCTATTTTCATTATCGTTTTTACTTGCTTTTACTACTTTTACTTTGCTCATCTCCTGTTCACAGTCTTCGTGCATAGCATATGCATTAGCTAGTGTTTCGGCTTTTTCTGTTAGCTCTTGATTGGCACTTGAAAGCATAGTTTTTAGTTTAGGCAGAAGTGCATTTGCTTCGGCTAAAGTAAATATTTTTGCGGCAGGCATTTGTTTGTTAGCGAAAATCTATGTAAAAAGTAAAATCTGGTTTATCAATTATAGAGCCGGGCTGACTCTTCCAAAGATACACACATGCTCTTGCCGGTAAATTGGTTATAGCAAAACGATCAATTTCTGGCATAGCAGGACTCATATTATTACATCCACCGGGATATTTAGAACTATTACCGCAGTGAATTAATTGTTTGATCAATATCGGATTAGAGCAGCCACTGGTATTTACTATATTGATAGATTTTGCAATATCTGCGTACATATATTGGAAACCAAAATCTCTAGCATTATATGCTACCAAACCGAATCGGTTCAATTTAACTAAATCAGGATTGAAGCGCAATTTGTCTTCGCGTAATTTGATTTCTTTATTGAAATTCGAAACTGAATAAATAACTTGCGCTAGAGACATTTCTGGATAAAAGGATAAAGCAGTGGGTGTCCAACAAAATGGGAAATTTGGATCATCCAAATCATTTTCATTGATTTTATCTATCTTACATATTTGCGCGGTAGCTGAGTTTACGCCTACAAGCAAAAGTGGATTGAGAATGAAGCGAGACTCTTCTGCCTGACCTTCTATACTGCGAGGTCCTTGTCCCCAGACAAAGGCCCCATGCATTCCCCACCAATTTTTGTGGTCTTCAATATTTTGAAATACCGAAGGACTAGGTTCGTATTTGCCTGCATATAAAGAGTGCCATTGTCGCAAATATTTTTCTCTTTTAGCAAGAATTTCTGCTTTTGTCTGAGAATTAAGTTCTGCTGGTGCATTTAGTTTAACGGCAACTGAGCGATCATCTTTAACATTAGTGGGTTTAATCAATACATTAGCAAAAACAGGATGCGCCAGATTCAGTAGAAAAATGACTAAAATACTATTGATAATAACTGAATGCATACTTTGACCTTTAAAAACTAAAGAACGCAAATCAGTGCGGCTTATTAACCTGACGATAACAGATAACAAATAGTGATTTGACCTTAGGCAATTTTGAATCACTTACGTTCACCGAACACATATGACCGTCGTTATGGCGAGCAGTCATATGATTGCTGATACATTGTAGTATCTTCCACCCATTATTTGACAAAGCATCCTGGTAAAACTCGATTATTTCTTTTGGCTTTTCTTTTGCTAAATACCTCATCTGGCACATTGCTACACCATTTTGCTCGGGCATATAATAGCCACCAATAAATGTGGTTTCTCCAGGGAAGACTGGTAAATCTGAAAATCCTTGAGGGCTTTGAATCTTTTGATAAGCAGTCATCAAATCAACTGGTTTCTGAGATGATTTATGCACTTGCTTGGCTTGATCAGTGGATGCAGAAATTACAGCCTGACTAGTTAATGCTAATAGTGATAATGATAAGATTGGCGCTTTTTGTAATATCGAATTCCAATTCCCAAGCATCAGAGTCGTGCTCCTTAAATATCAATTTGGTTGCAGGTAAGTCCCATAAGTTCCATTTACATAATTACCAAATGACAATTCGCCTAGAAAATAATATCGTCCAGAGTTTGGGGTAAAGTTTACAGCATCATAAGTATTTAGGTCGCCGTTGAGACTTAAATAGGGAGACAAATGCGTACCCCCATCCCCAAAGGTGCTTCCTCCGCTGCCTATTACAGTATTAACCGCAGTGGTTTCAAGACTTACAGGCACCAAATTATTATTTTGGTCGTAAGTTCCCGCGTCATTCCAAGCAGAATCTCGGCAAGTTAATACTGCAGTACCATCAGGAATGGTGCTTCCAGGATGGGCGTATTCTGGATATGGTCTCAAAAATCCAGGTGGAGTTTGACTAATGGTCAAAGTGTTTGCTCCGGCTGGCAAATAGATATATTGATATTGATTGAGATCAATAGTATAGGTCTGCAACAAGGTAGTGATGTCTTGCTCTGTTGCTGTCGGTAAAATCTGTTGACAGCGTTGCAATAATTTTCCCAAAGGCGTACTTAAATTAGTCCATTGAGTGTCATCAGACACATTAGCACAGCTTGCGTTCCAGCTATACAATTGATTCAGCAGGGCTGCCGGTGTAGAAATTGTCCCAAAAGCAACCGTATGAAAATTCGAAGGCACAGCATAAGCTACTGCTCCACTACGATCATATACTTTAGACCCAGATGGGCTTTGAGGTACAATTACAGTATATGATAACGGTGCGGTTTGCCCTTCCCAAGTCTCAAGCACCACGTTGTAATAAGCACCAAGCACTTCTCCTTTGAGATATTCTAGGTTGGTCAGTCCGCCGCTTGGCTGACCGCCGCTATCATATGGTCCGACTGAAACACCGTCAGGTCCATCAAAGTTGTTTACCCACATGGTTAGGTTGGGATTCTGGCATTGAGCAGGTGTTGAGTTGGCAATATACATGTCGGAATCGCAATAAGCAACAATTGAAGTAACCCCATACATATTTTGCAATGTCGCTTCTTGGCAATAACTGCTACCATAGCGCATATTAGGCGTAGGCGAATAAGCACCTAGCAAATAAGTTCCATTAGGAGGCTGTGGGATACTAGGGTTGAGTGTTGCATCGTGTCCTTGAGGATCTGTACCGGTACTATTGTTATAGGCAACCCAAAGGGACAGTTCAAAGTAGCCGCTGTATCCAGCAGGACCAAGATCTAATGGATTGACCGGGTTATCATAAGCTTCAGTGCAGAAAACTCCATTGTTAGCCTCATTAATGCCGCCGTAACCACCGGCGCCCAGAAATAGTTCTCTATTATAAATACTATTTTGACCATCTACCCAATAAGGAACTGGTACCAAGGATGGTACTTGGTTATTATTAGCGGTGATGGCATCAGGATTATTTTTTATTCTTATCCAACCATATGGCATACTAATAGGATACTGATTGTCAGCTGCTCCTAACATTGCACATCCCAATGCTGTGCACAACAGGTTGGTGTGCTTTTCTGTTGCTACTCCTTGTGTTTGAATTGAATTATTGGGGGCATAGCAACCGGTTGGAACTCCAGAGTTGTTAAATCTATTCAGATCGACCATATGAGGAAGTTGTTGAGGATTTATGGCAGTAGTGTAAATAACAGGCGTAAATGTTGTAGCACCTGTAATCTGATTCATATCTAGCGCCTGATATGCTCTTATGAAAGGTTGCCCGGCTTGCGCATTAGGATCATTTGCATTGTAGCGATTATTGGGCTGAGAAAGCGTACCTGAGGACACTGTCAATTGATTAACCCAATTGGTCAGTGTGGGATCGTTATTATAAAATGCTGTATTGAAATAAATATTTGCTTTGCCTTCGCCAGGGATACTCGTAAATTTTACTTGGTCATTATTCCCCAACTGAACATTTGCAGTAGTCAGCATTGTAGATTGATTGCTGGTACTCAAATTGATGAAGGCATTGGCAAATGATGGATCATTTGCTAGATCATTATTTAGTTGGGTACCAAATGTATTTAAGGCCGTGATTAAAGCATTGGCATTACTAATAGCAGATGTGCTTCCATCTTCAGCCGCATTTAATGCCACCATTAATGTTAGTCCAGCAGCTCGGTTGAATGCATAAACATTAAATATCGCTGTCGAGGCCGCCAATCCGCTATTCGAGTCAACGCCTGCCGGTGCTCCAGTGTTGTCTACTCCTAAAGCTTGAAACTCATTAGGTAGTTGACTGATTTCATTAGGTTGCAGCCCAACTGCCAATAAATTTCTTGCCGTAGCTAACGCACCAGCATCGGTGGCGGTCATTAACTGTTTATTGCCACCAAAAAGCTCGGCACATACAAATAGTATTGTACTAACAGCAAGGATCACCAATATGAGAGCAGGGACTAGTCCTAAGGTTGCTCCTTTTTTCCTGTGAGTACTCATCATATTTTCTCCATTCAGGCATTTGAGCGTATATATAGAAAAGACATTCAAATGCTGCTTTTATTAAATAACCTTAATTAGTATTCCTTAAGGTTATGATATTGTCAAGTGTTACTTAATGCTGGAATTTGACGTAGGGAAACAGTTCCCAACGCCAGTAGGAAGGATTATTCACTTACATCAGAGTTTGCTGGCCACTAGGATATTTAATCAGTTTAAATAAAATTAATGAACTAGACTAAATATTCTTGTCACTCATCGAAGATATGCCCGTTAGTATATATATATATCGAGTTGGAAGATTAATATTTTAATTTGACCAATATTCTTATTATCTTGATGGAGAAGTTTAAATTAGCACCATAGCAGATTCATTAAATTACTAGCGAGTGCTTGAATATTAACGGTGTGCGAAAGTGCAAAACCGCCAAGATCCAATTGGTTGAAAGGTTTCAGTACTTTCAAACAAGTCAGACTGCTTGAATCACGCCCGCACCATTCACGGTGCCAGCCAGATAGCAACTTCTCTAAGCTAGTTTGTCCAGATATAAATCTTTGTTTTTTTAATTCTATTTCAACTGATATCAGGTCTAGTGCATAACCATTATATTTTATTGTCTATCCTTTGTAATGGCGTAAACCATTTACAAGAAGCAAAAGCAATTTGCTTGCTCTTGCTTGCAGTAACTCTCTTGTGACAGGAGTATTAAATTCAGTGCAATTTAGATATGGCGGAAATATAGTGGTAGTGACCATTATAATGATCTTCGCTGTTTCCTCATTAGCAATTTCCTTTTTTATTTCACCTGCATCAGCAGCTTTATTTAAAAAGCCAATAATCAATTCGCGTTTGCGTACATAGAAATCTTTAAAATGCGACTTCATTTCAAGTGATGTATGGAGCAATGCTTCAGGTGTATGGAAATCGCGGCTGACTCGGTCATAACAGGTCATCACGCTTTCTTCAGTTGCTTTGCGCAACGCATCCAGAGGCGAGCCAGAAATGTTATTTAGTCTTTCTTTAAAAATATCTTGAATGGCTGTAGCGTGACGACGCAGTATTTCGAATAAGATTTCTTGTTTGGTGCGAAAGTCTAAATAGACAGAGCCTTTACCAATGCTTAGGTGTTTAGCAATCTCTTCTATGCTTGTCCGTTCATAGCCATATCGACCAAAAAGTTCTTCAGCTGCTTCAATGATTAGCTCAGCTCGATTGGTTAAAGTTTTTGGTCGTGCCATAGTAGAACCATATTTTAGGAATCTGCTTATTATTGACCATTTGTAAAACTTAGTCAATAATGTCTTAGATCATTCTCAACAAAGACAATTCTATTATTTCTGGCTGGAGCTTAGATATGTCGTGTTAGCTATTACGATACTAATAAGCAAATAAAAAATAAATTGTATTTGGGGGCGGAAAAATACAGTATCTACCAAGCCATGTCCTAATAGCGCTATTAAAGCCACCGCAGCTCCTGCAGTCAGCCATTTTTTATATACGGATAAATCTTGGCCCGTTTGATCATTTGCTGACCAAAAAGCCACATGGGCACGATATAAAATACTAGCGACGATCAAGGCGAAAGCTGTCAAGCCAAAAAGACCTGTCTCTACAGCAATTTCTAAAGGTACACAATAAGTGCCCAAGGCATCAAAGCCCGTGCGCATGTACAGTCCATAAGCCAAACAAAAAGCTTGATTGCCCACACCAATACCAATTAACCAATTATCTTTAAACATGGCTAAAGACGATAACCAGACATTTAAGCGAAAGGAATTAGAGCTATGCTCTCTGCCAGCAAAAATTGAAACAATACGATGTTCAAAACCAGGCAGGTAATGAAAAATAGCAAAAACCGCTAAGGGAGCTAATAATAGTAAAGCAGGTAATATAAAACGTCTTTTTGTTTTTAGCAGCCATATTTTAGTTAAGCCAATAATCATTAGGGCTGCGTATCCAAAAAAAGCTCCTACATAAGCACCGCGGCTGCCAGTGAGAATAAGAGCAAGAGTAAGTAGTGCTGTAAGAGATATTGTGAAAATACTAGTGAACCATTTACTGATGCTCCAATTGGCAAAAACTAAGGCTGCGCAGAGCATATTGATAGGTAAAAGATAACCAGCGAATAAATTGGGATTATTGAAAGTAGCATAGATACGAGTAGCTTGCTCTTCTATATTTGGATCTTCCCAAGTAGCCAAAGGGGCCACACCAATTTTAAATTGATAAAGGCCATAGAGAGAAAGTAGAGCAGCACTCACAAGAAGAATCGCCATAAAAGTAAATTGGTGCTGTGGTTTCTCTTTTAATTGAGCGCAAAAGAGAAAATAAGCAAGTATATATACAAATAGTTTTAGCAATCCATGCACACTGGCGGCAAAATAATGTGAGGAGAAAGTAGCAATAATATTGATGCAAAAAAATAATAGGACCAAGGCGTCAACAAAATTTGCTTTTCCTTTTGCTTCTTCTTTTCTTTGGCCGGCTAATAATTCTCCGCTAAACCAAGTGATAAAGGCAGCAAGTAAAATAGCTGCCAATCCTTGTTTGTCGTTGGCAAACTGTGGTAAGGCTAAACAGATAAACAGAATTAATGTAAGACAAATACTAATTGATTTCAACCATGACCCAATATTTTGAGTCAAAGAAAGCTGTTGCAAATTAATAGCTATCTGACTAAATAGTCCTTTTACTGAATTTACTATTATTGATTCTGCCAGCAGTTTGTTCCAGGCAGAATCGATTTTTAGTAAAAAAGACAAATTTATTATCTGCGATAACATTAGAAATTAATTGTATATTGCTGACTAAGGACTGCCAGTAGATTGTATATCTACTACCATGCCTTGAATTCTGTATTTACGACCTTCTAGCTCTACTAGATTGCCAATTTTTACTTTATTGCCTCTAATTACAAAGCCATCTTTAGTTTCTTCGGCATCGCCACTTACGGTGACATAAAAATCATGGGCAATTTCATTAGCCGGATCAGGCAATGCTATAGCTCTTTTGCCATCTCGACTTAAAAAGGTTGCTTCTTTAGGGTTGGACTTCACAGCGGTTATTACTAGAGGAGGATCGATGGGTTGATTTCTAATAGTTATTGCTGATTTTTCACCAACTTTGAAAAGGTTAACATCTCTAGTCTTCATGCCTGATATATAAACTTCAATAGCTATTTTCGGACTACCCTCAATAATTTTATTTATACCAGCATGACCGCTGCGTGCAGTAAAATAGCCCAATAAACAAAATAGCGTTATTGTGATTATGCTGCAATCTACAATATTAAAGCGAAAAAAAGAATTCGACTTGGTCACGATCTACTCCTATAGAATGATTCTAAAATAGGAAAACTGGCTGTCTACAATTGTATCTAAGTTTGATACTTGACAAATACTAAACAGGCAGTTTTATTAACGGCAATAGATTGAGAATTTCTTTTTGATTGGTAACAGCTGTACCCGGCTTTTTTACTACTATGCTGGCTGCTATGCTGCCTAATGCCATTGCTTCTGGCAAAGTGGATCCAGTAGTTAAGGCTAAGGCAATTGTGGCAACAACCGTGTCGCCTGCTCCTGAAACATCATATACTTCACTTTTATTGAAAGCAGGCAAACTAAATGGCATACTGCCCCGACTGAACAAAACCATACCTTCTTTACCACGAGTAATAAGAACAGATTGTGCGCCTGTAAGTAAAAGCATATCTTCTCCGGCTCGCAATAGATCTGCTTCGCTATTCATTTTGTAACCTACGGCTCGTTCAGTGTCTGGTTGATTGGGCGTCAGTAAAGTGACATTTTGGAAGCGCTCGAATCGGTCTTGGGCATCAACTATAATCATTAAATCCTGAGTAGCATTGAGTTGTTTACAGACATGAATTATTTCATCTGTAATGACACCACCTCTATAATCAGAAAGAACAAGAACTGGATATTGCTTAGCCAGGCGATTTAAGTTATTAATCAATGCCATTTCAGTGGGCTTATTGATTGGGTCATGCGAAATGCGATCAAGTCTTAACAGCTGTTGCATAAGAGCATGGGCCTTGGACAAAATTCTTGTCTTGACAGTAGTAGGTCTACTAGGATCAATCACCAAGCTGTGTTCTATACTATGTCTATCTAAAAGATTTTTGAGTTTGTTTGCATACTCATCCTGACCACAAACTCCTATAGTGTGACATTTGCCTCCTAAGGCAGTCACATTATGGGCAGTATTACCTGCTCCCCCAGGAATGAGCACAGTATCTACGTGCTCCAAAATTAAAACAGGGGCTTCTCGCGAAATTCTTTCAGGTCGTCCTTCTAACAATTCGTCAATCAGTAAATCGCCAAGAACTAAAATCTTACCGCGCGAAAATTGACCAATACAATGCTTTAAGCGTTCGAGAGAAAGTAATGGTTTATTTAACAATTTACTGGTTGAACCTAAATCAGCTGATGTTGCGTGCTCAAGGCTTTGTCCTAAACTTTTGTGATGTTCTGATGGTTTAAGCATGCTTAGCTCTATCTCAGTAGCTTTACGTATAGTTTCAACAGTATTGTACCTTTTGTTATCCAATTCAGTTTGCCTATCTTGGTTTGAAATTATTTCAGATTGATTTTCTTCCAATAGGAATTCCTCGTCTGCAAGGTCTTTCTCGTCTGTTTTTGTTTGTATATCCTGTTTATTTTTCTTGACTTTCTCTTTGTTTTCTAAACCTTTAATGCCTTGCAAGTCTTTGTCTTTAATTTGTTTTTCTTTAAGTGTTTCCACTATTCGTTGCCATGTTGATTTATCCAGATGGTCAAGATTTTCTTTAATTTCGCCTTTGAGCAAAGCTAATAAAGGTGATTGGCCAAATTCTTTTGATAAGCCTAGAAGAACGGATTTATTAATAAGAGTATTGCCAAGCAAACGAAATTCATTTGCTGTAAGGCTTATAGCTCTTATTATAGTGGCATCAAACATGGCTTCTAACAATGTAATATTAGAAGCTTTTGTTTCCCTTTGTTTTAAGCCTGGAATATGTTTTTCAGACGAAATATCTTGCAAGAAACGACTATGTAGATTTTGATCGCTAGACTGTTCAGCCTCTTGCTCTGATGATTTGTCAGCAAGCCTATCATTTGGATCGGGAATGTTTTGATTACTCGGCTGGCTCATGTGGTCTCATTTTGAACTAGCTCCTAGGCTTAACTGCCTGGTGGAGCACTTCCAGTAGGTCGGTTGGAACAGGGAATATGATGGTGGAATTCTTCTCCGCCGCTATCTCCATCAAAGTTTGTAATTGCCTCAATTGCATGGCTCCAGGCTGGACAGCCATAATTCCAGCAGCTTGAGCAAGCTTTTCAGAAGCTTGCATCTCGCCTTCTGCAGCTACTATTTTGGCTCTGCGTACACGCTCTGCCTCGGCTTGCTGAGCCATAGCTCTTTTCATAGTGTCTGGTATTGTCACATCTTTCAGCTCGACCGAAAGGATTTTTATACCCCAACCTTCCGTTTGTCTGTCTATAATTTCTTGCAACTTGCTATTGATTGTTTCACGATCACTCAATAATTCGTCGAGTTCATGCTGTCCAATTACGCTACGCAAAGTAGTTTGAGCAATTTGATTGATGGCGATCATTGGGTCTTGAATTTTAATTACTACTTTAAGTGCATCAGCAACTTGGAAAAAACAGACAGCAGCTGTTTTTACTGAAACATTGTCTTTAGTAATAACTTCTTGCGTAGGGATATCCATTGTAGTAATTCGCAATCCCACTCGTCTAGCAGTTTGAAAAGGCACCCAAACAAATTGCAAGCCTGGTCCAATTACTCCTGTTACTCTGCCCAAAGTAAAAATGACCAATCTATCGTATTCTTGAATAATGCGCATACATATGAATCCGTAAACTACTAGGACCACTAATGTCAAAACGAATATTGTTGTCATAAGTGCTACTTTTCTCCTCGGGTAATTTAATTTTTCGTTCTGTCTAACATCCCTATATAATTTTAGTTGATTTGCGAGCAATTCTTAGCATTTAAGCAACAACCAACGACAAACACATTGCCAGACAAGCACTTGCCACTGTCATGCCCAATAAAAATAATTAGTAACCAAGAGGATTTTTCTAACTACTAACTCTATTATTATATTATAGATGCTCTTCTGCATATCAATTAGAAATGTCACTGTTCTGTTAGGGCTGTTTTGACTGAACATAACAAAAAGAACTAAAACTCGAATTTGTCATTTGTGTCTAGGTGAACACCATTTGACCAATCTTTAACTGCTAGTTTTGCTTTATTTACAGGTTTTACTTCTTTTATTTCTAACCAAGAGTTTTGTCCACAGCAAACGAACAGTTCTTTGTTAATTACAACTATTGTTCCCGAGCTATAAATATTTTTTTGCAAAAGTTCTAATTTATCTTGGTTCACAAGTTCCGTACGCCAGATTTTTAATGGATTGCTACGAAAGGTTGTGAAAGCTAGCGGCCAAGGTATCAGCCCGCGTACTAGATTATGGATTTTGTTTGCTGAATTGGTCCAATCAATTTTTCCCATTGATTTAGTAAGAACAGGAGCATAAGTAGCTTTGCTGTCATCTTGCCGTTCAGCTTTAAGCGCTCCCACCATTAGCTGCTCAATTGTTTTTATAGTTAGTTTGGCGCCACGTTCACCCATAATGTCAGTTAATTCTTGAGCATTGATATTACTATCAAGCGAGATATTTTCCTTTAACAATATTGGTCCTGTATCTAGACCAGCCTCGGTAAACATTGTACTGATACCAGTCACAGTATCGCCATTTATGATAGCCCAATTGATAGGCGCTGCTCCCCTATAGGAAGGTAACAATGAAGCATGCAAATTGATTACACCATGTTCGGGCATGGACAGAACATCTTTTTTGAGTATTTGACCGAATGCCACCATTATTATCAAATCAGGCTGCAGCTTACGCAAAGATTCAACTACATCAGGAGCTTTGCTTAACTTTTCAGGTTGAAAAACTGTAATGCCACGTTTCTGGCAGAGCAATTTTACAGGAGGGGCTTGCAATTTATGCCCTCGACCAGATGGTCTATCCGGCTGAGTGACTGCGGCAAGCACATTGATATCTTTATGGGTAATCAATGCTTCTAGGGTCGGAATAGCTATATCGGGCGTGCCAAAGAAAACTACTCGCACTTTTACCATACCATCGTTTTTAGTTTCTATTTTTCCAATGTAATATGGATTATATGATCAAAATTTACGCAGTGTTTCTCATCAAGCATAATATATGTAAGTCTATTGCTTTGATCAAAAACAATATTAGTTAGATGCCCTGAAAAAGTGCCGTCTTCAGATGTTCTAATAGCAACCCTTTCACCCACCCATTGACGCAAAAATAAACGTTCTTTGTTATTGACATTACTCATCTGCAAGATCTTACCTCCACTTACTTATATCCCATTCCTTCCGGTTGAATTCGTCTTAAAATTGCTAATAGGCGTTCAGAATCTGTTTTAAATAATTGGGCTAGTGCTTGACCTGCCTTAAGTAAAAACTCTCCACTTTTATTATGGATCAAAAATGCTTCTCTTATTGCAGCAGCTATCAATTCATCACTAGCGACTATATTAACTCCAGATAGTAATCGAAGAAAATCGAAATTTTCTACAACCTTTTCTAAATCTTCTTTAGTAGCAGGATAAACGAATTCATGCAAGTCAGGTGGTTGTGGTGGTAAATAACCGAAACCGCTGCCATTTGTAATGAATCCAATCAATAGAGCGTGAATATTGGTTTGCAAGAGTGAAAAAATTTGGGGCTGCTCTTTTTGCAATTCTTCTCTTGTCATCCCAAATGCAACAGTTCTATGCACACTATCAACAGGTGCAGTTGTAATGTTATAGACAATACCCAGATATCTTAAGTCTGACGTTTGCGATTCTATACATACAAAACTGCCGAAACGCGGTTTTTGTCTATTCTCTTTTTGCTGAGGCTGATGAGCACACTCGGCAACAACATTAGTAATAGAAGAAGAAGTAACTTCGGCTATTGCTTGCACTTAATTTAGTCCGTTGGAGGAGTGTCTTTATTGGGTACAAAATTTTCGCGGTTACTATCGTCGTTATAGTTGCTGTCAACTTGTTTAGATAAAGAGAGACTTATACTTGTATTATTATTGTCCTCGGTAATCATTACACTTAGCTCAGTATTATTCTTGGAGCCTGTAATGCTTATTAATTTGGGCTGCGCTTGTTGATTTACAATTTTCCAGTTCTCACTTTTGAGCTTGTCTTGATACCATTTCCTAACACTTTCTATTGGACTCTTAGAAGAGAGCATTAGAAACTTAGATTGTTCGTCGTTCTCCCCTTCGGCAGATACAGAACCGGATGTAGTGGCATCAGGGTAAATGTAATTCTCAAAATCAGTAGAAATAGCCGATTTACCCTGTGTAAACGTTTGAGTTACTCCCCCAGATTTAAAGCTAACTTCTTTCGGACTGCTACAAGAGCAAAGCAATATTGCCGGAAATAAAAATCTGAACAATTTTGTAGCTATTAATGGATAACGCGTTGCGACCATAAACAATCTCATAGATATCATCTTGATAGTTTATTGTAACCCTTATTTAGCCAGACTCAAATCCAAGTCTCAATGAGTCTTAAACAAGCGATGAACTTATCTAGAGATAATTCACGCAAAAGGTTAAAATATAACAGTAAACAATCCTGGCGGCATAGCCAAGTGGTAAGGCAGAGGTCTGCAAAACCTCCATTCCCCAGTTCAAATCTGGGTGCCGCCTTAGTATTTTCCTTATGTGTAAATGCTTCAAAGCACGCCACATTTGCCTTAAAAAATAAAATTAATTGACTGAGGCCGGTTGGCGCAGTCAAACAGTCGGTTTAGGCAAAGCAATTAAGCAATCGGCAGGGCACATTCTCTGAACACTTAGCAACCTTAAAGTTCTGCCAGCCATGGATGGTAAATTGTTTCTCCTTGTGTATGATTGGCAGAGTCGCTTTACCGCTTCTCTTTGATGCGGCTAAATTTCCATTGACTCTATCTCTTCAGATGTCGAGGACTTCCGGAATCCGTGCTCGAAGAACTCGTATAGCGCCGGTAATACAATGAGAGCCAAAATCACACCGGGTATTAGGCCACCCACAATCACAAGCGCAAGCGGACGCTGGCTCTGGGAACCAATTGCGGTTGAAAAGGCAGCCGGCAGTAATCCTGCCACTGCAACGGTTGTTGTCATTAATGATGGCTTCATACGAATGATTGCGCTCCTGGCGATGGCATTGCGCAGCGCAACGCCCTCATTTTTGAGTTGCTCGACGAGAGAAACGAGAATGACTCCGTTTTGCACTGCCACCCCAGAAAGAGCAACAAATCCTACTCCAGCGGAAATGCTAAAGTGCGTGTGAGTTAGCAACAGCAAAAGCACCGCCCCTGGTGTGGCGAGAGGCACGGTAAGCATGACCAAAAGCGCAACCCGCGCCGAGCCAAAATCAAAGTATAGAAGAATAAAAATGAACAACAATGTCACCGGTATGATTAGGCTAAGACGCCCCATTGCTCGCTGCGCCGAAGCAAACTGCCCTTCCCAAGTCATCTTGTATCCTTCCGGGAAATGAACCTGTCTGCCCACCAGAGATTGGGCTTCCTTGACGGCGGAAAGAAGATCTCTGCCTCTGATATTAGCTTTTACTGCCACCCGCCTGGAATTTTTATCTCGCAAGATTGCCGTGGCACCATGATCTTCTTGAATTGTAGCTAGGGTGGAAAGTGGAATGCGGTTGCCGTTCGGGGTGGCTAGCAGAATGCCTTCCAGATTTGTCACTTCCCTACGATATGCCGGCTGAAACCTTACCCATACACCAAATCTACGATCGTTTTCTTGCAACTCAGTAATCGACATGCCACCGATTGCTGTTTGCACCGTGTCAAGAATATCGCTCGTATTGATGCCATAACGCGCTGCATTAGCTCTGTTGATCGTAATCAACAATTGTGGCTGGCCGAGTAGTTCGTCTTTGGCCACGTCGACCATTCCGGGCACTTTTTGAATAATGTTCCTAACCTCATTACCAAGCCGGTCCAGAATGTTGAGATCGCGTCCGTAAATTTTCAAGCCCAGCTCACCTTTTACGCCGGAAATCGCCTCATCCATGTTGTCTTTAATATATTGAGAGAAGTTATACAGGCAGCCGGGGTGCCTATCCATCAAGAGCCGGTTCATATCGTTCACCAGATCCTGTTTGTCGTGAAACTGTGCTCGCCATTTGTCTTTAGAAATTAAGTCTACGAAGATCTCGATATTGCTGTAATTATTGGGATCGGTGCCGTCATCAGGAGTTCCCACCTGGCTGACGACATTGGTGACTTCAGGATAGGTCTTCAACAGCTTCCTCAGACTATGAGCGAGTTTGACTGATTCGACCAGTGAGACACTGGTCGGCAATACAGTGGCTCTCACCCAAATGTTGCCCTCCTCTAGCGGGGGCAAAAACTCGGCTCCCAACAACGTCGAACCCAATAGCGAAAAGCCGACAGCCGCTAGTCCGACCAGAGCAGCCTGCAGTTGGTTTCTCATGGACCACTTAAGGATCGGTTTATAGACATTGAGGAAGAATTGCATAATCGGACTTTCCTTGTCCGACGGCAGATTCTTTAGGTATACGATTGCACAGAGCACTGGTACTACAGTCATGGCGGAGATAACGCCTCCGAGCAGGTGAAAGTTCATGATTATTGCCAGCGGGTGGAATAGCTTGCCCTCCACCTTGTCAAATGTGAATATCGGCAAAAATGTGATAACAATAATAGCGGTGGCAAATGAGATCGGTCGTATTACTTCCTTTGCCGCCTGAGCGATAGTGAGAAGCACAGTCTGGGAGTCGACAGGACCTTGGTGGTGATGCTTCAGACTGGCCAGGTGTCGGATGATATTCTCGACCATAATGATCGAGGCGTCGACGATGATGCCAAAATCAATGGCGCCCAGTGAAAGCAAGTTGGCCGGGATGTCAAAGACATTGAGTAGAATCATCGCCGTGCATAAGGAGAGTGGGATCGAAATTGCCGCAATCAGAGCGCTCCGTACCTGGAAGAGATAGAGCATCAGTATGACTACAACAAGAAAAATCCCCTCAGCGACATTATGCCCAATAGTTTCGGATGTCTTTCTCACTAGCGCCGTGCGATCGTAAAGAGGCACCATCTTCATTCCCGGCGGCAACCCGGACTGAATGTCGTCCCAGGACTCTAAGATGTTATTAACGGCTCGCGAAGGGTTCTCGCCGCGCCGCATCAGAACAATGCCTTCCACCACATCGTCGTCATCGTTCTTGCCAACCTGACCGAGTCTTACCTTGTCTCCGATCGAGACAATGGCAATATTTTTCACCAGAATGGGGGGACCTTCCTTGCTGGAGGCTAGAACAACGTTTTCAATATCCTCAACCGAGCGCAAAAGCCCGATCCCTCTAACCATGTAATTCTGTCCGTTCCTTATGATGAAGCTGCCTCCAGTGGAGCCGTTCGAGCTGTTGATTGCGCTCTCCACCTGCGAGTTACTTATATTTAAAGCCTTCATTTTGCTGGGGTCGAGCTCGACCCAGTACACCTTGGTCGGTCCACCGAAGCCAGTTGTGTCGACGATGCCACGAACCGCTTTGAACTTGCGTTCGAGATACCAGTCTTCCCATTCCTTTCTCAGGCGTGAGGAGGTCGATTCTCCTTCCACCGTGTAGCGATAAATCTCGCCGACCGGGCTGGCATCAACATCAAGTTGTGGGGTAACACCCAGGCTGGGAGGGATATCGGCTGTGCCGATCTTCTCCAATACCCAATGTCTGGCTACATTTGACGGAATGTCGTCAAATACGATGGTGATTACCGACAAGCCGAAGATCGAGATGGAGCGCGGCGGATCGGCATGCGGAATACCGTTGAGTTCCTTCTCCAACGGAATCGTGACTAGACGCTCGACTTCTTCTGCTGCTTTGCCGGGCACCTGAGTAATGACGCGAACCTGCATATTCGCTACGTCCGGATAGGCTTCCAAGGCGAGTTTTTCATGACACTTGTAGCCAAAAAAGAGCACGCACAATGCCAAAAACACAACCACATTGCGTTTTTGCAGCATTTGAACCAGCACTATTATTCCTCATCTGCTGATATGGGCACCAGCGCGCGCCTGACATCATGCTCACGAAAGCTTCAGGCTGCCGACTATCCTTCCCCGGATGTCCTGACCTTCAGGTAATTATATCCTAACAGTGATTAGCATGTGGTTGATTTGCGTAATTATAAGAGGCCGAGTTACGATATAACATTAGGATAGTTACATTGACAGGCTGGCTGATAAAATTGTCCGTGGCCTGTTGGTCAGATCAAGCCTGCTCCCTGGTAAAGATGCCGGCTTTGTCAGACGAACGGTAATCAAAGGTAACCGGTCGCCCATGAGTTTTGTCACTAGGCTAGAGGTTTTTATGGTTCTCAGTTCATCTTTGCGCAACCGAGCCCTGTACCTGCTGGTGTTGGTTAGTGCTGTCAGTATTAACCTTTTGCACGGCTGCGCATCATTACCCACTGCCATCAATGATGATGGCAAACCACCAGTTTCTCAAACTGAACCGCAAAAGCAGATGGATCGGCGCCTGGTTAAACTGTCTAGCGCTGCCGAAGAAGAAGCCAGCATATCAATTGCAGAAGTCAAAGAACGCGAGCTCGATACGGACGTAAATGTCACCGGCGAAGTGTTAGCAAATGCCAATACCCAAACACACGTCACCACTCCTGTAACCGGACGGGTCACTCAGATACTGGTTTCCATAGGCGATCATATACAGGAAGGCAAACCACTCCTGATTGTCCGAAGCACAGATATTCAACAGGCTGAGTCAGATCTGTTGCAGGGCGAGCAACAGGTGCGGTCTGACCTCAAGCAGGCTCTCATTCAGATCAATTTTGACAGCGAAACAGCCGAGGCCCAACTCAAGCTTGACGATAAGATTTATCAGCGAATGAAGTCGCTCTATACAGAGAAGATAGCTTCTATGGCAGATTTTCAGTCAGCCGAAACAGCTTACGTCAAAGATCAGATTATGGTCGATTCTCAGCGAAAGAAGCGTCAGGCGACCATTGCATTGTCCGAGGAGAAGATGAAGATAGTAACTGGTCCAGCCAAGACCAAACTGCGCCTTTTCGGCGTCTCAGAAGAAGAGATAACGGAAGTCATGAAAACGCAAGTGATTGATCCCTTAGTACCTGTTTTGTCACCAGAAAGCGGAATCATCGTAGACCGACTGGTCAACGTCGGCGAGTTGATAGATCCATCCAAGCCGCTTTTCACGATTGGCAATTTTCAGACAGTGTGGTTGAAAGCGGATGTTTTTGAAAAAGATATAGCCGAAGTCAATCTTGGTCAGCCGATCGAATTGAAGGCTGACAGCTTTCCCGACAAAGTCTTCAATGGTAAGTTGGACTATGTTGCAAACCAGGTCGACAGCGACAGCAGAACGTTGGCAGTGCGCGCGGAGGTTTCTAACCCACAAGGTTTGCTCAAACCTAAAATGTTCGCCCGCATGAAAATAATTGTTGGTCTGAAGAAAGTCCTGACCATTCCAATAGCGGCTGTCCAAGATACAAGAACATGCAAGGTCGTTTATGTGCCGGAAGGGAATAATGTCTTCGAGGAGCGCAAGGTCAAACTAGGCAGCCAATCAGAGGACTATATAGAAGTGCTTGAGGGACTAAAACCAGGCGAGAAAGTGGTCACTCAAGGAAGCTTCGATCTGCGGGGTGAAGCCGTGCGCAACTATTCGGGCTAGTTGCCACTCAAGCTCTCCCCATCCGCCTGCCCGCTACTTGATTTTAAGTCAGTTTTTCATGCTGGATTTTCTTTCCCCATGTCGAACCAGGTTTTCGAAATATGGGCAGGATCATAATTCTCCCGCACTTTGTCCGAACATTCTTACAGCTACTGTGATTTATGCTTTTTATTTATTGCAATAATTGGCTAATCGCGGCAATAGCCTCAAGCGCGTTAATATAAAATGTTATTTTAATTTGTGATATCAAAAAAGGTGAACAACCTAAGTTACTTAGATATTAAAACGTTGTAGAATAAACAATTCGGGCGGTTGGCGCAGTGGTAGCGCACCACTTTGACATAGTGGGGGTCACTGGTTCGAGTCCAGTACCGCCCAGTTTTTATTAGAAAGTGCTTCCGAAGATAATATATTCTACTTGTCAAGCGAAGAAATGATATGATTTCTTTAAGCAAGTGTGTTTTACCCTTAAAGTGTTAGCTGGCTTACCATGGCTTATAATAGTGACAAAGCTTTAGATCGCACCAAATTTGGTGCAGAAAATATCGAAGAAAAAAAGTCCGCAGCCTCTAACAGTCAGGCAGGACTCTTAATACAAAGACGCTCTATGTTGAAAGGTACATGTGCGTTCTTACAATATATTGGTTCTCTACCTCGAAAGGAATATAGAAAAGGAGATAAGGTCAGCGATTTACTTGTTCTTGTTTGTCTATTGTTTGCGGTCATGCTTATTACGCTCCCGTCTGCATTAGTCAGACCACCGGTTGTTGCTCTAGCCGATCTTGTTTTTCTGGCAGTTATAGTTTTCTTTATCATGAGTAGAATGGGAATACTGATCACCCTGTCAGAGCGTCAGGCGATTTTAGTTTGGGACATAATAGTAGGCGCACTATTATTAGGCATGCTATTGAGTTTCAATGCTATGTATTTTATTGCCTGCTTGCACCGCTAGCGGTTCTAGTTAATTCCGCCATTTTTATAACCTTAAGTTCGACGCCAGCAACTGTAAGCGCTTCTTGTACTTTTTTGGCGCTACCAGAGAGTGATTACAACATGTCATCTAGTCCTCGACTGACTATTTCTTGATAATGGTTTCGGCTATATTGGGTGGCACTTCTTCGTAATGTTGGAATTCCATTACGAAAGTACCTTGACCCTTAGTCTTATTGCGAATATCCGTAGCGTAACCAAACATTTTAGATAGTGGCACGAGGGACTTTACTCTAGAGATACGATCAATTGTTTCCATGCCCTCAATGCGGCCCCGGCGGCCGGACAAGTCACCGATGACATCGCCCATAAATTCTTCCGGCACTTCTACTTCCACTTTCATGATCGGCTCCAGCAATACCGGCTTACCTTTCATGAAACCTTCTTTAAAGGCCATAGAACCGGCAATTTTAAATGCCATTTCAGACGAGTCTACATCGTGATAAGAACCAAAAACAAGTGTTGCCTTAATATCAATGACCGGGTAACCGGCTAATACACCACCTTGTAAAGCTTCTGTGATACCATCTTCAACCGCCGGTATGTATTCTTTCGGAATGACACCACCAACAATCTTATTGACGAATTCAAAACCTTTTCCGGGCTCTTGCGGTTCTAATTCGATTACCACGTGACCATATTGACCACGACCACCTGATTGACGAATGAATTTACCTTCTTGTTTAACTTTATTGCGCATGGTTTCACGATAAGCAACTTGTGGTTGACCTACATTGGCTTCCACTTTAAATTCACGCAGCAAACGGTCAACAATAATTTCTAAGTGCAATTCACCCATACCGGCAATAATTGTTTGACTGGTTTCTGGATCGATATGTACTTTGAAGGTTGGATCTTCTTCAGCTAGTCTACCTAGTGAAACACCTAGCTTGTCAGAGTCAACTTTAGTCTTAGGCTCGATAGCAACTGAAATAACTGGGTCGGGGAAATTCATTGATTCGAGTATGATTGGAGCATTTTCAGCACATAATGTGTCACCAGTGGTGGTGTCTTTTAAACCAACAGCCGCTACAATGTCACCAGCATAAGCTTCTGAAACATCTGTTCTTTGATCAGCTTGCAATTGCACTAAACGACTTATACGTTCGCGGTTGTCTTTAGTGCTATTCATAACATAAGAGCCAGCAGTTAATTTACCGCTGTATATACGCAAGAAAGTTAGCCTACCTACAAAAGGATCTGTCATAACTTTAAAAGCAAGAGCAGAAAACGGCTCGTTTTCATCACAACGTCTTTGTTCCTCTTGTCCATCTGGATCTAATCCTGTAACAGATTCGATTTCCACTGGTGATGGCAAATATTCAATAATTGCATCTAATAAAGGTTGTATGCCTTTATTCTTAAAGGCAGAGGCACAAAGCACAGGAATAATTTTGTTTTCACAGACTGCTCTGCGCAATGCATGTTTCAATTCAGGAACAGTAATTTCTTGACCTTCCAAATACTTATGCATCAAAGTATCATCAGTTTCGACAATAGCTTCTTCTAATTCTTTGCGGTATTTTTCAGCTGATTCTTTCATGTCAGCTGGTATTTCTACTTCTTTAATGCTTTTTCCTAATGGATCATTTTCTTCGTACAAGTAAGCTTTACGTTCGATCAAATCGACTAAGCCTAAAAATCCTGATTCAGCACCAATAGGTAATTGAATCGCATGAGCATTAGCTTTGACGGTGTGTATACCGGTCAATAAGTCTTTGACTTGCTTTAATACGCGATAAAAGTCAGCCCCTTGTCGGTCCATTTTGTTGACCAGAATTAAGCGGGGTACTTTATAGCGATTAGCTTGTTTCCATACAGTATTTGTTTGTGGTTGCACGCCAGCTACAGCACAAAGAACAATCACTACGCCGTCCAGTACACGCATCGAACGTTCTACTTCAACTGTGAAGTCAACGTGTCCAGGTGTATCAATTAAGTTAATGCGTTTACCTTTCCATTGGCTGGTAATGGCAGCCGCTGTAATAGTGATACCGCGTTCTTTCTCTTGGGCCATCCAGTCCGTAACAGATGTGCCTTCGTGCACTTCACCCATGCGGTGAATTAAGCCTGAATAAAAAAGAATACGCTCGGTAACTGTAGTTTTTCCAGCATCAATGTGGGCAGCAATACCCATATTTCTGATATCTTCTAAAGGTACACTCCGATTGCTCACTTTCTTTTCGTTCCTTTGTTCACTTTTCTTATTTTCGTCAGGACGAGTCAACATTGCCATAGGTCTATTTCCCACTTAATTGATAATTACATAATTAATGCTGAGTTGTGCAAAATAAAGATTAATAACGATAATGAGCAAAAGCTTTGTTAGCCTCAGCCATTTTATGAGTTTCATCCTTTTTGCGCACAGAAGCTCCGGCACCATTTGAAGCATCCAATAACTCACCAGAAAGTCTTTCGGCAAATGTACGTCCTGGACGCTTGCGGCTGTTTGCTATTAACCACTGAGCTGCTAAAGCCACACCACGTGATTGCTTTACTTCAATAGGCACCTGATAAGTAGAGCCGCCAACACGTCTAGCCTTTACTTCAAGCAAGGGTGTCACATTTCTTACTGCTCTGTTGAAAATATCAAGTGGATCTTGTTGTTTTGTGCGTTCTTTAACTAAATCGAGTGCTTCATAGAAAGCTTTTTGAGCAACGCTCTTTTTGCCTCGTTGCATCATACGATTCACGAAGCGCTGCACTAACTGGCTGTTAAAGATAGGGTCCGGGTTAGGTACACGCTTTTCAATTATATTTCTTCTGGGCATGACAAATTCCTTTGATTCTTTTCCTATTGTGAGATCTACTTTTTGGCCGGTGTTTTGGCTGCGCCTTTTGCTCCGCCTTCTTTAGGTCTCTTAGCGCCGTATTTAGAGCGTGACTGCATTCTGTCTTTTACACCAGCAGTATCAAGACTGCCCCGAATGATGTGGTAACGGACACCAGGAAGATCTTTTACCCGACCACCTCTGACCAAAACTACAGAGTGTTCCTGCAAATTATGGCCCACACCAGGGATATAAGCAGTGATTTCCGCGCCATTGGTAAGACGTACCCGTGCGATTTTACGCAAAGCAGAATTAGGCTTTTTGGGTGTTTGTGTCTTTACTTGAGTACAAACCCCACGACGTTGTGGGCAAGACTTTAAAGCCGGTGACTTTGTTTTATAAGTGGTTTTAGCTCTTTCTCGACGAATAAGCTGATTAATTGTAGGCAATTTAAACTCCCAAATGAAATTCAATGGCGAAACTAGTGCTTTAGCTATATTAACTGATAGAAGCATAAGCACAAATAAAGAGAATAGCTATCATAACTAGCTGCCAGGATGACTGTCAACGCAAAGCAGGCTTATGCAAATGGATATTGCAATCTTAATAATTTATTTGCATTATTCGGTGCTTTAGTCGTACGGCAACTGATAAGGAAGATTTATGGCTGGCTTGCCCATACCAGGCAGACTGACTGGGGCATCAAGCTTAATAGATTTTTTCTTCGCCCTTAACCAATGCTCTTTAACCATTAACATAAACTCCCCGTGCCTTTGCCAGCCAAGTGTTTCTAGAGCTTGGCCGGTTGCTGCTTGATAATCATACACTTTGGTGAGAACTAT
>JABDBL010000030.1:30618-30850 GCA_013288645.1 Candidatus Melainabacteria bacterium
GAGAACTATTCCTTCTATATGGAGCTGCTTTATCGCTTGCTTCACAAAACTGACAGCCTCACTAGCCATATGTTGCCAACCAGGATGAATAACAAATTCGAAATGAAAATCACCAGGTCTGTGAGTAGTCACTTTTATTGCGCTTGTAAGAACATTGCGGTCTGTATTATGGGCAACCCAATACCAAGTCTTAAGCTTAATCAAGCGCTTAAGCGAATTAGCGGTCATTTCG
>JABDBL010000031.1 GCA_013288645.1 Candidatus Melainabacteria bacterium
GGCGTTATGCCGTTTTTGCTGCCGCTGTTGTTGCTGCTATTATTACTCCTGACCCCACGGCAATATCTATGCTATTGGTCATGGCTGCCTTGATTGCTTTGTACTTTATTTCAATTGTTCTGCTTAGGATATTTGGCAAATAGATGTTTCCTTTTCACTAAATTATGTATTTAAGAATGCCAAACTTTATCCATAAACTGCTAGGATTTCGGTAATGGGGACGAATAGATTGAGCATAGTCAGTATTTTTTATGGATAAACTTTGTTTTGCTGTTGTGACGGCTGTTACTGCTTTTATTAGTCTAGATACGTTACGCAGGTTATATTTTGACCGCCACCGTTTCAGCAAAGAAGACTTAAATGACTATGATTTAGCTTTCGTTTGGCGCATAGTCATTTTTTTGATTTATCCTTTACTCAATCTTATTGCACTGTGGGTCTCAGTAATTGCCTGTCAGTGGTTTGGCGGTTATGTAAAAAATATAAGTTACGGACTTTTATGGTATCAAGTTATACCTGATGAATTGGCTTCAAGAGCTTACTTGATGCCAACATTATTTGCTGGTGAATCAGCCCAAACATTGCTTGTAGTAATTCTATTACTAGCTCTTCTGTTTCGCCCTCATCCATTTCTAGCTATGCTTATAACTTATACCTGTACCTTTGTTCTTTCCATCAATCTAATTGTTGATCCAATCCTATCTGTAATTGGTTTTGGCAGCGCACATTGGCAAATAGCGATAATGCAAGGCACAGGACAGGAATTGACTGTTCTCACTCTTGTGCACTTAGTTTTGGCTCTCGTGTTTATAGCTATAGTAAGTAGCCAAACTATACAAAATATTTTTGCTGAACTGATAAGACCGATTGCCATGGACAAATTAAAAAAGGCATTGGCCGAAAATAATGCGAATCATACTGAGAATGATTTAGTTGCTTCCTGCAACTTGGTCATTCTTTATGAAGCCGCAGGTCTTTCTAAACAAGCGAGTAAAAAGCTAAGAGAAATTAAATCCAATCATCCACAAGCTCTTCTGGTGCAATTTGTAGAAGCGTATCTGAGCTATAAAAAGCGCAATTATAAGCAATCGCTAAGGCTCTTTTTGGCTCTAGCAGATTCAAGTTTTCCCTTAAACAACGAATTGAAAAGCATGTTTTTGGCCGCTGCTGCTTGTTCAGCTCATGCCAATCGTGATTTTGCCACCACGCTCAATTTAATCGATAGAGCCTTAGAATTTGATTATAATTGCGGTATAGCTAGAATGATCAAAATAGATATATATCTGAAGCAGGGCAAAGAAGAAAAGGCAGTCGACGAGTTCCAAACGTCTCTTTTTGTCGGTTTGGATCAAGGCATCGAGCAGCAGATTCCCATTGATTGGCAAAAGGCCGTTTCTTTAATTTGCGATGTAGACACATGTAACAAACAAGGCTTAGATTTGCCGAAATCTGCTAATCAAGGCCCTTCGCCACTTTGATGGCTTGCTTGCTATTCTTTGTTCTTAATTTTTAGCAAATATTTCTAAAAAGGCGTAAATGCAGCTTTTTTATTGTCCAGTAAATAATATAATTTGCCTGTGCATGGTTTCCAAGAACCATTGTTTAGTTATGGGTGGACTGGGAGGCTCAGCTTGGCTATATCGCCCAGGGCTTTTCGCCTGAAATTACAAGGCAGGCTTTTATTGCTTTGTCTTGGTGCGGCTTTGCCTATTGCTACAGTCTTTGCTTTATCTTTATTTGATCAATTCCATTTTGTACAAGCGCAAGTCCAGCAAACGCACAGCGCTAAACTTCTTGCTTTGGCAAAGAGTTTAGATATTTGGGGACAACAGCAAATTTGGGACATGCGAGCTATCGCTAACCAATCAATTGCTCAAATTTCTAAAGGGCCCTTATCCAATAGTGCAGTGCTGAATAGCGTAAAACAACATCCTGATTGGGCTGAAGTTTACCGTATATTTCCCGATGGTCGAGCCATTGTTTATCGCCCTGCCCAAGAAAAAATGATAAAGCTACCATACAGTGCAAAAGAGCTTATATCTACAAGTCAAAAGCGGTCTAAAGCCGCGATATATAGCATTTCTCCTTTAAGCGGGCAAAGAAAATTGCTTCTTGTCAGTTTGCACCCCAGACAAGCAAAGTTTCAAACTGAAACTCCCGCTAAAAAACCCAGTCGGAAAGCTTTGTATCATAAACAATTTACGGGTAAAGAATCAAATATAGATTTGTCTACATCAGCTTTAATAGTTGCGATAGAACCTAAAACTTTGACTCGAATTGTAGCGCAAGATGCTCAAGAATTGGATAGTGTCGTTGATCATGCGCCATTATTTTCTAGTATATCGATAGCTGATGGCAAAAAAGAAATTTTTGTAACCACGGACGAAAATATATCATCGGCTAAGAGTGAAGCAAACACTAAAAAGCTATTTCAAGTGGACGATCAAGTTTTTGTGTCTCCCCTCAACATTTATATCAGCGCTACCCCCGCTCCTTCAATTGAAAAGGAAATTGTTGGTAAATTTACCAAAACTATTTTGCTAGCTATTATAGCCCTGCTAGCTTCATCTTATTTAGCTTTTATAGCTAGTAAACAGTTCAGTCGACAAATTAAGCTGCTCGTTAAAGAGGTGCTAGCCCTTGGGCGTGGTGACTTCACAAAAAGATTGGAAATCAAGAGTAATGATGAGCTAGGCAAATTAGCAAAGGCTTTTAATCAAATCGCTTCTAAAATGCAGCTTGAACACGATCATAGGCTTATGGAAGAAAAAATTTCATTGGCAATTCGCCAATCTCTTGATCTTGATCAAGTGCTGATTGCAACAGTAACAGAATTAGGTAAAGCATTAGCAGCTAGTAGAGTATGCTTAGCCCTGGTGGAAATCCCTAAATCAGCAGACCAATCGAAACCAAAAAATTTAGAATTGATTTTTGATTATGTTTGGTGTGATGAGAGCAAAAATGGCACGCCTTTGAATGATCGTTTATTGCGCCTTGAAGACGATAGTATTATGAGTATGATTATTGAACAAGGTTCTATCCTTTCTATGGATGTACTTGACGAGAATGGTCCTTCACCATTGTTTAAAGCTGACGCAGTAGCTCCAAATGACTGGCGTTCAATACGTTCACTAATTGCCTGTCCAATTACATCTGCTGAAGGCACCATCGGGCTTATTCTTATACAGCAGTGTGATCATTTACGTGTTTGGACAGATAAAGAACTAGAGCTTGTTGAAGTTGTAACTAGGCAATTAACTGTGGCTATGCAACATGCCCATCTTTATCACTATACGCGCACAATGGCTGAACAAGAAATGCTCATTAATCAAATTGTGCGTTGTGTGCGTGGTTCTCTTGATTTGGAGACCATATTAAATTCAGTAACTAGAGAGCTTTGTTCTGCTATCGGGGCTGATCGCTGTCAAATCTTACAACCCAAGGCAAACGGACCTTTAGTAGTTACTCACGAGTCGCATAGTCTAAATTTGACCGACACAAAGGATATTAATTTATATGCTCAGCAAATTGACTTCAACCCTTCCGAAACGGAAGCTGTTTTTAGTCAAGGCAATTTTCTTTTAGGTATTGATCTACAAAAACTTAGCATGCGTGGTTCGGAAGTAAACCTTGATAACATTCCTAAGGACCAAACATATGATCCGTGGTTAGTCTCCGTAATAAGTGATACCGAATCTGATGCTCGTGCAAGGGCGTTTAAATATTTCCTTGTTAGTAGTAATTCGAAATCTTTAATTGCTGCACCGCTTTTAAGCGGCAATAGGATCATAGGTTTATTAGTCGTACATCAATGTGATCACTCGCGCACCTGGCGTAGTGGGGAAGTGCAGCTAGTTTCCGCTATCGCCGATCAATTAGCTCTTGCAGTTACTCAAGCACATTTATTTGCTCAAGTGAAATATCAGGCTATCACTGATGGTTTAACTGGTCTCTATAATCACGTTTATTTTAAAAATCGCTTGGCCGAAGAGCTTAGATTAGCCGATCGTAAAGGCTTACCTTGTTCGTTGCTTATGCTTGATTTGGACCACCTTAAACAGATTAATGATGCTCACGGACATCCCGTAGGAGATGCTGCTATTAGATACGTTGCTAGTGCTTTGAAAACTTTACTAAGAAGTGGCGATACGGCGGCTCGTTACGGTGGTGAAGAATTTTCTGTCATCTTGCCTGAAACATCTCTTTTAGAAGCTGCTCTAATTGGTGACAGACTTTGTACACACATAGCTAATGCCAGAGTGCCGGGTATGCCACCTATTACTATTTCAGTGGGTGCTGCTTCTTATCCGCGCCAAGGCAAAGATGGTGATGAATTAATTAACAAGGCTGACCAAGCTCTTTATGAAGCTAAAAATTCGGGACGTAACCAAATCTGGATTTCCGAAAGTATTTCTGAAGGTTCTTTACCGCCAGATCAAATTGTGCCAGAATTTCGTGTAACCAGACGTTTAGCCATAGCAGGCGGACGCAAAGACGAAGAAACACGAGTTGGAAATGCACAGAGACAAACAAAAGCAGAATAATACTTCAAGACTTGTATTATTTGACATAGATCAAACCCTGATTACTCATGGTGGAGCAACCAGAAAGGCGATGTATAGAGCTTTGCAGGAAACTTTGCCAATAGATCTTACACGCCCCGAAATTTCAAATATCAGAATGTCTGGCAAAACTGACCCTCAGATAGTGAGGGAATTTATTTTTGCTAGCAACATTGAGCAAAGTGGTAAGGAGGAAAGTTATTGGCAGAAAATAATCAACCAAACTCTAGAATTTTACTTGAAATTCTTGCCTGAAGAAATAGATGAAGTTGCAAAAACACCGAAATACTTTATGCATGATGGTGTCGTAGAAATATTGCAGTTATTGGACCATGATGAACGAATAGCTCTTGGACTTCTCACTGGCAATGTTGAGAAGGGTGCACGAATAAAGCTTGAGCGCTTTAATTTAAATCGCTTCTTTCCGATAGGTGCTTATGGCTGTGACTCGGCTAATCGTTTAGACTTGCCGGCTATTGCGCACAAACGTGCAGAAGAGCATTATAGTCTCAGTTTAACCCCCACTCAAATTATAATTATTGGGGATGCTGAGAATGATGTTTTATGCGCTAAGCATTATGGTGCTATTAGCTTAGCTGTGAATACTGGCACTACTACCCGACAAGAGCTTTGTTCTCTGGAACCAGATTATCTTTTCTCTTCTTTAAAAGACACCAGTCGAATCCTTGACGCAATCATGTCACAGTCAGTGGCTGGTGGAATAATATTATGACTGAACAAGATAAAATCAAGCCAGGAGAAGATATTATTTTTTATGATGGTGTTTGTGGCTTGTGCAATAAATTAGTGCAATTTGTTCTTGCTCATGGTGGTGATTTAAAGTTCTTGTTCTGCTCTTTGCAAAGTGATTTGGCTGCACGATTATTGGCAAAATACGGAGCGAATAGCACAGAATTAAAAACTATTTTCGTTATAACTGACTATGATTTACCATCAAGTAAATTACTAAAAAAATCACAAGCAGTATTGTTTATTCTTCAACGTTGCAATATGCCGTGGTACACGGCAGGCTTATCTATCTTGCACTTTATACCTGAGTTTTTCTTGAATATTGCTTACGATTTAGTAGCTAATATCAGATACGAAGTTTTTGGGCGTTACGAGTCTTGTTTAAATCCGGGTAAAGAAGTACGCGACAGATTTATTGATCAATGATGTAATATATATTGTCGAAGTGCCTGTAATTGCTGTATTGCGGCTTGTAGAGTGAGAGATTCATGGTTCGAGGTAATAAAAAGCGCACACGAGTTTATGTAAGCCTTGGTTCTAATCAGGGTGATAGAGTTGGCTTTATACAACAAGCGGTACAACTTTTCAAAGACAATGAGCATATTAGAATCATAGAATGCTCAAGTTTGTATGAAACTCAGCCCGTAGGCTCTGATAGTAGTGAATGGTTTGTCAACGCCGTAGTTGCTATAGAGACTGATTTAGGCGCTCTCGATTTGCTTGCTCTTTGTCATTCAATTGAAGAGCGTTTACTTAGCTTACATTTGGCCGAAAAAATGCCAGGTAGCCCTAATAAAAAAAAAGAGTCAGGCAAGATTATTGATATCGACGTCCTATTTTATGGCGATAAAATCCTTGAAAATGATGATTTGCAAATCCCTCATCCAAAGATACAAAAGCGTGCTTATACGTTGGTCCCACTTCTAGAAATTGCACCTGAATTTACACACCCTAAACTAGTTAAAACTATCGCTCAACTGTATGAAGAATTACCTCTTCCAGAACTCATTTATTTGTATGGTACGCGCGAGGAAGAATAACCATTTATGGCAAAAGACAGCGCAATAAAATTGGGTACAGATATATGCTCTGTAAAGCGTATCAAAGAGGCTTACAAAAAGTACGGAGAGCGCTTTCTGGATAGAATATTGACCAATGACGAAAAAGAATACGTGGAAGGCAAAGCAGTTAAGAATCAGGCTCGCAGACTGTCTAGCTTATCAGAGGCAGTTGCAGGAAGGTTTGCGGCTAAAGAAGCCGTTGCTAAGGCCCTGGGTACCGGCTGGAATGGAATTTATTGGAAAGAAGTCGAGATTACCAACACTGAACGAGGGGAACCGCAAGTCATTTTATTGGGTAGAGCGAAAAAGCTATTGTCTCAGCTCGGATTTAGTCACGTTGAAATTAGTCTCAGTCATGAGCGAGATTACGCTTTAGCCACCGTGCTACTTCATTAAAAGCTCTATCAGTCTATTTAGGTTTGTGTCCCTCGGGTATATCAGAAGCTGGTATTTCGATGTATTCATCCGTTGAACTCTCTGATTTTACTATTGGCACTAGTTGTTCGTCAGTATTTATAGGTCTACCTATGGCTAGGGCAATCATTAGGCATTGATCTATTCGCTCCATCACTTCTTGAGGAAAAGAGCCAATCTTATTGACCAAGAGTGTTTTGGGAATAGTGGCAATTACAGTGCAATCGATTACACTATCCAGACGCAGTCCGCCTTGTTGCCCTTCAGGACTAGTCATTGTAATTACGACCTGTGTAGGTTCTTTAGTACTACGGCTTGTATTGCTAGTCAAAGGCACTAGCAGCACATCATCAAGCCTGCCATTATTGTAGTCATTGGAAATGATAACCGCTGGGCGTCGCTTGGTCTGTGTTTGACCTTCGTCAGTTGTATACGGAAAAGATACGAGAACCACGTCTCCTTTCCTGTAATGTGCTGTCTTACCTGAAGTCATCCAAGCGTCAAATCTTAAATATGCCCTCTATGTCAAACCATTTTAGTAAATTAAGAGACAAAATAGACTCTTTTGTCATCAAAAGGGACAATACGTAGTATAGGGGCATCTATACCGTTTTGTATGCCTTTAGGTTTTGTAAGCTTCCGCGGTTGCTAAATCTGATACTTTGCATAGCGTAATAATGTTTGCCTGCCCAGCGGCTCTTGCTGCAGCTGCACGGTTTTCAAATAAATCCAACAGATTATCCTTCCCAGCATCGTAAAACACTTTTAAAAGTGCTAATTCTGGGCGAACTTTTGGTTGATCGGCTTTATTATCCTTTTCGAATGAATCAAACATCAATAAATTACCAAGTTAACTTAACTGCCCGAAGTATAACATTGCTTAGCTTTAAACGGTCCATAAATTTTATCTTTGCATCTAGCATGTACTTTGTAAAGGTGATTTATCAAAGATTAAAACAACAAATAACACGTTTAATCTTTCAGATTTGAGTTTTCTAGGATTCTATAGGCAAGTATTGTCCGATTAGACTTTCTAATTCAGCATAGTTTTCGAACTCTTTTTTAGTAAATATATAGAAGGATCGCTTTGTCCTGAACCAGGCAAATCTTAGATTTTTGGGAGCCTGTAAGGCTTTGAGTTCCGACCAATTTAGCTTTTCGTGCCAAAGCAGGTTACTTATTTCTATGCCGCCAGCTGTTATTTTGATTTCTTTTACCGATAGAATCGCCTTTATAGCCATTAATAATGAAAAAGCTATCAAAAGCATATAAACGGGAGTCATTTTACTGAAAATGACTATTTGATGAGTTAGATTAAAATGCGACAGCTCGCTCATAAATAAACAAAAGCAAAGTAAGACAGTCAAAACCACCGCTATTATGTGACGGGCAAAATTTAGACGGGAAATAGTGAACGTTAGTCTGCCATCAGATGATTTGCTTAATTCGGATTCTTTATTAGTTTGTGGTCCGACATCTGTCATTTTGTTGTAAAGGAGATCTGCTTAATGTAGTGCAAGCTCGTTTTTGCTAAACATGCCTAGTTTGGATATTATCCGATTGAGTCGTATATGTCCTAATTTAAAATAGGAATTAGTCTATGCGAAAGCAGATTTCTCGATATATTTTTGAACGGCTCGAAGCTTGTGGAGTTGATTGCACATTTGGTATTCCCGGTGACTATATTCTACCGTTTTATGCAGCACAACAAAGTTACGGTCTAAAAACAGTAGTTATGACGCATGAACCGTCTTTGGGATTCGCAGCTGATGCCTATGCCCGTATAAGAGGTCTTGGTGTAGCCCTTGTCACCTATGGCGCTGGTGGGCTTAATATGATTAATCCTACTGCTTGTGCTTATGCAGAAGAATCTCCCTTGCTAATTATTAGCGGAGCACCGGAAACAACATATCGCAGTCAACCAGCACGCTTGCATCACTGTGTTAAAACATTTTCTACGCAAAAGAATGTTTATGCTGAGGTTACAGCAGCCAGTGCCATTGTTAATAATACAGAGCAAGCGCAGCAGACAATAGATAATGTTATTAATACTATCATTTCCACTTCTAAACCGGGTTATTTGGAATTACCCAGGGATATGATGGGTGCAGAATTTCCTATTAGTCAGCAAAGCAAATCACATGAATACATTCACACTGATCAAACTGAAAATCAAATTGCTCTTGAGCGAATCACGCAATCCTTAAGTAAGGCCAAGCAGGCAGTTATTTTAGCGGGATTCCAATTAAGTCGTTTTCAATTGCTTAAACCTGTAATTAAGATTGCTGAGGCTTTAAATATTCCCGTGGTTACATCGATTCTTGGTAAATCGTCTTTCCCTGAATCACATCTTAATTTTATTGGCAATTATTTTGGCCAATTTGGCAATCCAGCAGTGAGAGAATTTGTTGAAAGTTCTGATTGTATACTCGGGTTGGGAGTTGTTTTGACTGAAATGGAAACTGCCGGCTACAGTGCTCAATTACCTAATGAAAACCTCATTCTTATTAATAACGAAGAAATTTCTATCTGTGGTCGTGATTTCCCGCGTCTTAACTTTAAAACCTTTTTGAATGATTTAGGGCATAGTATCGCTAATGGTGCTAAGGAATTGCAAAAGTTCCACGTGCCTCAAATTGTTCCAGAGTTAATAGATAATTCTTCTGAAGACTTGTCGGTTAGTCATATTATTGATGCCATTAACCGTGCAATGCAAGATAATATTTGTATAGTTACTGATGTTGGCGACTGCCTCTATGCTGGTTTAAGTATCAAAACAGATAATTTTATTGCGCCCGGCTATTATTCTACAATGGGTTTTGGCGTTCCTGCCAGTATTGGTGTGCAGTTAGCAGATAAAGCAAAAAGACCGATTGTATTAGTTGGTGACGGTGGATTTCAGATGACAGGTATGGAAATTGCTACTGCTGTAAAAGAGGGACTGAGCCCTATTGTTATTGTTTTCAATAATGCAAGTTATGGCATGCTCAAATTTATAGATAAGGATCGTCCCTATTATGGATTGCCCACTTGGGACTACGCTAGTATCGGCAAAGCCTTGGGTGCTACCAGCTATCGAGCACAAAGTAATTTAGAATTTGATAGTGCTTTACGAAATGCCTTGAAATCTCGGGCAGCAGTTTTAATCGATGCGATTTTAGCGCCTGAAGACCTCTCCCCGGCATTAAAGCGGCTTACTGACCATTTTGGCAAAAAAATGCGTGCCGTAGGTGTTTCATAATTCATTACTGAATAATGTTTGGCCTCCACTCAAGTATTTGTTATAGTTATGTGGAGAGAGAGAAATATCAATGAATTCGGCTGCAGATCATACTGCATCGTCAACTGAAGTAGCGGGCGATAATATTCTTAATAGCAAGAAAGAAGCTGTCTTGGTGGAAGGCAGCCTTTGGCATGCTATTTGGATTATGTCTTGGCCATTGCTTTTGCTAATGATTAGCAATGCCCTTGTCGGCGTTGTTGATGTACAAGTGGCTCAATCATTTGGTGCTTCGGCACAAGCAGCGGTGGGCATAGCAGACCAGATTGTATTTTTATTTGTGGCAGCTGTTTTAGCAGCTTCTATTGGGACAAACGCCCTGGTTTCGAGAGCTTTGGGAGCGCAGGAACTTGATAAAGCGGTTCGCACACAGGGACAGGCATTATTATTTGCTCTTTTGATGGGCACAATGTTAACCATATGTGCTTTGTTATTTTCGAGCAATGTAATGCAGTTTTTTAGCCCGGATCAAAGCGTGTCAGCTTTAGCAAAACCTTACCTTGTTATATATGCTCTTTATTTTGTGCCTTTTTGTTTTTTATGTATAGTGAACGCAGGCTTTAGAGCTGCTGGAGACGCCCGTACGCCACTATTGGTGGTGCTAACCATGACTGCGATAAATGTGGCGGGCGATTATTGGTTTGTCTACGGTCCCATGCGCTATCTGGGAATAAATGGTTTGGCGATTGCCGGTTTGATAGCTAGCGTCGCCGGCGCCTTGGTTGCCTGGTACCGCCTTAATAAATCAGTGCTCAAAAATAGTATCAAAAAATTATTGCCCGCTGATTATGAAATTTTGACCAAATTGATAAAAATAAGTACGCCGGCGGCTTTGCAAAGAATAACTTGGACTTTGAGTGTATTTGTTTTATTCTTTACTTTAAAACATTGTCCTAACCCTACTGCTGCTCTTGCCGCTTGGACCATAGGCATGAGAGTAGAGGCTTTCTTATTTATGCCTATGTTCGCCTTGGGGCAAGCAGTCTCTTCTATTGTTGGCCAAAATCTTGGAGCAAAAGAAATTGAAAGAGCGTTTAAAGCAGGCTGGAACGTGTCGTGGTTGGGTTTTTCCGTCATGTTTATCTGCGGCATTATTCTTTTCATTGGTGCCCCATCGCTAGCTAATATCATGACCAGTGACCCCACGGCGAATGCTTACACGGCTGATTATTTACGTATATGCGCCTTGGCTCAACCCCTGCAAGCAATGGCCATGATTTTTAACGGTGCCTTACAGGGAGCCGGCGATACACGTGTGCCAATGTGGATATCAATTTGTATGCATTGGGTTGTGCGTCAACCTTTAGCTTGGCTTTTGGCTATTACATATGGGTTTGGGCCTAACGGTGTTTGGATAGCAATGAGCATATCCAGTTGTGGCTCCGGCTTGCTCAATTTTTGGCGTTTTCAATCCCGCGCCTGGGAAAAGCTGAAATTGTGATTAGAGACTACGCGTATTGACGTCGTCGTTCTTTATCGATTTATAGAGCGGAACTCCACCCACTTGATTTTTGGTGGATCACCAAATAGTTCACAGCCTATGGAGAGTCCAGGGCGCTCAAAAATTACAGTAGAATGATCCACTTCTGTTTGTCTTAAGTCACCGAAGACTTGGCGCGCCTGATTAAGAGTACTTGGAAGGTTATTTTTAATGGTAAATCCGGGGAAAATGCGAATAGTTGCAATAATATTGTTTTTGTTTAGCGTACTAACACTTGCATTCGTAGGTATACAACCATGTCAGTGTTTTGTTTCCAGATTTGTGATGCGCTTTTCATGGTTAGCTAGCATCTTTTCTATATTGAATAAGTATGGTGAAAGAATTGTGGTTATATCTTGCAAGAGACGATCAAATCGCTGATCGATTTGACGAAAAGAATAAGCCGTCTCTTTTACATGCGCATCAAGGGCGTGGGAGAGATTATCAATCCGTTCAGTTAAATTAATATCAAGGTTATTAACTTTAGCATCAAGGTTACTAACTTTAGCACCAAGGTTATTAATCTCAGTGTCTACATTATCAATGCGAACTGATATCTTAGCGAATGAGTCACGCATCTCTAACTGTAATGATTTCAGCGTTAAGTCCATATAAATATCCTCTATGATCCACTCACCTTGATATACGTGAAAGTAGAAATAAAGTTCAGCCAGCAGTATAGCAAATTAGCGGTGCATTCATCATGCAACCATTTGGAAGGCGACGCCAATAAATTAGGTTAATGTTGAACTATTCGATGATTTAGGCAATGTTAGCATGGCTAATAAAAACCACTGAGCTAAGCGCACTTGTCCGGTGCCGAAATTGTATTCAAAAAGCCCTGACACCATAAGCGATACTATACCGGCAAATATGCCTAAGTAAATTCCTTGATCCAGTTTTGAATAATTTGTATTTATTTGATTAGTGTAGGCAAGTTTTAGAGCACTAAACCAGAGGTATAAATAAGCAGAAATTCCCACTAATCCTGTGGTAGCTAAAATATGCAAATAATTACTATGAGCATGATCTAAAGCCACATGACCTTGTTTTAGGGCCTCTTCAATACGTAAGTGAGGGAAATGTCTAATGCCGATTCCAAATATTGGTGATTCTTTAAAAACTTGCCATGCCCGCCGCCATAGAACCAGGCGCGTGCTTACACTCACATCCGACTGCCAATTAATGAGAGCAGTGACACGCTCTCGCACTACGGGTAATAATAACCAACTCACAGCCGCTGTCATAGATAGAAACAGACTGGCAAACAGAGTTGTGCGGCGCGAAATTAATAAAGAAGAAATAAGCAAGGCAATAGTTCCGCCCAGCCAGGCGCTTCTCTCACTGCAGAATAATAAACCAAGACAGTTGCCCGCTAATACTAATCCAAAAATATAAGGGTGATTGAGGCCAGCAGGGAGGTCTCTAAAGCCATTCTTTATCATAATACCCAATGCCAAAAATGAGAATAATTGAGCTAAGCCTGAGAATGCCATTGGTCCGCTAAGAAACCCAGTTCCTTGCAAATATGGGAATGAAAATGGATGATAACCGGTAAGCTGCTCTATTGCTGCCGATAAACCGGCCACTGAACCAATAATTAGCATTGCCGAAACGGACCATCTTTTTAAATTTGTATCAAGAGAGAATATCCAGTAAGCCCAAAAATAAACCAGCATTCCCCGCAGACCCTGAACCGATTTAATTGCTTCAAAAAAGCCACCATTAGCAAAACCGCTCAAAAAAACTGCTGCAGCGAAAACCAGAAGCGGCACAGTCAATGGAGCTGCTAGAATATTTTTTACTGTTTCCAGTGATTTATTTAAAGCAAGGATAATAAATTGTGCAAAAAGGACAGTGATACCAATGGTCAAAATAGTCCAAGGTATTGTTATAGGTAGGGAAAGACTAAAAGCATAAGCAACTATCAAAACATTACTCAAAGCTCGAGTAATATCCAGCGCCTTATTGCTAGACGACAGAAATAAATTCTGAATTTGTGAATTTTTTACTTGTTCCAGAGTCTTAAGCCCATATCTTCATAGACATCAGCCAATGTTTGTCAAATTGCTCTTTTTTGTTTTCGACCCGGTTTTGCGTGGTAAACACAGACAAAAGAAAATTCAGATCAGCACTTTTTAGAATTGCTGATGGTATATATCATTGAATCGTTCATGGTGCGTTTAGTCTTTGCTCTTATGGCTGACGGTTTGCTTTATTCTTGTTGATGAATTTATTTGTTTTTAGCCTTTTCTATAGCGGTATGCACTTTATCTTTTTTACGGCGTAATTTTGCTACTCGGCGTTTGCGCTTTATCTTGGCGTTATACTGACTGGTCAATGAAAATCTCCTTGGTTAGAAAAGAATGAAGGAAAGACATAAATATCAAGTCTTGCTACTCATCTGATTCTAAACTATCATGCTAACCCTTTTGGGTGATTGAATATATTCAATCAAAAAAGTCACCCTCATTTACAAAAGTTAACTTTTCTCTTGACTGCTAGAAGTGAACGTGGATTGGGTAGAAAACGAATAGACCGCACCAAATGTTATCAAACTGTGCAACAGAGATAGTTAGTTAAAGAGAGTAATAAATTGGCTACAAGAACCGGTGAACAATTGTTAGAAGAGTGGTCAGACCCCTATTTATATGAGGCGGAAGAAGAAACCTTAACCAGCGACGAAACTGAGGAGGTAGTTCCTAAGCGTGTTTCTCATAATGATGGCTTTTCAGAAGACTCAATTCGTTTGTATTTAAGAGAAATTGGGCGCGTCAAAATGATTAAGCCCGATGAAGAGATTGCTTTGGCAAGGCTCATTGCTAAAGGTGATCTAGAAGCCAAGAAAAAGCTTATACAGGCTAATCTCCGCCTTGTTATATCTATTGCTAAAAAGTATGTAAATCGTGGCTTGCCTTTTCAAGATTTAATTCAAGAAGGCAATTTAGGTTTAATTAGGGCAGCAGAAAAATTTGATTACAGTAAAGGTTTTAAGTTTTCTACTTATGCTACCTGGTGGATTCGTCAGGCTATCAGTCGCGGTTTGGCAGATAAATCGCGAACTATCCGCGTACCTGTGCATATGGTCGAATCAATAAATAAATTGAAAAAGGCTAGTGCCCGTTTGTCTCAAGAATTAGGTAGAAAACCAAATGAAGAGGAGCTTTCGGTAGCATTGGATTTGCCGGTTAACAAAGTACAAGAAATACTGCAAGCCGATAGAGAACCGGTTTCTATGGAGATGCCACTAAGCCGGGACGAAGAAACCTATATAGGTGACATGATTGAAGATAACGAGTCCTCAAGACCAGATTCAGCATGTACTGAAGAATTGTTACGGCAAGACATCAATAGTATATTAAGTCAATTAACTCCTCGGGAACGAGATATTATGCATTTACGATTTGGTCTGGATGACGGCAGACAGCGTACGCTAGAAGAGGTAGGACGGCTATTTAATATTACTCGTGAAAGGGTACGCCAAATAGAACATAAAGCCTTCCGAAAATTAAGGCAGCCAAATTGGTCTAATCGTTTGGTAGGCTACCTTGACGACTAATCCTACGGTTAATTTTCCTTATCTTGCTGATAAATTTAAGGAAGAATAAGCTTATTAAAGCTCTTTTTGCTTGTTTAGGCAATCAACCAGTAACAAGGCGTTTGTTTGTGGTACATCTATCTTGAGGTGAGGGCGCGCTATGGCATTACTACCGTCTCGTACGACTTATAATCAGTCAGCATCAAGTGTAATTTCTCAGCTGAAAAAAGGCGGACAGCAGCAGCAGAACGACTTTATATGGGCTAATCAGGACCGCTTTTATGCTATTGCCTTAATTGCTACTGATAATCCTGACGTGGCTGAAAACCTGACGGTCGCAGCTTTTCGTAATATATTTGTTGCTATTAGACAAATTAATCCTAAACAAATGGGCTTGCCCTTATGGGAATGGCTTTCTCCATTTATAGTGGACCTTTGCGCAGATTATAATCGGCAACACGCAAGAACTGCTCCAGTTACTGCTATTGATCCCACAGAGGATGGTTCAGCTCAGATGGATTGGGAAACGACTGTTATTCTGGGTTTGCAACGGGTTAAAAGATGCTTTAGTAACTTAGTTCCTGAACAAAGGAAGGCTTTCATCTTAAGACATCAACTTTCACTTGATTACACCCAAATTGCTGCTGTTCTCAATCAAAGTGTAGAAGTAATTATGTCGTGGTTATTTAGAGCTCGTGTACAAATAGTGAAATGTTTGGGAAGAGGCTGATGGCATTTGGAGTCTACAAAATAAGAGAGTATACAGAGAAATGAATTGTGGTGATTTCCGATATCTTGTTCAGCGGCGCTTTGATGTCGAGCTTTCGCCTCAGGATGATCGTGCTTTGCTTATTCATTTCGAAACTTGTGATTCTTGTCAAAAATTTTATCATCAGGTTCAGCAGGTAATTATTGCCGCTGAAGAGCTTGAATTATCAGAAGATTTATTGCCTCAAACACCAGACCGCTTATTCGGTAGGATTTGGGAAAATATTCCTCAAGAAAAGCCAGGAATAGGCAGCGTTTTTCATTCTCTGCTTGGACTTTTTAGTTTTTTGGGCGGCAAGGACAAGAAAGAAAGTCAAGCCCAGAGCGAAGAAGGGCTATTACCGCGTATTAGTCAAATATCGAACCGTAAGCAACAGGCACCTTCGCAGGCCAGTGACTTTGGCACAGGGAGAGGATTTGGTGAACAGGTTTCCCATTCGGTAACGAGTTGGGGACAATCGTCACCAGCAGCTGCGGTTCAAAATAGAAGGTCAGGAATTAATGAAGAAGAAGCACTTCCCGTCAGCCCCGTTGCTGACCAAGTAATCACACGCTCATTAGGAGAGAAGTTTGGTCTGTCTGGAGGTAATCCTCAACTGAACAACAAGCAAGGACTTAGTTTGGCCGAATCAATTAAGCAAAAAATTTCGGAGATGTCCAAAAGTAATTCTGAATACAAGTCAACCACCCATCATTCTGAACCGGCGGTCGAATTAATAGACGAATGGACAGTGCCTCATTCTCCTCAATGGCCAAAATTGAATACGGATGCTGCCCCAGAGCAGTGGCCAAATCAAATACCGGGTACAAGGGCGCCTAATGCTTGGGGCAGCACTCTATCTCATTGGGGCGGTGAGGAGCAATTATCTACAGCCAATAACGTTTCGAATTATAGTACTAACAATAATGAAAATGGTGGACAAACTACCAATCCGGAACCAAATAATCAAGTTTTCAATCATGTCTCTGAACCATTTGCAAAGCCCGTTGAACAATTCTCTGAACCATTTGCAAAGTTAGTTGAACAATCTCTTCAACAGCCGCCACCAAGTTATCAACCACCGGAAAACGTTAAAATCACTGGAAATAATTGGTCAACTGAAGCTGAACAATTAGAAACTGGTAATTGGCAAATGGTGCAGTTTGATACTACTCTTAATCCAGCTGGGTACCCCTTGTCCAATCCTATTTCTCCGCCGCCTCCTTTAAATAATTCTTTCTCGCTGCCTATATCCTCACAGCCATCATTGCCCCAAGTATCAACTTCTCAAATATCAAATCAGCCAGAATTAACCCCTCAAGCACCATTTGCCCAGACCCTGGCGTCTAACATCCCCGTACAACAATCCGGCGCACCTTTGTTGGATTTTCCGATTGAAAATTTTCCTCAACTATTTACTAGCGAAGCAATGCCTGGAGAAGCTCTAGGACATGTTGCTCAACCTGAAATAAAGCCTGAACATGCCTACGAAATTTCTGAACAACCGATCCGATCTATTGAACTACAAGCGCCAATTCAGCAAGTACCGGCTGTGCCAATTCAGCAAGAAGCACCACCACCTGCGCAGATTCAGCAAGCCCTGCAGACACCACAGACGCCTTCACGAATGCCCAACATAACCCAAAGAAACTTGCCAGCTCTAAAAATGGACCAGCAAGTAGAGAATAATGAAAACCAAAATATCCAGCTCCAAAATTCTGAAACATCATCCACCGGAGGACCGAGAATCTATCCTGTGGTTTCTAAACGGGCTCAAGTTACTTCTGCAATAGTTGATGCTGGTTTTGATGAGGGATCAGCTATTGTGAAACCTCCTTTGGTACCGCCTGAGGTGCAGTCCAATACTAATAACGCACCACCGCAAGATGCAAGCTCCATTCCTGTTCCAGAAGTCTTATCGCAAAACTTAGCATCCAAACCCATATCTCAACTGAATAAATCGGTACCTTCGTCTGCAGCTATGCCTGCTACTCCACCTTTACCACCCGCTGCAGCTTTACCAACGGTTTCGGCTTTCGCAGCCATAGACGAAACAGCTCCGCTATTCAAACTCGATGATAATGCTATAGATCGAATATTCAGCCATAACTTAGGCGTTCACGAAAGCGTGGTCCCAACTCAAAGTAGTCAACCGGAATCTTTTGCCAACCCCGCTAGTCGATCTCCAGAGATATCGACACCTAAATTGGCAGATAATTCGGCTAACGCGCTAAAGGAACCACCTAAATTTTCGACTGCTCCAATAAGTGCTTCCTCCGAATTAGTAATGAATCAGTATGCGACCACCGCAAGCCCAAGCGGTGTTAATAGTTCTGCGCCTCAAAGCCCGATGACGCCCAATCAGTCTGTGGCCTCATCCATGCAACCTCCAGCGAATTCTCCTCCTGCTAATTCGGTTGGCAATAATAATGAAGTCAGCAGTTTGTTCGCAGTTGACGACAATCTGATAGATCGCATTTTTACAGATACTTTGGGTGTGCCTGAGCATATCAGTAAGAATGTAATGGGCACGAAAAATAAGTCAGCGCCAATTAAGGAAGGAAAGACAAAAACTCCTGCCTTGCCGATAGAGCCTGCTTTTGATTCTAGTCAGGAGCTTTCACCCCAACCAATAATAAGCGCTTCCAATCTATCGCCTACACCTATGCCAGATCTTGTGCCAGATCTTGTGCCAGATCTTGCAAAAAGTATTGGTGCTTCTTTTGGACAACCTACTCCTTCTGGTTATTCATCGGGCAAGCAAAAAATATCCGGTGTAGGTAAACTTGATACTCGTGGCGAAGCGCTAGTTGATCCGGGCTCCGGGCGCATCGCATCGATAGGCAAATTCTTGCTTGATAATAAAGATTTGGAAAAGATAGGTAAGATTACCGCTTCAGATCTATCCGATAGCAAAATGCGAACGCTGACTGTAGAAGCCAACGAAGAATTGAAGAATTTGCTTAGACAAATTGATGCACAAGAAGGAGTTACGGGCACGGTAATTGTCGGTCACGACGGATTACTAATCGCCAATACCATGTCTCCAGATCTTGATCCTGAGTCCATAGGGGTTTGGGCTTTAGGTGTTTATATGGGAACGGCCCACGTAGTTGAAAAGCTAGGTGACGATAATGTGCGACAAATTGTTTCTCAAACTAATCAAGGTTATTTGATTATCGCCAACTTCGGAGCTGGTTTGCTTGTAACACTCACTAGTCCAATTATGCTGGATAAATTACTTCCTTTGATGCGTACCATCACACAATTGGTGGCAGCCTAATTTTGCTTACCCTTAACGGCTCATTTCTGCATTGACTATTGTGGCAACTATTTTGTCTACAATTTCGGGTGGAATTTTCTTCTTGCAGTAAGCTAAATATGCTTCCATCCAGTGCCTTAATTCCAATATTACATTCGATAAAGACTTGTCAGAGTGTTTTGCCTGATTTAAGTTCAAACTTATACGTCCTAAAGAATCAACTATAAATCTGGAGGCTGCGTCGGAATTACCATGCACATACTGTAGACTCGATATTAGCAATTCCCTATTTTCTTCTTGCCCAATAGTATTTTGTAATTCGGTTGCTATCCGTTGAAAAATTGAGAGTGGTCGAAGCAGGCTTGCGTTTTGTATATTAACCAAGCTGTTGTCGATGAGAAGTTTTATGCCTTTTGCTATCTTATGTGCTGGCCAAATATCAAAAGATTTGATTACTTCATCTAAAGTAGAAAAACCGTCTATTAGAGAAGACAAATTTTCTATGGCCACTTTGTCATCATTTGTAACCACAGTATCATCCATATATTTAAGATTGTGCTGGCATAGACTTTTCCACAATGCCTCAAAGTTTGGTGCCCTTTCTAAAATAGAACTACGTCCTTGCGGCAGAGAATCGAGATTTTTTATCATATGATCTTGGCAGACCATAGCGTCAATTAATATACGATCCAATGGTTTATCCAGAGTACAATCAGAGTCAAGATCTTGAGAATTTGCTTTGTCTTTGAAAACAAAAATGCCATCACTCCATGTAGTCAAAAACTCTGTCAAAGCGTCTTGCCCTTTTAGCTTGTTTAGACGAGCGTATGTTGGCTTGCCTTGCTGAAAAGCAACTATAAATGTTTTATCGCGTTTCTCTACATTCAATAAACCAGTCTTATTGCCCCCGGATAATGATTGTAATAATGCAGGCGGATCAGTAGCCCCCAGGCTACCGATTATGGAATCCCGAACGGTATCAAGACTCGAAGTGTGTCCGATGCTTTTTTCATCTGCTTTTCTGTGATAGCCACCATAAAGGTATTGATCATCTAACAAGACTTCTAATTCACGAGCATTGATATATCCTGCTCTTATCGCTAAAAGACCTAAATAAGTTTTTTGGCTTTTGCCCCAACCTTCTTCTGACTGTCTTTCAAGGAGTTCTCTGAGTTGAGCTTCAGTAATAATAGTGGCTGCCACCATATAGCGCCCAATTCTAAATGGTTTACGGTTTCTATAGCAATTAGCCAGAAACTGAATGCGGGGAAAAACAGGAAATATAAGTGCTTGCGACTCTAGTTCCTGAATTATGCGCATTGTCTCGTCTGGCGCCAGACGTTGATGACTTTCCATTACTCTTGTAATAACTTCGACGGTAGTATAATCATCGATTGCTTGAATCACCCAGTGATGTGGTGCAGCTAATGAAAATTCACCCTTAGCCTTTTGTCCCGATTCAGTCAGTACAGGCACAGAAGTGTACAAAATATGATTTGCTAAAGTATTGCCCCCTTCTTGTAGTCGTCGCCGATCTATGCCACCGACGGTAGCGCAAACATAATCAGCCAACATTGGGTGTCTAGTGAAAATGCCAAATGGACTGTCGTAGGTGTAGAAAGTTAGACCTCCGCCAGGATCATCCTTAGTAAGAGTTATGGCGCCATCAGCTTTGACAAATAAAAGTACACCGTGCTGATTTAAAAGCCTCTGTGCATAAAAACTAAACTTGACCAGAGATTCTAGCGGTAAAGTAAACCCAATTTGCATCACGTCGATAATCAATCCATCGAACAATTTGCCCTTGTCGACTAATTGCTCTAATTCCACAAAGAGATTCTCTCTGTATGCAAAAGTTAAAAAGGACTGATTATTCATAAAATGTTGCTGTGTGTCGGTTTCATTAACCTTTGGCAGAATACGAGCAGAATTAATGTCCGATGGTAGTGATGTCAAGGCAATAACCCATTTTTACTGAACACTCTAAATTAATATTCCCATATCTAGACCGAAAAAATAGCCTAGGCACTTGCGCTTCATAATCAATCATTAATTTTTATGGTTTTTAACACCAATTTCTAATTTGGTGAACTGGGGCTAACTTTAACACCGATACCAGGCGTTAAATTTCCTGGAGCTATGAATAGTCCTTTTATCAACCACTGATTTTTTATTTTTGCCACATCGATTATCAGATCGTCTTTATTACTAGTTATTAGCCTGAAGCGCGAGCCGCCGCATATAGGTGAGGGCATATTAGCCATTCTCAAAGGGGCGTTATCGCTAGAACGATTAAATAGTCCTAAATAAGCCGGTATACTCACCAATTTAGGATCGCTAAGCCATACTTTAGCTAAGTCTAGTCGTTTGTACTGCACGGCTAATAAAAATTGACGTGCAACAGCCGCAGCTGAGTCTTGCGCTTCTTTAGTACTAAAAGCAAAGTGATCTTCAATAAAAGGCATGAGCAACTCATAGCCACCAGGTCCGCCCATATTGATCATCAAGTTGTTGCCACAAAACTTTATTTTGGCCGAATTAGTCTGTACGAGAAAGGACGGAATATCTTGGAATAAATCTGGATAAAGGCACCAGCCGACAGAGGTTTGCTTCATTGCTAAAAGCCAAGTATGTCCTGATTGCTGATCCGTTCCCAAAAGAGCCAAATAATGGTTGGACATGCCATTAACCTTGTTTGTCTTACAGTTTTTGACTGACGCTTTATGTGATACTTTTACCGGTGCTTTTACCGGGGTAATGCGGGGTAAAAGATTGGCATCCTTTATGTCCACAGAGCTTGGTATATTTATCAGCTGCGTTTTCATAACGGTAACCGTTCTAAGCTTTCGAGCCCGTGCTCTTTTGGACGATTTGTGGTCTGACGAGCTGATTACTGGAACAGAGGCCGTTTGCTCATTCCATTGGATGAGAGCATATTTTGCTTGCGGCACAAAAGAATAGGTATTTTGTGCGATCCGATTGAAAATATATACGTGAATTGCATTATCCGCTCCAATTGGATCAATAACCTTTAATCCGGCTTCTGATAAAGCTTTCCAAGATTTAAATAGGTGGGATGGATCTTTATGTCTGACTGTTTGTTGTTGAACAAAAGCAACAAAATTTTCCCAAAGTGCCCCATATTTACTGTCATCCGGTTTTTCTTGAAATGTTTGGGCCAATTGAGCTAATTTATCCTGCCCAGCTAATGGTATTGCATCTTCTTCACTAGTTTTACTTACGGCTTCATTCTTGAGCAGCGAGTCTTTCTCTTTTTGCTTTGAAACGGACAATCTGGCGCTGCTTGACTTGGCACTTGTAATCGCTGAAATAGGCGTTGGGGCAAAAGTAATAAGAACTAACGCAGGCGCTATCAAGAGAACTTTTTTATGATTCGATTTCATTAGTAATTTACTCTCACTGTGCTTAATCTAGACTTTAAAGTTTAGCTTGCTTTTGACTTTTCTGTAAGAACTTGCTTACTAGTTGATACTGTGAGGAATAATATTGCATACTCACTTTGAACAGATTTATGTATCAGATATCTAATGAAAGTGTAAAGGACTGTCCTAATTGTGCTGAAAGAATTCAGGCAAGCGCTATTTATTGCCGTTTTTGTCAGCGCGGTTTATCAATAACCGAATTTAAAAAATGTCCTTACTGTGCTGAAATGATAAGAAAAACAGCAAGCCGCTGCCGATTTTGTAAAACAGATTTGTTTGATAAAGGACAATCTCCCGGAGGAAAAGGCGAACCGCCTGGTAACCGTCCCCCTCATGATGCTCCGGTTCCAAGGGTACCAATTAATCCCCGTCGTAGTGCAGAGATAGCTTTGTCCTCACCTGCTAAAGACGAGGAGGACTAATTATGCTCGAGCCTGTCCCTAATGACGATTTAATTAAATGTCCTAATTGCGCTGAACTGATCCGCCGCAATGCTATTTTATGCCGTTTTTGTGAAAAAGGCTTATCGAAAGAACATTTTCGTTCGTGCCCATATTGCGCTGAATATATTCGTGTAGATGCCACAATATGTCGATTTTGTCGCTCTAGATTGCCGGATCCATCTTCTCTATTCAATATAAATAATCATCCCACAATCGACAAAATATTTGGACCAAATTTAGACATTAACCCTAGAGAGCAGCAGGCTCTAGCCGGAAAGATTAAGGCTAAAATACAGGACAAATTAAGTGAACAGCGGAAAGATTCCTCAGGAAGATATGGTGACGGTGTCCGTCAGCAAGTTTTTGAGGTCATAGTCAGACAAGCTCTTGCTGGCGCGCCATGGAGAGAAATCTGCGCTGTGCCTTTGGAAGCAAATAATATATCCGAGGCCGAAATCGAAGCTGAAATTGTAAAAAGAACAGAGGATATAAAAGACAAACTTCCTCAAACCTCAGTGGGAAATTTGTGCGCAATTGAACCCGCTAGTCTTTTGCAAACACTAGCCTTGTCTAGAAAGAGCGGCACGCTAACTGCAGAGCGACAAAATAAAGTCTTTAGGGGATTCTTTCAAGAGGGCAGATTGATCCACGCTCGCATAGGCAGACTTAAGGGTATTCATGCGGTATCAGAGCTAATTCTTACTTGGAATGAAGGCTATTTTTACTTTAAAAGCAATGAACAATTAGATGATCTTGATGCCCAATGTCTGCTCAATAAACCTCTAGATAGCATATTAGTGGAATGTGCCATTGGTGAGGATCTCAGTAAAAAGATACTCGATAATTTGCCTGCCGGTCTCGATTCGATATTGGAGACAGTAGAAAGTTTTGACGAATTATGGAGAGAAATATCTAAACGCGATCTGCATTACATTGATGGAACAGTTGTTAGTGATGAAGATAAAGAAGAGATTGCAGCAATGAGCATGCTTTTTACCGGGTTTCACAACACAATAAAGCTCGTGCTAGAGATGATGGATTACTGGTCTACTTTCCAGAGCTTAAGAGCCATTCAGTTATTAATCGATAACGGTTTAATTCAAAATACAAGTTCTATTTAGAAAGGGCTTAAAAGCTGCTTGCCTGCATTTCTGCGTCATTTCTCCCTTAACTATGGGAATCCTCCCATATTTTGTATTTACTTGCTTGCCTTAGAAGAGTAAATTACAAGCTGAAGGTTGAGGTAATCGAAAAATATGAATGCTTCAGGATCAGAAAGTGTTTCTTCAGCCATGAAACAGGCTGAGGTATCCCCTGTTCAGGCTTCGCAACAAATTAATAATCCTGGTTTGGGCATTGAAACCCAGCTTCATTCGGCTGCTGATATCGCTAGCGCTCGCAGCTTTTTTGTCTCAAAGGTGGACATGCCAGCCGCTCCTTTATCAGGTATAGAACATTCAGGAGCAGCAGCCATGAAAGCTGCTGAGGGGGCAATTTCGCCCATGTTGCAACTCATCATGCGCCTTCCTGGTCATCTCGGCTTGTTTAGTTCGTTTTTGGAAGCATTTAAGAATTTATTCTTCTCGCATGACTTACTGAGCAACTTTAATTTAGGCGATATTGCCTCCGGCATAGATTTGACTCATGCGACGGGTCTAAATCATGTAACGCATTTAGGACATGCCATAGGAGCTTTGCCTTCCAATCTCCATGCTCTCCACCATATGTCAGCCGAGATGGTTAACAGTGTTGGTACAGCTAATTTACACATTAATCCTTTTGACTCATTAAAACAATCGATGAATGTTTCGTCGGGTATCGATTTAAGAAATCCGCAATTTGAGGGTGTGCATCCAGCAGCAAATGAAATAGGCGGTAACATTGGACGAGGATCTGCCAGCGGAGATAGCTTAGCTGGTCCTGGACTTTCCGCGCAAACAATTACACCAAAATTGGCTCCCGCAGAACGCATTTTTAATAGCAGATCTTTTGAATCTGCAAATAATAGTTATTCTAATGCTAATAATCTTCTGTCCTTTAATAGTCAGACTCCGACAACTAGTATCGCTAGTGGTGCAACAAATTCTAATCTGGCAAGTTTAAATCAAACGCCCTCAAATTCTAATGCTTTGAGCACAAACCCCGCGCCAACAGCCGAAAATATAGCTCCTCATAGTTCCTCAAGCTTATCTGGGTTACAGGCAAAAGCGCTGAGCCTAGAGAATGTGATGCATAAGGGACATTCACATGTTGCTACCGATCATTTATCGCCTGGCAATCATTTTGCTAATAACCCATTCTCTAAATTGGCGTCTAGTACGCGCCAAGCTTTTCAGAGCGCTCAGCATGTATCGCCTTCAACCTCTTTCAATCATAAACCTCTGGCAAATCACTACACTGTAAAACAAGGTGATAACTTATGGCAAATATCAAAAAATATTTTTGGTAGCGGAGATAAATGGACGCAATTATATAAATTGAACGGTAGTACCATCGGTGCCAATCCCGGCATGATTTTCTCAGGTCAAAGGCTTGTTTTGTCAGGTACAATTAATTCAATTCATCCTCACCTCACACCTCATCATGCAGAACAATTAGCTAATCACGTTGCCCCTCCTTCAGCTACGCATAATCAAAGTGTTGTTGCTCACGAACAGCACTCAGTTACGCATAATCAAACTATTGTTGCTCATGAACAACATGTGCTTACGCATAATCAAAATATTGTTGCTAGCGAACAACGTTCTATTACGCATAATCACCAATCTATCGCGCATCGCACAGATAATATTGGAAACCAACTTAAATATCAAAATCCGGTGGCTGATAATAGGCTGGCTCATGCGCCTTTACAGCACCCCGCCGCTAATGGATTAAAAGTTGAAGAAGCCCATGATCAATTATTATCTGGTGCCGGCGGAGCCCAAGCGGCTACTAATACTCATTCAGTGACTAATAAATTATCTGGATTAGGCTCTGCAAAGGGCAAATCGGTTGTTTCTTTTTCCTTAGCACCAGATGATCTGGCGCAGTGGTAAACAACCTTTGCAGCCCTCATTCAGACAATAAATAAATTTCTCTTTGCAACATAAGTTAACACTAAATTTGGTGCAAAAGCGAATTTAGAATCTAAAAAAAAACCAAAGTTAAATAATTTAAAAAGTGCTCAAAATGGCTATGGGCCGGGTAGATGTGAGGATTCGTAAACTGAAAATTTATTTGGCCGGTTTATTTTTTAAGTGCGCATGGAAAATTGATTGCAGGGGGCCAATTCATTGAGATGTGACTTACTGATTGAATTACAGCCCGAAGTAGTTTATTTTTAACACAATGGCTCAATGACTCTATATTAGAAAAAACTCCGTATTCTATATATTAGATTGGTCTAGAGGCAAGAGGGTAATGAATATAATAACTTATCGTGGTCCCGGTATGGCAGGGGGCTTATCAAATTCGGTAGGACAAGCTTGGCATACGTGTGCAGATTCGACAGACCGTTGGTGGAATATTGGCAAGAACACCCTGCAATGTTTATCAGCAGGAAATGATGAAGCCGAAGATTTAGAAGTAATAGCGCAGGAGCTGAGTGAGGGGCATTACAGGTACTGCAATGAATTCTTATGGCCTGTTTTGCATAATTTGCCTGAACTATCTATCTTTCGCTTTCAATCCAATAGACAATATGAGCACTTTAATTTAGTGGTAGCAAATGCGCTAGCTGAGGCTTTTAAACAAAACCAATCTTTGCAGCCCACTTGTTTCATTCACGACTATCATTTTGCACTTTTACCTTATTTTCTAAAACAGCAAATAGATGCTAGATCTGTCTTCTTCTGGCATATCCCATGGCCAAAACAGATCAAGCAGCACTTGATAATTTCGCAGCTGAAAAATGTAGCATCTGGCCTTTTATATTGCGAAGCTGTTGGCTTTCATACGAACGAATACGCCATAAATTTTATGCAATTCGTCGAAGACAATTTGCCGGAATATCAATGCGACTGGAATGCCATGTCTATAGCTGACCGTTCTAGTGCAGATCGTTCAACTGCTGTTATGGTGGCGCCATTGGGAATCGATTATGAATCTTGGAATTCTCTCGCCCAGCAAGATACAGATCCTAGCTGTCAATTCAAGCAGATGCCTTATGTGTTTTCAGTAGATCGTGCAGACTATACAAAGGGCGTAACCAATCGGTTAGAGGCAGTCGATTATTTCTTTGAACGATTCCCTCGTTGGCAGCATACAATGACCTTTATTCAATCCTGTGGGCGCACTAGAGCCGGGTTATCGACGTTTGATCAATACTGGCAAGACTGCCATGAATTACAAGCTAGAGTGATCAATAATTGGAGCACGGATGACTGGCAGCCTTTAATTTGGTTAGATGAAAGTTTATCTGTAGAAAAATTGGCTAGGTTATACAACTCTGCCTCCGTCATGTTAGTGAATCCCATTCGCGATGGACTGAATCTAACGGCTAAAGAATATGTTGCTTGTCAAACCTCTAATCCAGGGGTGCTAGTACTATCTCCTGGAGCCGGGGTGTGGGATGAATTAGGTAATTATTCTATTGATGTAAATCCTAATGATCCTAAAGCTATAGCAGAAGCTATCAACAGAGCTCTTTCACTTAGTCCAGGTGAAAAGTCTTTGCGCATGAATCTATTAAGAGCCGCTGTGCAAAAAAATAGTTTAGTTGCTTGGTGGTTTAGTTTTAAAAATAAATTGGAAAGCTGCTCTCGCCACAAAGTCATCGATATTCGGGCGAAGCGCTCTTATATCAGCTTTGCCAAAAATTAGTTTGGCTCAAGAATTTTGTATATTAGCAATTAGAAGTTTCAAGATTTCTTTAACTTCTTTTGGAGATTTCACACTAAACTGTGCAATTGATTCAGCGCTTTGACCAACACGTACAGTAATTCCTTGGCGATTGTTCACCCATGCGAATGCTGGCTCATCGGAATCTGAATCGCCAATGTATAAAATTAAGCACTCATCTAAATCAAGCTTTAGTATTGAGGTTATTTGTATTAGTCCATTTGATTTATCCCATTGCATATAAGGCCATATTTCGTAGCTGGTTGCCAGCGCTTTGAATAAAAGCCCACTATATTTTGTCTTCAGTAATTTTATGCAGCTGTGTACTTTTTCTCTATATTCAGAAGGTGTAAGGTGCCAATGGAGACACAAGGTTAATTGTTTATCCTCAAGAATCACTTGTGTTTCTTCAGGCAATTGTTCTTCTAGCTCGCGCTTTGCTGCAAGCAGAAGATTTCTTGATTGAACCGCTTTTGGCTCTATCCAAGACATTTGATTAGGCATAAGCAATTCCATACCATAATTTCCGCCTAGAATCAGATCATTATTTTTAAAATCATGCCTTAGCTGTGCTAAATCTCTAGCACTCAAAATAGCTACCCTGGTATTGGGTAAGGAATCTAATTTCAGCAAAAGTTCTAAGACATCGTTATGCAGTATTGCCCGATCGGGATCTGAAATAATCGGCACTAGGGTACCGTCGCGGTCGAATATAGCAAACAAATGTCGATCTTTGATTCTTTCAGCAACTTTATTGATTATCAGGTTTATTGACATAACAATTCATAGAGCGCTTGATAATATGCCACCATTGTTTGGCTCGAAAATAATTTTACTGCTCTATCTCGGCAAGCTTGATGCGAGATTTTTCCGATTTCACCAAAGCGACTTATTATCTCTTCCTTCGTGTTGGCAACAATCCCAGTCTCTTTATCAATAATTATTTCTTTTACCGACCCTCTGTTCAATGCAACAACCGGCGTGCCAGTAGCTAGAGATTCTGCCATTACTAATCCAAAGGGTTCTTCAAAAGCGATAGGATACAGTACAGCTATAGCCTCACTGTATAATTTTGCCTTTTCTATCAATCCTACTTCACCCAAGTATTCAATCGTGGGGTTTGACAGCAGGGGTTTAATTTGTTCCTCGAAATAGTCTTTATCTGCTTCGTCCACCTTACCAGCTATTTTCAGAGGTATTCCCAAGGCCAAGGCAATTTCGACTGCTGTTGCAGTGCCTTTATCGCGGCATATCCTACCTATGAATAACAAGTATTCTCTTCTTTGATTTTGAGCAAAAGTATACTGGCTAACATCAATGCCATTATATACGGTAGCAGCATAATTTAGTTTGTCTGGATAATTCAGCGCTTTGTACGATTCACTGATGGCCACAAAAGGGAGATCTGCATAACGCAAATATATTGGCGCACAATAATCTTTCACAATATTATGATTGGTAGTCACGTTGGCGCATTTAAAGTCTTTTATAAACGAAAACGCTTGATACCCCATATGATTATGAATAATATCAAATTCGTTTTGTCTTTGTTCTAACTCTATTAATGAACACAGATCGTATGCTTGCCAGCGTCTTATTGGGATAGTAGTGTCAGCTCGCAGAGACTTTGCAGTAACAGAGATTAATTTTGCTGTAGTTTCAGAGTCTCCAGAGGCAAATAAAGTTACCTCATGACCATTCTTTACCAGCTCTTCAGTAAGAAGACTTACGACTAATTCCGTGCCCCCATATGTTTTTGGTGGCACGCTTTCAGACAATGGAGCTAATTGAGCTATGCGCATTTTATGTTTCGACAATAACTTTAACTTTGCCGGTTTTACGCAGAATTTGGCAAATAGTATATCCTTCGCGGGTGTCAAAGGCCAAATCTAACTCAGCCTTGCCTACTTTAAGTCCTTTTACTGTTACTCTGCCCAACCATTCTGGCAAGGTGGGTTCAACAATGTGAAGACAATTATTAGTAGCATCAGGTAAGAAGTTGATGCAAGCTTTTATCATTTGTAGAAGACTGCCAGCTGCCCAGGCTTGAGGGGAACAGGAAACAGGGTAGCCTACGGGACTGTATGTACCCACCCGATCAAAACCACAAATCAACTCAGGCAATCTATGTTCAGTGTAAAAGAGAGATACATCTACAATTTCTTGCATGATTTTTTTCATTTCTTCGGTTCTGCCAAATCGACGCATCCCTTCGCCAATAATGGCGTTATCGTGCGGCCATACTGTGCCGTTATGATAAGCAATTGGGCTATAGGCTATAGTTTGAGCGGATAATGTACGAATGCCCCAGCCAGAATTTACATCATCTAGCATTAACCTATCCGCTACTAATTGAGCTTTGTCATCGTTTAGTATGCCAGTCCATAAGCAATGTCCTGGATTGGAAGCAATTGCGTCGACTTGTCTATTATTACCATCAAGGGCCAAACAGATGAATTTGTCTGCCTCCATCCAAAAATCACGATTGAATCTTTCTTTCAAAGAATTAGCTCCATTAATTAGTTCTTTTGCCGTTTGCTTATGACCGAGCATAAAAGCTATTTGTGATAATTCACGGCGAGCAGCATACA
>JABDBL010000032.1:0-385 GCA_013288645.1 Candidatus Melainabacteria bacterium
TGGTTAGATTTTATTTCGGTAGATTTTGAAGAATCAGGCGAACTTTCAGCCGGTGCTTGGCTTTTATCCTGTTCATTCGGCACAATAGTCATGGTTATTATTATCGCAAAGCTTTCTCTAGTTTACTTGAGACAATTATTTGATGAAAAGAACTCAAGGTGCAATTGCTAGATAATCAGTCATAATGTTCTTTGCATCCTCTAGTGCCAAACAAAATTTAATAATAGGTCTCCATATTTAAGGTAAATAAAATTGGCAGTTCTGACCACGCCTAAAACTAAAGAAAAAGCAAAGACCATTATAAGCAAAAGCTTGTCTGTTGTCATACCGGTTTTTAACGAAGAAGACAATGTCGAAGCCTTGTGCAATAAAACCATTTCGTCGT
>JABDBL010000032.1:419-29947 GCA_013288645.1 Candidatus Melainabacteria bacterium
ACCAGTTGGGACATGCTTGGGAAATTATTCTCATCGATGACGGTTCCACTGATACTTCTTATGCAAAACTGGAGCAAACTGCCTCCGGCCAGCCTAATCTAAAAGTCATCCGCTTTGTGCGTAATTTCGGTCAAACAGCTGCTTTGGCTGCCGGTATTGATTATGCCAAGGGAGAAATTATCATCCCAATGGATGCAGACTTACAAAACGACCCTGCTGATATAGGCAAACTTTTAAACAAATTAGACGAGGGTTACGACGTAGTAAGTGGTTGGCGTAAAGAGCGGCACGATGAATTCATCACTAGATTAATCCCTTCCTGGATAGCCAATAAAATCATATCCGCAATCAGCGGCGTTAAATTACATGATTATGGTTGCTCATTAAAAGTTTATCGCAGGGAAGTTCTTCAGGACGTCAAACTATATGGTGAAATGCATCGTTTTGTGCCTATCTATGCAAGTTGGGAAGGCGCCAAAGTTACTGAAATGCCTATCACACATTATCCTCGCCGTTTTGGAAAATCTAAATATGGTATATCGCGCACATTCAAAGTTGTATTAGATCTAGTTACAGTAAAATTTCTGTCTACTTATTTCACTAAACCAATATATGTGTTTGGTATGGCAGGATTTGTCTGTCTGGGAATATCATTGGCTGCTTTTGCTTGGATGGTAGTGCTCAAGTATTTTTATAGCACTACATTTGTCGAAACTCCGCTGCCAGTTTTGGTGGCAATGTTTTTTGTTGTGAGTATTCAATTCATGCTTATGGGTATTTTGGCAGAGATTCTTATGCGTACATACCACGAATCGCAAGACAAAAGAATTTATAAGGTAAAATCGGCCCTAAATATAGATAGCCAAATATAAACGGTCGTATACCCAAAATGGCTATTTTTAAGCTAGACTGATCTTGGGTTACCAAGGAAAGTCAATTGAAAAAAGGTCAGCAATCTAATATCCAACAGCCTAATATTAGCCAGACAAATGGCCACGCCAGGAATGCCCAAACATTAGAATGGGATGAGGATACGCTCCCTTCTGGTCAGAGATTATTACTATGGATTTTGACCTGTTTTATCGGAGTAGCTGGCTTAATTTTTTGCTTTATTACCCAACCATTGTTTTACCCGGAATTAAAAGTCGGTGACATTGCTTATCAAGATTTAAAAGCAACAAAAAATGTTCAGATAGAAGATGAAGCCGCAACAAAACGAGCACGCTTAAAAGCCAGAAATTCAGTTGTTCCCGTCTTCAAACCTAATAAAGTCCAGTATGAAAAATTTGCAAAAGATATAAAAATAGAATTAGAGAATATAAAAAGTCTGCAACAGAAATTACACATAGGCGGTCAACATTCGGATTCTGGTAACAACGATAAAGCAGCAGCATATTTTGAAATCTATATAGCTGAAGCCGTTCCGCTCAAGAAGTTTGATGCTTTTGCAGACGAACTTAGTCTATATGCCGAAAAGGTTAACAGAGCTCTGCCAAGATTTTCTGTAGAAAACTCTAACTTCTGGCATACCGCGGTAGAAGAATTTTTACCTGATGCTTGGACTGCAGATTTAAAAAAACAATCTGCAATCTTGATTTGTCATTTCCTCAGTCCAAATCTAACCATTGATGAAGATGCAACCCTTTTAAAAGCCGATCAGCTAAATACTGCTGTACAGCCGGTGATGCAACAAATAGAACCAGGCACAGTATTACTCAAAAAAGGAGAATTAGTTAACCAAGACAATATCAAGTTATTAGAAGCAGCTGGAACTAGTGGCCAAGTTCATTGGCCATTGATTTTCATGCTGGTATTGTCTTTGGTGGCGAGCAGCACTCTAGTTGGAGTGTACCTTTATACTTATAAACGCCAATACTTATTTTCTTTAACCACTTTGGGGTTAATATTCACCAGCAGCATTATGGTCTGTGCTTGGGCATTTCCTTTAAGCAAAAACTTTCAACATTTTATTCCATTGCCCGCCCTAGCATTGATTCTGACTGTCTTTTTTGGACGCTCAATTGCTTCTATAATCATACTTCCTTTGCTTATCCTGCTAGCCGTAGTCGGAACAATAAGTACGAATAATTTTTTTGCCCTTGGTGCTGGCTGTTACGCAGCAATAGTATCTTATTCAAAACAAAGACATGACTTAGTATCTACTGGGTTGGTGATTGGATTTGCACAAGCTATAGGATTTATGGCTTCCCTTGCATTTGCTCAACCTATTTCTGGTATCGGTGCATTGGGTAAGCTGGTGGTACTTGAATTTATCGGTGGCATGACGTCTGCAGTCGTTTCAATTGGCAGTTTGCCATTTTTAGAAAATCTATTCGGTTTACTTACCCCTTTTAGTTTAGCCGAACTTACTAATGCTGAACAACCGCTGCTAAGAGAACTGGAGACAAAGGCCCCGGGTACATATCAACATAGTTTAGCTGTAGCCAATTTAGCAGAGGCTGGTGCAAGAGCAATAGGCGTCGATGCAAATCTGGTTAGGGCCGGAGCACTTTATCACGATTTGGGGAAATCAGCAGACCCCAAATATTTTATCGAAAATCAATTAGGTGCTAAAAACCCTCATGACGACTTGTCTCCAGAAGAGAGCAGAGAAAAGGTACTTAATCATGTAAAGGATGGCATTGAGTTAGCCTTAAAACACGGCTTACCAAAAGCTATAAGGGATTTCATTCCAATGCATCAAGGTACTTCTTTGATGGCTTATTTTTATCATAAGGCTTGCATGCGCGATGGAGTAGATAATGTAGATGCAAATTTTTATCGCTATCCTGGTCCTAAACCACATTCAAAAGAGACAGCCATTGTAATGCTAGCTGATGTATCAGAAGCCGTTACCCACAGCATGAAAAATCCCAGCCAAGAAGAAGTTGATGAAGCTTTGACAAAAGTTTTAGAGAATCGCTGGCAAGATGGGCAATTGAATCAATCTACTTTGACCCACAAAGAATTACAACAAGTTAAAAATGCTTTTGCCAAAGTCTGGCGAGACTTGCACCATTACCGGCCAAAGTATCCTACCACTACCACAGGGCGCATGCCTGTGCCACCACAACCAGTGACACCACATAACACTTAGTTTTCGAGATAGAAATTTATAAAAACAGACTAGTCTTTATTTTGAATAATTGATACTGTAGCTGGTTTCCACCATGGGGCGAACAACATAAGATGAACAGACGAAGATACTGTTTTCCAGGTGTTTTCTTCAGGACGCTGGATCTCCGATTTTAAACACTTGTCTCCCCGATATGTATCGGCAATTCTATATGTGCCCTTAATGACACCATTTACAGTTTCCCTAAAGTTATTTATGTTTTCTTGATCCGTACATGGAAACCATTCCGACCAGAAATTTCCGATAACAAGATGTAATGCATCATCAGCCAAATACAGATGCATATCGAAGTTGAGTCCGTCTTGCTTAAAAATATCCATTAAAAGATTAACCGGCTTTTTCGGCTCAAGATCGAGTTCCATCTTTAGATGTGGAAAACTAAGTCGAATAGACTCCAGCATATTAATAACATTTTGGCGCATCGAACGATATTCCTGCTCTCTTACTTCACTCATAATTTTTTGAAAGCCTTCTTTTGATTTTTCTATAGATCTGCCTTAGCGGTATTGTTTATTTCACGACATTGGGTCGAACTGCGTGCCCACGATAAAGGTTGTATTCGGACACTAGAGTCGGATTTGACTACTAATATACCCTAAATGATCTAACCATAACGCCACACAACTAGACTAAATTTAGATTTTTATCCTGTAGCAACTGAGATAAATCATCCATTCGATCAAAAATGTGATGCGCTCCTGCACGCAATAATTCTTCGGCAGCAACAGTACCTGTATAACCAAAAACTGTCATACCTGCGCTGGCACCTGCTTGTACACCGGTGGGTGAGTCCTCTATAACCGCACACCGCGATGGCGAGATACCCATCTGCTCAGCAGCATACAAATAAACATCGGGTGCTGGTTTACCATGTTCAACTTGCGAAGCGCTGAAAATACCATTTTCGAAACGGGGCAATAGTCCAACAATTTCCAAAGCTAAATGGATCCATTCTTTATTACTACTTGATGCTACGCATACCGGCTGGACAATATGTTCTAATGCTTTATGAATCCCTTCTATCGGCGATAGATCTGACTTAAACACTTCTAAAACCCGCTCTTGCAAATTATTAGTAAATTCGACTGAAAGTGGCTTTCCTATGCGCTCTTCAATATATAGCCTGTTAGAAGTTAGGGATTTACCAACAAAAGTGCTGACAGCTTCTTCATAAGTAAGATGCAGTCCTAATTCAGCAAGAGCTTCAATCAGAACACGATTTGATATAGGCTCACTATTAATCAGCACGCCATCACAATCGAAAATAATTAAGTCAAATTGCATAAATTAGCTCAACGAGATAATATTAACTTGCTTCCGGTTTCTTTGGCCCACTGAGAGCTGGATATTAAGCAGCCAACGCTAATTGAATTGTTATGTCATCCCACGGAACAAAATATTTACTGTCATCATTCACTTTCAATAATTCTAAGCGAGACAGCACTTTGATGTCTGTATAAATGTTCTTTTGATCGCGCTCTAACTCTCTAGATAACTGACGCCCGCTCATAGGCCCATGCTTCCGCAGATACCGCAAAATTTCCATACGTTTGGGTGACAAGGTGCTCCACAATGTCGCCTCGTCTGGAAAATCAATCATATCAACAGGACCAGAAGGTTGACCACGTTTTGCTTTCTTGCAAGCTTCAATGGTATCTTTGATTACATCATCAAAGCTGGCTATCCCAATCACAATAGTGCGTTTCTTCCTCATATTTTGCCTCCCCCTTGTTTTTTTACTTCTTTTCTAAAATCAGCCAAAAGCTTTTCCAAACTCTCAAACTTGTATGGATACTCGACTCCTTGTATATGCTTATGATCGCTCTTGCCGAGTTCGTTATCAAAGCGAACCGCTGTTGTGCCATCAGGCAAGGAATAATTGAGTCTATACTTTAATCCATGCGGTCTCTCCGGTGTAGGATTCGGCAATTGCCACACCACAATTTCAGCAATCGAACCATCTGAGAATGGATATTTTCTGCGTTTAATAGCAGTTGCTTTCATAGGGTATATTATACCAGGGGGTGCCTTGTGCCGTCAAATTAGTTTTTCTTATGGTGGGAGCAAACTTTCTAATTCATGTTGGGCTTATCATTTCTAGGCTTTTTGGGACCTCGGTTATTTCCAAATCCTCTTGGTCTTCTTCTGTCTCTATCTTCTCTAAGGGCTTTTGGACCGCGATTATCTGCGAAAGGCCTTGGACCTCTTGAATCTTTATTATCTTCACCTTCTTTGGGTGGTCTTGGTCCGCGGTTATCCCTAAAAGATCTTGGGCCTCTGGAATTTATATTGTCTCCACCTTCCCTAGGTGGTCTCGGTCCTCTATGTCCAAATCCTTTGGTGTCTCTATTTTCGCGGGGAGCTTTAAGATTACTGGTTTCTCGTGATTGTGGGGAATTTTTTATTTCTTCAGCACGCTCTCTGCTTGCCCTCGCATCCGCATTTTCTCTAGGTTCTCTGGGTTCTTTTTGCACGAAGAAAGAGAAGGCTGATTGTCCGTAAGGGCGGCATTCAATCAGTCTTAGGGTTCTGTCTTCAGGCTCAACAGAAACATCCTTACTGTGCTCTACGATCAAAAGTCCATTCACTTTCAGCAGCTTCATTTCAGCAACCAGCTTGGTTACTAATTTGCAGTGATCGCTCATATAAGGCGGATCGGCAAAAATGATATTGAATTGATCGGCGTTCAAACTCTTTATAGCTTTACGGAAGTCAGTCTGAATAATCTTGGTCTTATTCTCATAACCTAATTTAAGGGCATTGGCTCGGATAGTTTCCACACAAGCAGGGGTCTTTTCCACTACTGTAAGAAAGCTAGCACCACGACTGAGAGCCTCAAATCCTATCAATCCACTACCGGCAAATAAATCTAAAAAATGAGAATTTTCCACTAATTTGCCCAGAACATTGAATAATGCTTCTCGCATCAGTGAACCAGTAGGACGCACACCTGGATGGGCAGGTATATCAATCGATCGTCCGCAGGCTTCTCCGCCAGTAATCTTCATTTTTGTAATTCCACTATGCGTGCCCTGTACTTGGACTGTAAACTCAAGCTGTTAATTGAGGATTAAGCTATCCTGAGCTAACAAAGCCCATGGTAACATGTAAGGCTATCTGTAGTTTCCATTAATCCCTTTTATAAAAGGATAAAATGGGGGAGTGAAGCACAAGGCGTATGAGTTACGCCGCAGGAAGTATGCGATGGCGGCGGAAGAGAAACGAAGCAGGGTACGCGCGTTGAGCCGAGTGGAACGAAGGCAAGGCAGCGCATAAAAAAGGATAAAATGAAGAAGTGGAGCGCCCGGCGCCGGCGAGGCGGCGGAAGAGAAACGAAGCAGGGTACGCGCGTTGAGCCGAGTGGAACGAAGGCGAGGCAGCGCATAAAAAAGGTGAAGATTTGAGCGCTAGACGAATAGCTCGTGAGCTTGCTGTAATACTTTTGTCCCAGTTGCCGAAAAATAGCGCTAAGCTAGAAAAGAGAGAGCTGGACGAATTGGTCTCCAAAGCCGTATCAATGCTTCATGACTATGCTAAAGAAAATTTAGCAGAAGTTGAAGGTTTATTGAGTAGAACGTATGGCGAAATTACCGATATTGAAATTGAACATCCAACAAACGTCAGATCTATAGCCCAACTATTACCTGTAAAGGTAAATACTGAAGAAGTTAGAGATCAATTAGGCAGCCTTAAAAGAGCCTTTAATTTGATAAACGAAGCTCTTGATATACCTATTTTAGTTTTAGAAAGTCGCAGTGAAACTAAATCGGAAGTAAAAGATTTTCTTTTTCGTTTAATCAATACATATATAGAGCATCAAGCAGAGATTGACAACTTCATTAAACAAGCGAGCACCAAATGGGAAGTACACCGCATGGTCAATATTGACCTAAATATTTTGCGCCTTGCTTGTGCTGAAGCTTTTTTCATGCATGATGTCCCAATTGCGGTAATCATCAATGAAGCAGTTGAATTGTGTCACCGATTTGCGGACGAAAAAGCGGCTAAATTTATTAATGGCATTTTGGCTGATTTAAGCGAAGAAGCAATTAAATTAAGAGAAGATGATGTCGCAAGAAAGCAATCAAAAATCTAAGAGCTTCTGGGGAAATACATTCACCAGGCTGAAATCTGCTCTTTCGAAAACCAAAGAGGCGGTGGTTGATTCGGTTTTGCCTGAAACCGAGACACAACCGACTGGTCAATTAGCTACAACTATGGCAGAAGTGCAAGAGAGCAAAGGCAGCGACAGTAAAGCGGTTTTCTCTATTAGTGCTAGCCCAGCAATCCCTGCCAGTACAGATTTACTCGATCGTTCTATAGCTATAGATGCTGATTACCTAGACGATTTAGAAGACAAATTAATTAGGGCAGATTTAGGACTATCTACAGTGGACACTTTGATGGACCATTTGCGCCAGTCCTCTAAATCAAAAGACTGGACAGGACATGCTGTGCAGTCTTTTCTCAAAGATGAATTTTGCAAAATGCTTGCTGCTGCTCCTAATCACAAACTAAGTATTAAAGATGATGTCTTGAATATCATTCTAGTAGTGGGGGTTAACGGTACCGGTAAAACTACTAGCATCGGTAAATTATGTGGGCGACTGCAAAGTGCGAATAAAAAGGTTTTGATTGCAGCTGGGGACACATTTAGAGCTGCCGCTGAATCTCAACTTGAAATTTGGGCCCAAAGATCTAATTGTGACTTATTACGCTTAGCCAGCGGCTCTGATCCAGGCGCCGTAGTCTATCAAGCGGTAAAAAAAGCTAAAGAAGAAAAATATGATGTATTAGTAATAGATACAGCTGGGCGTTTGCATAACAAGGCTAATCTAATGGCCGAATTGCGCAAGATTCAATCTGTAATTGATAAAAATGCTGACGGTGCTAATTTTGAAGCTCTGCTTGTACTTGATGCTTCTACTGGACAAAACGGTATTCAGCAAGCTCGCTTGTTTTCTGAAGTATGCCCGCTTACGGGAGTTATCCTTACCAAACTAGACGGTAGCGCAAAAGGTGGTATTGTCTTTGGTGTTGCCAACGAGTTAAAAATACCCGTTAAACTAATTGGTTTGGGCGAAAAAATTGATGATTTGCAAGATTTTGAACCAGAATTGTTTATCGGAGCACTGTTTGACTAAAGGGCTTAGAGCTGCCTTTGCTGCAATATGTATATTCTATCTTTGCACAAATTCAGCGCTAAGCACACAAGCAGTTAGTCCAAATGTTATCAACGGCAGCACACCGGAAGATATTGATGAAGAAGCTTGCTCAGAAGCAGTATTACTTGATTACGTAGAAAAAGCTAAAAAATATATAGGAAGTAAATGGCAGCCTGTCAAAGGGTTTGAAGATCGAAATGTGGTCGCCGTGTTTACGGTTAAACAAAATGGCAAGATTGAAGATGAAAGAATTATGGAAGAGAGTGGTAGTCAAGTGGCAGACCAAAGCGCTCTTAATGCTCTAAAAGCAGCCTCCCCCTTGCCCCCTTTGCCGAAAGGAGCACCGGAATCTATCCAAATACGCTATGTGTTTTCCTGGCATGTGACACGAAAATAGGAACCCCACAGCAGCTCACCAGCCCGTTAGGGTAGTTTGAGCAAGGTGTGCGACTTAGTAGATTTAGCCATAAGACAAAGGCAAAGCAGCACGTATACATTAGTTAAAGCATTGAGAAGGTAAATGCTTGTACAAGTAAGCAGATGTTATACTTCGAAGCTGTTGTCATTGAATATATTTTTAAGAGAAATTAGCCGTGCCTAATATCAAATCAGCTATTAAAAGAGTCAAAGTGGCCGAAAGAAATCGGGTTAATAACCGCGGCTGGAGAACTTCTATCCGTTCAGTCAGAACCGAAGTGGCCACCGCTGCAACTAGCAAAAACAAAGAAGATTCTCAAACAGCACTAAATAATGCTTACAAAGTGATCGATATGTCCGTAAGCAAAGGTGTTTTGCATAAGAATGCTGCCGCTAGACGCAAATCAAGCTTAGCCAAAGCGGTTAATGCTGTTGTTGTAAGCAAGAAGAAAAAATAAATAGCGTTGTTTTAATTGCCTTTTAAGGTTATATTTATTTTGGACGTTATCAGCCTGGGGCGATAGCTTGTCTGGGTTCGATTCCTCTAGAATCTTATATTTTCAAGCCAGAGAACAACAGTGGAAACCAAAACAACTGCAATGGAGAAAAAATATACTGAGGCAGGCGTTTTGGGCAGTGGTCCATGCAATTTAGATAAATTAAATGGACGCTTACACTTCATAGGCATAGGTGGCATAGGTATGTCTGCTCTTGCCCGTTTAATATTGAACCGCGGCATAGCTGTCAGTGGTTCGGATAAACAAGGTAATAAAATTACCGATGACTTGACTAAAGCAGGTGCCCTCATTTATACCGGTCACACTGCTAGTAATGCCAGTGGTGCAGCGGGCATAGTCGTATCGACTGCAATTACTAGCGATAATCCCGAGCTCAATTGGGCTCGGGCAAATAATTTGCCAGTTTGGCATAGATCAGAAATATTAGCTGCCCTTGCAGAGCATAAGAAATTAATAGCAATATCCGGTACCCACGGTAAAACCACTACTACTGCCATGATCGGTAAGATTTTTATCGACAGCAATTTAGATCCAAGCATTGTTATAGGTGGTGTTTTGCCCTTATTACAGTCTAATTGCCGCGTTGGCGGTGGTGATTACTTTATTGCTGAGGCTGATGAAAGCGACGGCACGCACGTAACATTACCAGCAGAAATTGCTGTTATAACCAATATCGAAGCTGACCATCTAGAAAATTACCCTGCAGGCATGGAACAAATTCTCGACACTATGAAATTGTTTGCTGATAAGGCTAATACTGTTATCGTATGCACCGATGATGCGGGTTGCCAAAAAATTATTCCAGACCTAAAAAGCAAGGTGATCGGTTACGGCTTAAGACAGAAAGAGACGGAAGACCCCGGTATAAAAACCACCTATCAATTTAAAGACATATCAGATGCAACAAATTCGCTTATGAAAGTCTATAGAAAAAACAAGGTCTTAGGCACAGTTAATTTATCAGTACCTGGTATTCATAATCAATATAATGCTTTGGCTACGATAGCTACTGCCGTTGAATCGGGGATAGACTTTGAAACAGTTGCTCAATCTCTTGCTAATTTCGATGGTGTTGATCGTCGCTTTCAAATCATAGGCACAGCGAAGAATATTCTTGTTGTAGATGATTACGCCCACCATCCAACAGAAGTGATAGCTCTTCTGCAAGCTGCACAACAATATGTCGCGCAAGGCAAATTTGCCGCCCGTCGAGTAGTAGCAGTATTTCAACCTCATCAACCAGGCAGACTAAAAGATTTTTGGAAAGAATTTAGCGAAGCCTTTAAAGCTTGCGATTTGCTTTTAGTAACGGACATTTATATAGCACGTGGCGGTGCTATAGCTGGCATTGATAGCAAGCGATTCTGCGAGGAAGTAAATAATGCTAATAGCCACTACGTGCCTGGTCCAACATCAGAATTAGCAACGAAAGTGAAAGTTTTCCTTGAACCAAACGATTTAGTGATCACTATAGGCGCCGGTGACATCACCAACATTGGACCCGAATTACTACAATTGTTACGTAGTTAGATATGGAAGAAAATGCGAACGAACCGTTAGCACGCTATACAACCTTGAGAATTGGCGGTGAGGCTGATCATCTTTTTCAGCCACATAATGTCGAAGAGCTCGTATCTTTAGTTACGCGTTTAGAACAGAAAGATGAGCCTTGGTACGTATTGGGCGGCGGCTCTAATTTGTTAATATCTTCCGCTGGCGTTAAGGGAAATGTTATTAGAACTGCTCAAATGACTGAAATAAAGCAAATAACGGCTGATACGATCGACGCATTAGCGGGAGTGCGCTTACCTCATCTAGCCAAACATGCAGCCGGCTTAAGCTTATCAGGACTAGAATTTTCAGTTGGCATCCCCGGCACTATAGGTGGTGCAGTTGTAATGAACGCCGGCGCGCATAGTAGTTGTATGGCCGATATTGTCGAATCAGTTATTATATTTGATTCGAAAGAAAATAAATTGATCACTTTAAATAGAAAAGAGTTATCTTTTACTTATCGCAAATCGAAGATCGATATAGCTACGCAAGTTGTAGTTTCAGCACGTTTAAAATTACACCCCGGAAATAAAGCTGATATTGAAGCGAGAACTAAAGCTAATGAGGAATACAGACTGAAAACACAACCTATTGGTTTTCCCAACGCTGGTAGTACTTTCGTCAATCCCGAACCCAAAAGGAGTGCCGGCTTTTTGCTAGAGCAAGCCGGTGCTAAGGGGCTCACATGTGGTCAAGCAGCTGTTTCTGCCTTGCATGCTAATTTCGTTATTAACCTAGGCACTGCCACGTCCAAAGATGTAACAGACCTACTGCAGCGCATGCAGGAATGTGTTTACAATGCCTTTACCATCAAATTACATCCAGAGTGGAAAATATTAGGAGAATTCAGTCAAAATGAATTGACACCATGGCAAGCCAGTTCCCATCCAGTACATTAGATTTAAACTCTGTACTAAACAACTATGCAAGTCTCAGTAAATAACCTCAATATAAATTTTCAAGTATATGGTAGTGGTATGCCTATTGTTGTTCTTCACGGTTGGGGAGACCGATCCGATTCCTGGTACACTTTCGCTCAGGCGCTATCTGATAAATATCAGATCTTTCTTGTTGATTTACCCGGCTTTGGTGGCAGCGATCCACCACCTACTGTTTGGGGCGTAGAAGATTATGCACAAACTATAAATGGATTTATCAAAGAGTTAGAAATAGAAAAACCGGTTCTCTTAGGCCATTCACATGGTGGCAGGATCATTAGTACAATGGCCACTGCTTATAATAATTGTCGTGCTCTAATCTTAGTTGCGAGCGGCGGAGTAGACATGCCTAGCTTTAATGTTAAGCTAAAAATTCTTTGGTTCAAAACGATGAAATTGTTAGTACGTCCGTTAGGCAAAAAAGGCGAAGAAATTATAGATAATTACCGCAAGAAGCTTGGATCTCGCGACTATCAAGAAGCAGGTCCATTGCGAGCCACAATGGTAAAAGTAGTAAATTACAAGTTATTCAATCTATTACCCAAAATAAATGTACCTACACTTATTATTTGGGGTAGTGAGGATAAAACATTATCTTTCGAACAATCAAAAATTTTTGAAAAGCTGATTCCAGATTCATATATAAAAATTATATGGGGCAGTGGTCATCATCTTCATTTGGATGCGCCACAAGAGTTAGCTGAAATAGTAAAAGACTTTATGTGCGAGTTAGAAAGTCAGCATCCGGTAAATACTCTGGTATCAAATTAGCAGACTATGAATCTTAAACACTATTTATTGATTTTTCAGCTAGAAGCGTATCGTGTTATGCGTTTTTTGCGCTGGATAACAAAACATATGGGTCTTAAACCTGAGTCCGATAAACAACCAGTTTGGACCGCCAAAGCCAAACAATTATATTGGTTAGCTATTTTGATTTTTATTGGCATTTCTCTTTCTTTGCTCTGCACAGTAAATATATTTGTCGCGGCTGCGATAATCGCAATTTTATGGTTCAATATTTATGTTTGTTTGATATTAGCTCTTGCTGCAATTAAGCCATACGAAATAATAAATCGTCTGCGCGTCAAGCAGTCGATAAAGAATAAGATCAAGCATTTAAAAGAACAATATCACCTGACTGTAATCGGTATTACTGGCAGCTTTGGCAAAACATCGAGCAAAATGGTCATCGGTCAAATTCTTCCCAAATGTCATGTTACGCCTAAGTCATACAACACAATGTTTGGCATATTCAAAACAATAGACTATGAATTGAATAAACGTTATAAATTTTTTGTTTGCGAAATGGGCGCCTATAAACGCGGAGATGTAAAAGAATTTTGTCAGTTGGTTAGTCCAGATATTGGTGTTTTAACCGGAATCAACGAACAACATTTAGAAAGATTCGGTTCAATCGAAAATACTATTCAAGCCAAGTTTGAGATTCTCACTACTCTATGTCCTGGTGGTACAGGTATAATCAATTTAGACAACGAATTGGTCAAAAATAATCTGCATCGCTTTCAAAAAGCATTGCAAGAGAAACGTATATATTTAATCGGCTATTCACTCAATGGCAACACTAGTGAATATTGCAAAGATATCATCGCAATTAACAGCTGGCATATCGAAAATGGCAAATCAACCTTTGATCTTTCTTACAAAGATAAGAACTACAAAGTGACAACATCTCTTATCGGTAAAGCCCATCTCTCTAATATTTTGGCCGCGATTGCTGTAGCAATGTCGTGCGGTCAAAATATAGATGAAGTGATCGAACGCATACGCAAAGTCAAACAAATTCCTCATAGACTAGAGCTTAAATCGGCTCCTGGAATGACAATCTTAGATGACACTTATAGCAGCAATCCAAGTGGATTTCGCGAAGCGCTGGATACTTTAAAACAATTTGCCGGCACCAAGGTTCTAATCACTCCAGGCATTGTAGAACTGGGTGACAAAGCTTTAGAAATTCACAAAGAAATTGGTTCCCTAGCTGCCAGTATTTGTGATGAAATTGTGCTTGTGGGCAATTCTCACAATTTAAACGCCATGAAAGAAGGCATTTTTTCGAGCGGTTACAGTACCGAAAAAGTAACGCAATTAGCTGGCCGAGCTAAAATACAAGAGTTCTTACAGCACAAAGCCAATACAGTTGTACTAATGGAAAATGATTTGCCTGATCAGTATTTATAGAGCGAGTGTTCATGTTAATTTGGAATGAAGCCGACCCTATTCAATGAAAGTCCATATCTGATTCTTTTAGTCATTCTGGTATTCAATTCCTAGGGGATTAATTGCCATTATTTTGCATTCAAAAATAGAGTTGGAATTCTTGCAACTCGGAAGCTTATTTCTTTGAATATCTCTTGATAACTGAGTGTTGGATTCACACTCCGCCTGTTAATGGCTTTTGGTCGATAACTATGTATAATGACAAATTCTTTTTTGTATCTAATCCCTTGAATCGCTACACAGTTAGTTCGCGTTTTAGTTTTAAATACAATAAAGACGGATCTTTAGATATATACATCCAGAAAGAGTCGCCCGACAAAGAATTAGAGAGCAATTGGCTACCTGCCCCAGCCGGCAAATTTGGACTCATGCTTAGGATGCATTGGCCTACTGCTGAGGTCGTAGAAGGCAATTATGTCATTCCACCTGTAAAAGAAATTCCGTAGCTCAACTGTCGTATTGGTGCTTGGCTCCGTCTTTGAATCAATTTCGTTATCCTCGATCTATATTGATGTTGTAAATCAAGAAGATATTCTTTCCGCATACGGAATATTCGGCGCCTGGAAATATGGCTAATTTTTAAGAAAAATGATATAGAATATGAGGCGTCTGGTTTAAATACCAATAGCAGGAGTATGAAATGAATCATTTGCCAAAAGGTTTAAATACTGCCACTCCTTATTTAATCATGCATGATGCGGTCGCAGCAATTGAATTCTATAAAACCGTATTCGGTGCACAAGAATTAGTGCGCCTCCCTGGTCCAGACGGCAAGATCGCCCATTGCGAAATAAAGTTAGGTGACTCAGTAATTATGCTTGCTGATGAATTTCCGGGCATAGTTGCCTTCAGTCCGAAAGCATTGGGCGGATCGTCTGTCAGTATATTGTTATATGTAGAAGATGTTGATGCGACAGTAAAAAGAGCCGTCGACACTGGAGCTAAAATAATACAACCAGTAGAAGATAAGTTTTATGGTGATAGAGCAGGCACTTTGATGGATCCCTTCGGACATCAATGGAATGTTGCCACACACAAAGAAGATGTCAGCCCTGAAGAATTGCAGAGGCGCTCAATTTCGATGTATGAAGAGTACACAAGACTGGTAGCTCAGGCTGGATAATGACTTATTCTTCAGACACGATTATGATTTTATAAAACAACCAAAATAAAACAAAAGGGGTAAAAATGCTTACTTTATTCTTCGGTGGTTTGGTTCTTGTTTTTGCTCTGCTAACTCTGTTTTTAGGACTATTCACTGTTAATCAGCAAACGTCAGCAGTAATTGAACGCTTTGGAAAATTCCTGCGCATTGCGCAGCCGGGTTTGAATTTTAAAGTGCCTTGGATTGATTATGTTACAGGCGTTGTAAATCTGAGAGTGCAACAGTTAGATGTAAGAGTTGAGACTAAGACAGAAGATAATGTGTTTGTCCATGTCGTAGTAGCTGTGCAATATTATGTTCTGCCAGACAAAGTATATGAAGCTTACTATAAATTAGAAAATGCCGAACGCCAAATAACATCGTTTGTATTTGATGCGGTAAGGGCTCGAGTACCTAAAATCAAGTTAGATGATGTATTTGAAAAAAAGGACGAAATAGCTGATGTAGTTAGACTAGAGCTTACCGGCACAATGGAACAATTTGGTTATGGCATCGTAAAAGCTTTAGTCACTGATATAGACCCTGATGCTAAAGTAAAAATAGCTATGAATGAAATTAATGCTGCAACTAGAGAGAGAGTGGCCGCCAATGAACGCGGTGAAGCAGAACGAATTCTTATGGTCAAACGAGCTCAAGCTGAGGCAGAAACAAAGGCGTTACAGGGGCGGGGTATAGCAGATCAAAGACGCGCTATCGTAGAGGGCTTGCGTGAATCAGTTGAACAATTTCAACACAGTATTGAAGGCGCTAAGGCTCAGGATGTGATGTCACTTGTGTTGATGACACAATTCTTTGATACTTTAAAAGATATTGGTGCTAATTCAAGAAGTAATACTTTATTTGTTCCCCACTCACCAGGTGGCATGACCGAGATTTATCAGCAATTGCTAACTGCCATTATGAATAACAGCCAGCTACCACCGCCGCCTGCTCGTTGATCTGCACTAATAGCGTTCTGCCCGTATTAGATAGATAGTAAGGATCCTATTAAATAGCATGGGTTCATGCCGTTAAGTGGACTTGCATTAAATTATTTCTGAAGGAACCCAAGGAAGGGGTGAATCGATATTTTGATGTTCGCCACCGAGCCAGTACCCTTTTCCCTTCACAACCTCAATTCTTTGATAAGCATGTTTTTCTTTGGCACAGCCAGCGATTCTGTAGGGAAGCGCAAACAAATCTTTTTGATGGATGATATTGCACTGATTATTACATATTTCCCACAAGGTAAGTTCACGATCAATGTCGAGATCATAAGGACTTATTTGATATTAATTAGCGTTTTGAATTTCTAAACAATTTTGTAAAATGATTTTTTGAAACTCGGGGGCAATTGTTATCCAGTCGATCACATCTACTTTATAGGGTAAATTTGAAAGGCTAAATTCATCGCGCAGACATGCCAACGTTTCAAATGATATTTGTTTATCATCCATTATACATAAATCAAGATCTGAGGTGGCTTTAGCACTGCCATTTACTCTTGAACCAAATGCCACCACACGCGACGCGGGAATGCAATTTTTAAGAATATCTTGAATCATTGCCAAATGATCAGACCGTACATCAAGTGGCATGGTGCAAAGACTCCAACAAGGCTTTAGCATCTGGCAAAAACATCTGCGCTCGCTCGAAAACTTGTTTAGCTATTTCGACATTATAAACATGCGATGTTTCATTGCGTGCTTCATAATGTCCCATCCAAGCTTCAGCATCCGTAATTAGCTTAAGTCTGGCTGCTTCTCGAAAAATATCTTTCTTTGTTCGAATGCTTGTTTCGTCTATCTCCACTATTACTTTAAAGTAACGCTGCAGAATTTTCCAAGACAAATCCATACAATACTCGAACCGTTGAATAACACCATCGCGTTGTAATGCATCATTAGGATTGACTTTGGCTTGTCGCAGCCCTTCTTCTAATTGTCTGAGTGCTTTTTCAAGAGGATCTAGATTTAATTCGCCCATCTTTTTAATTAGCCTGTTTAAATTAGTGCTTCTTCTTTTTTACCTACACCGTGTTCGACAAGTGATAATTCAATAAGCTTATCGAAGAAATCAGAAGGGCTCATGCCAGCCTCTGCGGCTTGATGAAAAACCATTGTTGAAGGAGTGACTCCCGGCAATGTATTAGGTTCGTTGATATATAGCTTTCTTTCTTTAGTATCCCAAAAGCCGTCAATACGACTATATACGCGCAAATTCATAGCTTTATATGCTTTGACAAAGTCTTCTTGCATCTTTTTGACGTCTTCTTTAGGCACTCTGGGTGGCGTGATCATCTGAGCATCACCGGGCAGGAACTTTTCTTCCAAAGTAAGAAAATCGCCTTTAAAAGGGGTTTCGGTGGGCAGAAGAGCTACTGGATGTTCATTGCCAATAACAGTGCACGTAACTTCCATCATATGCATGAATTTTTCAATCATGATAACGTCGTCCCATTTCAAAGCTTCTTGAACGGCTGGTTTTAATTGGCCTTTTTCGTTTACTTTAGAAATGCCGGTGCTGCATCCTTCCCTAGATGGTTTAACAACACAAGGAAAACTAAATTCTTTTTCTACTGTGCTTTCGATCTTGGAAATATTTTCTTCCAATTCGTCTTGGCGAACAACTATATGAGGAGGATAGCTTAGACCAGCCGCCCTTAGCAATTGTTTCTGGAAAATTTTATCCATGCCAATTGCAGCACCAATAATGCGTGGTCCGTTATAAGGAATTTCCAAAATTTCAAGCAACCCTTGTAGAGCACCATCTTCTACATATTTGCCGTGTAAACCTAAAAAACAAAAATCAACTAGATTTTTTAAATCTTCAAAGTAAATTCGTTTCGCATCTGTTTCTAAACATTTTTCTATGTCCGCTGTAGCGTTCATCCACAAAAGACGCTCAGCCACTTCATAGAATTTTAAATCATAGCTTACATAAATAGGAATGATTTGATATTTGCTACTGTCTAAGCTGTTATAGATATGACGGCCGCTTTCTAAAGAAATTTCTTTCTCAGATGAGCAACCACCGAATAAAACTCCCACTCGCATCATATTAATACACCCCCACCTTATCAGCATGCACAGCCATGCCTAAGTCGATTATCGTAGAAATAAAGGTGCGCGGGTTGAACTTAGCTCCGCCTTTTCCTTTTATGCCGCCTTTGGCTTTTATTGGTATGTCCTGCAAGGAAGCTTGCTGAAATACATATGAGGACGGCACCATAATTGTTCCTGTGTGCGGCTCGCTAATATAAACAGTTTCTTTATTTTTCAAGAAACCATCCACCCGTCCATAACCTTGTATGTTGAGCATGCGGTAGACCTTAACGGCAATATCCTGAATTTCTTTGATTTTATCTTGCGGCGCCCGAATTGGTGTATGGTATACCGCTTGCCCAGGCATATACTTATTTTCATAAGTAAAAATATCGCCAGCAAATTCGACTTCGGAAGGTAGCATAGCAACAGGCTCTTCACCACCTACTATTACACACATAAATTCTTGCCCTGTAATAAATTCCTCAATTAGCAATTCATCGTCCCATTTAAATGCTTCTTCTAGAGCTGCGGCTAATTTGTCAGAGCTACGGACAGAAGATACACCAATGCTTGAACCTTCAGCTACTGGTTTCACGATAACAGGAAAGCCAAAGCGGTTATTTATCTCTTCTATTATTGATTCATTTGTCCGCGTTCTCCCATAGTCGGCTCTATAGAGAGGAATGTCCTCGGCAACTGTAATACCATTGGCGCGCAAAAAACGCTTATGTACGCCTTTGTGCATACAAACTGCTGATGATAAAATGCCAGAACCAGAATAAGGAATTTTTACTAATTCTAATACGCCCTGCACGGCACCGTCTTCGCCAAATTTTCCTAACAAGGCGATAAAAGCAAAATCAATTATTTCAGGCAGTTCTTCAAAGCGTATGTGCTGAGCAGCAGCTTCTAGTTTTTCTTCCACATCTTTAGTGGTATTCTGTAGCACCAGCTTCGGTGGCAATTTCCAAATCAAGCCAGAATAGCTCATATATAAAGGAATAGCTTCATATTTAGAAGAGTCCAGCAAGTTTAAGACGTATCTGCCCGTAGCTAACGAAACTTCTTTTTCCGCAGATTTGCCGCCAAAGAAAACCCCCACTTTAAGCTTTTTCTTTTGATTTTGTATTTCAGTCACCCTGATGTACCTTATTAAATTACTCGTCGAAACGAGTTAGTTGTCATGAAGCACTTATTGGCTCGTCCTGTATTTTAGCGCGATATTGATTACTGGCAGTAAGAAAACGGTTAAAACCTGTCGATTCCATGCTGGACCATCCCTATCGCTTATAAAGGCAAAATAATAGGACATATAAAGGTATCCGCTAATGGTAAAAAATATTGCCTGACAAAAAAGCTACAGAAGAAATAGCTGATTAAATAACCGTTGATATAATTTAGCTGTGATTGAAAAACCCCTGCCATAAACGTTTAAATATGGGCTCTTTCCGAGGCAGCGGCATTTCCGCTTCTGGCTGCTTTTGCCATTCAATCAATTTAGCTTCTTCGGGTATAACAAAATCAGGCTCAATCTCCTGATATATATGGTAAAGCTCATAACGCAGGTATTGAGCTGATATTGGTCTGTCTTTAGTAGCAGTAGCCGTGAGCCTGCGTACTAAATTGTCGAGCGAGGGTAAAACAGATGGATTGATTTTTGCTGGCGAAGAGGACAAAAGTGGCTTAGGCTTAGTGCCAGTGAGCAATTGTCCCATCGTTGCACCTAAAGCATAAAGATCACTGCGAAATTCCGGCTTACCATAATATTGTTCAGGTGGTGAATAACCAGTAGTTACTACGCGAGTCATAGTGACAGCATGAGGCATTAAAGCACGAGCAATGCCAAAATCAATAAATATAATATGCCCTTCTGGTGTAAGCATTAGATTGCTCGGCTTAAGATCACGATAAATAATTGGTGGATTGCGCTTGTGTAAATACTCTAAGACTTCACAACACTGAATGGCAATTTCTACGGTCGCTCGAGAAGAAAATGTTCCTTTTAAACGTAAAAGCTCATCCAAACTTTTTCCCGGCACCAGATCCATAACCAGAAAATAATGTCCATCTTCGGTAGCATGGCTATCTATTAAGCGAACTATGCCAGGATGATTGAGAAATTTCAGAACTTCCGCTTCACGTTTAAACAGACGTACGGCTTCTTCATGCTCATGTTTGGTGGACGGACGAATAATAAGTTGCTTAATTACACAAGCAACATTGTCACGCTCCTTATCCTCGGCCAAATAAATAATGCCCATCCCACCTTGAGCCAAAATTTGGCTAAAGGTATAGCGTTGGCTCCAATCATCTTCTTGCACAGGACTTATGGACAAATTTATTTACCTCGCTCTTAAATTCTCATGCGTGCAAGAACTGATAATCACTCGTCTAACAAATGTCCTTGTACTTTATCAACAGGATGTAGCTTACTATCATCAAGTTTCGTTGGTGCGCTTGCTTTCCATCCGGGTGTACCGATAATCTCAACCAAATTATCGACAATAATAATATTGCCTTTTAACTTACCATTTACTGCCACATAAAAACCTTTGGACTTGATACTCTTTTGTATTGCTTTTACAGCCAGGTCATTGCCGTGCTTGTCTAATGTATACCACTTATCATTTGCATAAAGGAGATATCCCTTTGCTCGCGATCTTGCTGAAAGAGCAGTCGTTTTTTCATACTTATTTAGAAAATCAAAACAGTGGGAGTAATTCTTACATGCAGCAACCGAATTGGCACTGATCAGATGACCATGCCAGCTATTGTTCATCTCGTTACTGACGTCGCCGACAGCATCAGGCGGTAAGTTCTTACCCTTCCAGGGTTCTTTACTTTGTCCGGTCGCTTCTTCTTTTGCAGTTTGTTCTATTTGAGGAGCTTGGGCAGAACAAATTACCATGTTTCCATATAAGACTACTAAGCTGACAATTACAAAAATTGGTTTTGACATGAAAACTCCCAGATTTAATTTTTGGACGGCTTGACGGACGTATGTATGGTATGTTAATCTACCCTCATGAATAAATAGGGTAATAGATAACCCTCATTTCTCAAAATAAAAAATTGAATTACTCAATGCATTGAATGATGCTCTCTGGTCGCCAACCTAGGGTGAGCATTGCTTTGAGGAATGAGGGTCTAGAAAAGGTGTGAGGTCAATATGAGTTTAGCCAATATATCTATAGTAGGGAATTTAGTTAAGCCTCCCGAACAAATGCATTTTGTCAGTGGAAAGACTAAAACAACTTTTACTGTAGCGGTAAATGGTTTTGGTAGACCAGCGCGTGGTGGCGATACAGCTGATTTTTATCGTGTAGAAACATGGGGTAAATTAGCTGAATTAGCTGGCAAATATTTGGATAAAGGCAATCAAATTGCTGTATCTGGCAGACTTCTTTTTGACCGCTTTGTTGACCAGCAGGGCAAAAATAGAATGATCCCAGTCGTGGAAGCTAATCAATTATCTTTGCCACCAAAGCCAAAAACAAATAACGATGGTGATTCTGCTGGTTATGCAAGTACGGACATGAGAGAAGCCGGTATCCCTGAAAGAGGGGTTCCTGTTAGCGGACAAATATTAATGGATGACCAAAACAATACTGTCGAAGAAATTTTTGCCGGCAGTGTTGTAGAGGAGCAGGCAGATGCTGATTTCAACTTAGTTGAGATAGAGAACAAAGTTAAAGCCAAAAGCAAAAGACAGGAGAAAGTTGCTATAGGCCAATAGTTTTTCTTGAATATGCTCAAGAGAAGTTAAAGAAAGGAGAGGTTGGGCCACCTCTCCTTTCTTTTTGTATTAATCGGACAGATTCATTCATTGTTCTTGCTAGCCAAATCCACTAACGATTAGTCGGTTGAGCTTCCGGACTCGATTGTCCAATTCCTGGCTGATCTGATTCGGGACTTGTCGAGTTTGAGCCATCTGTTTCGGAGCGCCCGGTCGCCGTAAGAGTCACATCCAAGGAGGCTTTGTGAGTGAGCAAAGTATAGCGTCCTGGCCAATTCTTCCTAGCTGAAATCCCTTTTTCTTGTGTCGGGACAATCGCCTTTTCTTTTGGCTGCACGTTGTTTGTCTTTGTCTCAGGTTGACCCGCTATTGCGGCTGGTTCAAACGAATATTGGGGAAGAGGGGGTAGCAATTGCCCAGCATCGTTGTCGGCTAAAGATGCGTCAGAGCATTCAGGGCTTAGTTGCGTGATCGGTTTTGGTTCGCCGTTCTCCAACTGATTACGGATTTGGCTATTGATCTCAATGAGGTTTTGAAACAGTGAAGCAATCCTGCCTCTTAGCCCCGAAGCATCTTCGCCGGTGAAAGTGATGTCCAATTTTCCCTCGGTAACATTGATGATGTTCCGATTCTCAATGAATCTCACCACAGTGCGGTAATTCTCCTTAGTTGAAGGTTCAGCCAGGCCAAAATGAGAAATGAATATTTCCTTGATTTTATTGAAGACAGCCACTTCCCTGGCATAAAGGTATTGTTTGTATTCAAGCACCGCTTTTTGCTTATCCTTTAGAAACCCGCCTGCTGGATGTTTGTCTGAATGTTTGTCTCGATGAGTCTCTAAGAATCTTTCTACACTTTTATCTGCTTCGAACAATAGTTGCCAGCTCTCCTCCAATTCTTCCATACAGGCTAGCACCGGCCCATAGAATTGCGAAAGCTGTTCTTGTCGGAAACCAAGACTGCGTTCTCGCTCTTCTCTTTTTGCTTCATGGCTAAGTGATTGCTTATTGGCCATCAGTGTGAACCAGCCAGTAACAATGCCACCAAGAACGCCACCAATAGTGGCCAATACACCCCCAATCAGGGCACCTAAGATAGTGGGATCCATGGCTTAAAACTCCTCTTTAGGTGTTGCTGTACCGGTAATTGTACACAGCATAGCCTGTGATTATCATTATAATCATGCAATCTATATATAGGGCATCTCTGTCCGACCTCAGTCCAGACTTTTCAAGAGCTCCTTAGCATTGACCAGGTCTGAACTCGCGAAACCTTTCTTGTACGCACCGTATATGGTGGTTAGGGCAGTGCGGGCTTCGTCGCGACGGCCCTGCTGTTGCCTGAGTCGAGCCAGACTTATCGTAGAGCGTAGCTCCCATGCCCTGCTTTGTTGGCGGCGGGCCGTCTCGATGGACTGGCGGAAGCAGTGCTCAGCAGTGGACTGATCGCTTGATTCCGACAGGGCAAGTTCGCCTCTGAGGCGGTGTAGCTCAGCCTCATGAGAGCGGTCGTCGTGCTTTTCCGCCAGCGCCAGTGCTACTTCCAGTGCTTCACGCGCCTCCGTCAATCGGCCGGCTTTTATATAGGCTTCAGCCAGGACGCCTAATTGCGCGGGAAGTGTCAAGGCCGCGGCGATTGCCTGGAACGACTGCACTCCTTTTTCCAGCAGTTTAAGCGCTTCTTCCAGCTCACCTTGCAAGAACATGCCTGCCCCCGATAGGAAAGTCCCCGTAGCATGCCACAGAGCAAACCCTTGCTCGGAGGCAATTGCCATTTCTTCCACGGCTGCCGCTTGCAGTTTGTCTCCCAGCTGGAAATACTGGTAGAGCCAACCGGTGAAGTGCAATGCGTGCGCCAAGCTGAAAGGATGCGCAATCTGGCGCGCCATGGTCATCAGCTCCTCATTCATCTTAAGAGCTTGCTCTGGATAGCCAAGATGCCACAAGGACAGAGACAGATAACAACGAAGGTGCACTGCAGAGTTCTGACCGGTATTGCCGGACCATATGCGACATTGCTCCAGGTCTTCGTAGTTTACAATCGCCTCTTCACAATGTTTCCGGCAACCAGCAAAATCGCCGCGATAAAACAGCGTCACTGCGGGAGCAACAGAAGCTTCCATATTTATACCAGGATCTTGGGTATCCCTCGCCAATGCCATCATTTCGTCGGCAAGGCCCTTACACAGTTGAAGATCACCGCGCACCAAATGCCAACTCCAGTTTCCCCACAAGACCGCAAACAGTTGGGAAGTCTTCCCAATCCTTTTACAGAGTTCACGTGCTCGCGCAAAAGCAGGGCCAACCTCTGGCGCAGCATAACCCAGAGCCGCCTGATATACCGAGCCCAGTGGGTTGAGCAGCAGCAACTCATTGACGTCGCGCTCGGGCGACTCGGCGAGCGTGGTGAGCAACTCAAGACCTTTGGTAAGGTGGCTGATGGCCTCGACATTTGCAAATTGCTCCTGAGACTGCAACCCGGCCACAAGCCAATAACCGATCGACTTTTCGATCAGTCCCGCCTCGGTAAAGTGGTGGGCGAGCAACTCGGGCTGCGTCTCCACAGTCTGTGGGAATCGCGCTTCCAGAGCTTGCGCGATCCGTCCGTGGAATTGTTGCCGCTTGCCCTTGACCAGCGCGTTGTACAACGCATCCTCGAGAAGGGCATGCTTGAAAATATAGATAGCGTGCGGCGGCCGGACCTTCTCGTATAAGATCTCTGCCTGCACTAGTTTGGTCAGCTCGTCGTTAAGTGTCGACTCGTCCATGCTCGCTACGGCGGCTAGCAGCTCATAGCTAAACTCGCGACCAAGGGTGGCAGCCAACTGGGCCACCTCCCGGTCACCTTCCATACGGTCCAAGCGGGCCATGAGCAAATCCTGGAGCGTAGCGGGAATCTCGCGCGCCATCAAAGTCTTGGTCCGCGTGCCACTATCGCTCGCCTGATCCAACACACCGGACTCTTGCACCATTTTCGTGAATTCTTCAATGAATAGCGGTACGCCGCCAGCTCGATCATAAACCTGATCGACTACCGCCTTAGGCAAATTGTTGCCTGTCTTCTTGCGCATCAGCTCACCAACCTGGCGCTTGGTGAGCTGGTTGAGAGCGAGGCTAGTCTGGTGCGAGAGTGCCGCCCAGGGTGTGCGAAATTCGGGACGGAAAGTGAGCAGGGTGAGAACCCGGTCGTGCAGTCCCTCAGCAAGAAATTGCCCCAGGAATTCCAAGGTAGAAGCGTCCAGCCAGTGCAGATCCTCGACAATAAACAGGACCGGTTGCTTGCCAGAGTAAGCGCGCAGCCACTCTTTAAGCGCCCGGAACATTTCTTGCCTTTCTCGCACCGGAGGCAAACCAAGGGTAGGAAACTTGGCGTACGTAGGCAGGGATAAAAGTGAGGCAAAGAGAGGCACCACATCTGGTAGCGCCAGATGGTAATTCTCCAGGTGGTGCACCAGCCGTTCAAACCGCGCAGTCGGAGCCTCGCCGTGCTCGAAATGGAGGATGCGCTCGAAGAAATTGCTGGCGGGATAAAGACCCGTGTTTCGGAAATGCGGCGAGCAATACCACTCGACGATGGGTGAGTCCTGGGCAGCGTGGCCATTACTGGGGAGCTCATGAGACGACCCTGGCGCAGGGTCTTCCGCCTTTCCTTGCACATGCTGCTTCATGGCGTGCACCAGGCGCGACTTGCCCAGCCCTGCTTCACCGATAAGCAGAACAACCTGGCCCATGCCCTCTTGCACCTGCTCCCAACGGTCCTTGAGCAGACTCAGCTCCTGGTCCCGACCGGTAAGCGGCGTCAGCCAGCCCCGCCCTGTATCCTCAATGGCACTGCCAGTTTCAACCACTGCTTGCACTTGAAAGAGTGTGACTGGCTGTGTCAGACTCTTGATCTTGTGCTGTCCTAGACTGAGACAATTGAATTTGTCCTGAAGCAGTCGATGCGTGGACTCGCTGCAAATGACCTGTCCGGACCTAGCCACGTCCTTCAAGCGCACGGCTACGTTTCGGGCCTCGCCAACAAGCGAGACATCATCCCCTTTAGTCTCCACTATAGCTGGTCCTGTGTAGATACCCAACCATGAACCCAACTCGACATTGTGCTCACGGCGGACATCCTCCCCACGCACTCTTAGCGCTTCAAGAATAGCTAAGGCAGTGCTAGCCGCGCGACAGGCTGCGTCCTCGTAAGCAGTCGGGTAACCAAAGCACGCCAGTAGCCCTTCCTCATTGCATTGTACAACTGTCCCTTCTGATTTGTGCACTGCTTCTTCGCAGCAATGGTGAAAAGCTCGCAATACCTTGGCCTGGTCTTCGACGTCCAGATGCTCAAGGTAGTCCTCTGACTCAAACAGATCGCAGCTACAAACAAGCACAGTCACCTGGCGCCGCTCGGCTTCACGGGCACGGCTGCCCTGAGAAGAAATCGTATCAGTTAAACTGTCGGGTTTGCCCAATTGAGAAGGGACATTGGCACTTTCCCGGGAACGCAGCCAAATGCTGGGGGAAGCGGGACGGCCGGTGCTTGAAAGTGCGGCTTCCCGATCAAAAGACATGTCCTTGCCCTCAATCGCTTCCAGCTGCGCAATCACCTCCTGAGCCGACTGTGGCCGGTCGGCAGGTTTTTTGGCCAAAAGACGCAAAATCAGTTCGTCCAGGACTGGCGGGACTTCAGAACGGTAGTGGCTGGGCGCCAGCGGAGTTTCTTCAATAAGGGCAGTCACTATGGCCACTACTGTCTCACCATAAAATGGCGTACGTCCGGTTATCAATTCATAGAGCAGGCAGCCTAGACCGAACAGATCGGTTCGTTCGTCGAGGGTCTCAGCACGTGCCTGTTCTGGAGCCATGTACGCCGGCGTGCCAATGACAATGCCTGTGGTCGTCAGTTTGATATTCTCCGTTTGCGGGCGAGCCAGACCAAAATCAAGGAGCTTGACGCGCCCAGCTGGAGCTTCCAGCCAGACATTTTCCGGTTTGATGTCTCGATGAATTAAACCCTTGGCATGCGCCGCTGCAAGCGCTTCAGCAACCTCACGGACAATGCGCAATGTCTCGCTCAGCGCCGGCTTGGTTTCTCTCTCCATCAAGCTATCGAGCGGTTCGCCTTCGAGCAACTCCATGGCAATATAGCAAATCTCGTTGTCTTGACCAACCTGGTGAATTGTCACCACGTGATCGCTCTTTACCTGGGCCATCGTCCGTGCCTCACGCAGAAAGCGTTGGCGTACTTCTGGGTTTTTGCTGTATTCAGTCTTGATCACCTTCAAGGCCACGGTTCGCTTGAGTTGCGTATCCTCAGCAAGCAAGACGATACCCATGCCACCCTCACCCAGCAACTTGAGCACTCGGTAGTGAGCCAGCCAGCCGATTTCATCAGAGCTCATCGCTGGCGCCAGAAAAGCCAGTTGGGTGGGTTGCGCGGTGTCCGAAAGCGAGCTTACAGGAACGGCAGGCTCTTTGGCAGCCAAACTCGCATCTGTCACACCCCTCTCGCCGAGCAGTTCCAGCGACTGGGAGCAGCGCGAACAACCGTGAATGTGTTCAGTCAGCTCTATTGCAGGTAGGCCAGAAATCTGGCCCCGCAGCAGTTGAACGATTTGGCCGGTTGTGGGACACTTGACAATATCCATAGTCACTCTCCGAAGACCGCGGAAGCCCATTTCCGAAAGCCCTTCAACTTCAGGTCGCAACAGCGCTGTGCTTCGAATTTTACTGTCGGTGCCAATCAATCCTCCAGGCAAAAGCTTCTCGAGTTTCTACTGAGGACTGAGTGGCATTATAACAAATCGATATCTACTCTACATAGCATTCCGTATTCGAGTAGCTTCTTTTTTGAGGGTGAGATGCATGCGTTCATGGCGACCATTTTGTAGTGGATGACCAGGCTCAATGCGTTCGATACCGATGCCTAGACGTAACCACCACACAGATAGTTTGGAGAGATTGAATAGTCCATTAACTGAGCGGATGGGGCAACCAATCCTTCCACGTTGCCACGATTATGTAAATGTTCACCGATAGCACTAGCTGTCCAGTAATTGCCTGAAATAGTAATATCACTCTCAGTAACACCAATTTCCTGCAATATGGCATTGTTATCTAATCTGATAATGGCTCTTAAATCTGTCTCGTAATCCCAGACAGTGAATGCACCTCTTTTAAAAGGTACTCCTGCTGCTATTCCCTGACTAACTTCTGCCTGGCATGTCAGATGATCAAAACCAAGATATAAGGCAGCAAATAAACCGGCAACGTTATAACGACCACCATTGCTCATAGCTCCATGCGTAGAAAGCGGTTCATTAGCAAATTTAGTTCTAATATATCGGTAAAATATTCCTTTTATTGGTTCAGTAGGAATTGAATAGAGGGCTTCAGTTCTAACTTCCATATCACCATCACCGACCAAGATTGCCTAATAAATGGGCCATAAGAAAAATGCCACCGGGCTTTTTAGCATAATCTCTCGGACGTTCACCCTGCAATGCCGGGTTAGGTCTGTCTGCCCAAACTTTAATCATGTCCGGTTCAAATAAATCATCTAGACTTTCTGATATCGTATGCAGTGCCTCAACAGCTTGCTTATGTGTATTTTGCGGGTGAATATCTTCTTCTCCATCTTCCCAACGTCTTATTGTTTTTTCGTTAACTCCAAGAACGTCAGCAAAATCCTTTTTATTGAAGCCAAATAATTGTCTCAGGGTTGCAACCTGAGCACCAAATGGAGCATCTGCCAAATGGTCTAGATTCATTTCTGTCCGCGGCATACTTACTACCTCTACTGACAGATAATATAATATCATCAAACCGGACATTTGTCCAGTACGGTGTACAAATGTCCGCCACCCGGCTTTCAAAGAATTATTTCTTTCGAGCCTTCATGGCTTTCACGCATTTAGCAATTATTTTTTCGGCTGACTCAGAGTTATGGTTTAGCCACTTTAATAAACTAACAGATATGACTGAATGAGTAATTTCCTGAACTTCGCTATTTCCCAAACGTTCTTTGGTTTGTCCTTCGAATTGTGGCTCCGATAATTTGATGCTAACAACAGCTGTTAAACCTTCTTGAATATCTTCATTGCTCAAAGTGTCCTCGTTCTCTTTCAATAAATTATGCTTACGTGCATAGCGATTGATTATTAATGTTAGAGCCTTGCAAAAACCCATTAGATGGGTACCGCCATCCGCGGTATTAATATTATTGACAAAAGTGTTAATAGTTTTAATACATGAGTCTGTCCATTGTAAAGCACATTCCACCATTACCCCTTCCATCGTTTGTTCAAAATAAATTGGGGGTTTGTGCAAAGGAGCACGTTCACCATTTAAATATTCAACATAGTTGGCTATACCGCTTTCATAGCAAAAACGTTCTTCTTTATGGGCGTCACGATTATCAGTAAGGGTTATGGATAATCCCTTGTTAAGAAAGGACATTTCTCTCAACCGTGTAACCAAAACATCCCATTCAAAAGAGATTGTTTTGCGCTCTTGATTTTCGTCAACTTCGTAAAATATTTCATGGTCTGGCCAAAATGTTATCTTCGTGCCATGTTTATCCGTATTACCAATAGTTATCAATTGGTGTTCTGGCTTACCGCACAAATAAACCTGCTTAAATATTTTGTCG
>JABDBL010000033.1 GCA_013288645.1 Candidatus Melainabacteria bacterium
CTCCACCTGAAGCAACTTCCAATTGATAAGTCGCACCCAAATTATTGATGGCTACTGCTTGCGAACGTGGATTTACTAAAACAAAACCATTAGCATAATAGCGCTGGTAAACTCCCCAGTTAGAATTGTAATAGTTCTGAACACCGCTAGAACTAGGCTCTGATTGATAAGCCCCTAGATTATAACCGGCATTGTACTGCGGATACCAATCACATTCTAGACCTAGAGGAAGATTGATATACGTATGATGCCCCTTGGTTAGCATATATGACCCTACAGCAAACCAGACGTCTTCGTTAAAACTACTTGCTGAAGCACTAGGATATGTTTGGTACATCATTATTTTCCCGAGGGAATTTAAATTAAGCACGCGATTCATGTCTAATTGCCAATCAGAAAGAGCAAGATAATTACCGCTTCCCCAATAGCAAAATCCTTCATTCATACCACCATCGGGAATAGTGTAATCTGTTGTATCCCAGCCTGTAATCAATCCGCCAAAATTAGGCAGGAAATAAAAAGACTCTGGCTGACTGTGCAGGGCATTCATACAGAAAGTCCAGTATTGATCCAGTGATGGTATCCATTGTGTTTGAGTGGCGGATACACTAGCTAGTTGGGGAGGAGTAGGAGTAACATTGCCAAATATGGTATCGATTGTGGAACTGTCAGCAAAAACCCCATCATCTAAATTTGTCCGCGCCCTGGAAATACATTGTTGCGTCCAATAGCCTGGAAAGCCAGTAACAGGCTGATTATTGCTGAACAATATATTCATTACATAATCACTATCGCCACCATTTTGTTGCACGTCGACGCCATTAGCTTGCAAAAACCAGGATGTTTGCTGACTTACATATGGCCAATCAGTTGTCCAGGTATTGCCTATGGGCACTGTCGCGATTGAATCACTAAAAACACCTAAATAATATTCAAGGATAATAAAGTTAGGATTGGCAGCTCTATAGGTTTGGGCCAGAGAGGTAGTTAACTTTTGAGTGCCAACACAGTGACTAGCAGCAAAGTTTACTTGAGCCGAGCTTTGGCCGTTAGGTTGTTGATCAAGAAAAACTCCTACACCACTCGCGGTGTCAGGAAATGGATGAGCACCGCTGCCTATAGGAACAGATTGAGCAAAAACTTCTGGACAAGAACTGATAAGATTAATCAGCAATTGCGCTGATAGAATTACTGCTAACAGCAACCTGCAAAGCAGGCGTTTTCTACGAATTAGTTTCATGATTCGGGCTTCCTAGTAACTAAATGAACTTTGCCCACTTTTGGCTAAATATAACGCTCCTGGAGGAGAGTTAATCAGCCAGGATAAAGCCAAAGATTAATTAATAGGATCAGCAAATCAGCAACACAAGGTTCTTACGAGCATTAAGTAAACTACGCTACAGCATCGCTGTATAGCTTAAGTTCATAATTGTTGGAGACATGCAAACGATTCTAAATTATTGAAAAGAATTATCCTACTGATCTTAATAATGACAGCATCGAGTGATCGCATTTTAGTGTCAACATCGCAGATCGCATTGCTGATCCAAAACTTCGGCAAAACATTTGCCAGTAACTTCGAGGCAGCCAAATGTGAGCACTAAACATGCCTGAACAACTTCAGCATTACTCTGTTTTCCTTTGTCGGACAATTCGAATATGTACCTACACACTTGCAGAGCATGTTCTTTGGCTATTGATTGGGCTAAAGGCGTCATCAAAGACGAATCGTACAATTAATAGGTAAAAATTCCAAAATAAAATCCCTCCTGCAACATTGTCACTAGAAGGGATTATTATCTGCTGTCAACCAGCTATATTTCTATGCTGCATGGTGCTCTCTATGACCACCGGCTTTGTGAGACGGTCCTCCCCTTGAATGATGGTGGCTAAGCATATGCACAAGCATATGATGGCGCATCTCTTCTTTTTGCTTTGGCGTCATCACCTCCATCGCGCTCATCATATGATTGACGCGCGCTTCAGAAAGACTTGTTTTAAGCTGATTTATTTTTTCATGCAAGGAAAGTACTGCTTGTTTGTCCAACTTTGGCTCAGTCATAAGCAACATCATTTTTTCCATATGTGCTTTTAATTCAGCCTTTTGCTTGGCAGTATCCACAGCGTATTCAGACTTCAACGAAACCAATTGTTCCATTTGCTCATCAGTCAAGCCAAGTTTTTCTGGCCATGGGCCATGATTAGGATGTTCCGAATTAGTTGTTTCGGGCAATTCGCTAATAACAAGCACCTCTGCTGAATCAGAATCAACAGCCTCTTCTGATTGAGCATAAGACTGTAAGGCGGAAGCATTAAAAGAAATTGCTACTGTACCGGCAGTCATCAATCCAAAAAGCATATTATTGAAATATTTCATTGTCTCTACCTTATTTTCTAGTTAAATAAACACATAGTAACCGGGGCAAACGTTGAATAATAATCATCGAATGTGGAGGATTTGTGAAATTTGCAAAAACTGCCAGCAGGTTAACAAGAGAACCTCACGTTTATTGCTTGTTGAATCTCCGATGTACAACCTGTCCTAGAATTAAGGCAATCTGACTGTAAATACAGCAAAAAGGGTATAATGTGGTAGATAAGGTCATTCAGACGACCGACACGGATTCAAGATACTGCTAAATCTGTTGTTACTTAACCTCATCTATTGAGTTTTCAGTATTATGAGGTTGGAACTATATTATGCATATTATAGGTTTTCTTTTATTTGTTATGGCGGCTTCATTTTGTGCTTGGATTGCCGAGCGCTTTGTACCGAAACGCATACCTGGCGGGTTTTTCACGGCTTGCATGACCGGCATACTAGGAGCATGGATGGGGTCCAATTTATTAGGTAAATTCGGACCTGCTGTAGGGGAAGTATCATTGCTGCCCACAGTTATAGGCTCAGTCGTCTTTGTATCCCTTCTAACAATCCTCTCTGAACTATGTCACCCTAGCAAAGCCTGATTAATATTGCAGCTAAGCTCATAGAAGATTACCGCTGCTCTTCTTTATGTTATTTCACGGCAAGAATCTATACTTATGACATCATTTTCGGGTAAGAGGATCTAAAGCCGGTTTCGGCTATTATGTGACATTAGGTTATAGCATCAGGTCTCATGCACCACAAACAGTGCACATTTACCTCAGTTCACTTAATTTACTACTAGTCAGAAATTGAACTACATGGTGGAAATAATAAACTGTAGATTTCAGCCACTTCTTATCCAGTCAAAAGACGGCAGTCAACTTTATTTATAGGAAAGCAAAACTTATGATACCGTATTTAGTAGCATCCGGTAATTGACCCACTTATAAGTTTGGTTAAATATTTTAGTCTATCAGCAATATAATAAGATAAAATTATTGAATAGACATCAAATTTATAGGTGAATGAATGTCTCAAACGCTTCGCATCAATACCAACTTCTTATATTATCGGAATCGAAATTTGCTTATTGCATTAATTTCTGCGTTCTCCTTTAATCAATTAATTACTCCAGTATTAGCTTCCTCTCAGCCCGATAATAATTGGGCAGAACTTCAACGACGCGGTGTTACGGCCCTCGATGCTAATCAATATTGGATTGCTGAACCAACGCTTAAGCGAGCGATGATGCAAGCGGAACTTTCTAATCCTAAAGATATACGTTTAGCAAAAAGCCTGGCTGAACTTGGACGTTTATATACGATTCGCGGGCGCTTTGATGAAGCTGAGTCTTATTTAGAAGAAGAGCTTAGTATCAGAGAATTAGTGTCAGGAAATGATAGATACAAATGCATTCCAACGATGGGGTCATTGATCCAGTTTTACATTACCTATGGCACACACAACAAAGCCGAGCCTCTGACAGAAGAAATGCTTTCACTTGTTGAGGGTAAGTTGAATGAAGCAAGAGCAGGAAATACAAAGGTTAGGTTCCAAAAAGGAGAACCATTGCAAGGCTGGCTGGGTGTTGCCGCACCGGTCATGAAAGATCCGATCATTGAGTGGGCAATCACTTGTGACGCTGTCGGTAATTGTCATCGTGCAGCTGGTAATCTTGACCTTGCCAATAGACTTTTCAATGCCGCCTTAGACATCAAAACAACTGTTCTGGGTAATAATCACCTATCTTTAGCTAACAGTTACGATAGTCTAGGAGGTGTCTGTTTAGAGAAAGATCATCTGGCTGAAGCAGAATCATATTTTACTGATGCACTAAATATTACAGAAAAAACCTTATCTCCAGAAAGTCCTCAAGTTTATTCTCGATTAGACAAATTGGCAAAATGCCTCATTAAAGAAGGAAAATACCAAGAAGCAGAACAGCTCTATCTTCGTGCTCTGACCTTTTGGAAAAACGAACCTTTGAAACATGATAATGAAGCTCGCGCTCTATTTGCACTTGGCTCTCTTTACAGTCAAGAACATAAATATGAAGAAGCAGTGCCTTATTTTGACCAAGCTCTACAATTAGCAGAAGAAATTAACGGACCTAATTCGATTGCAATAGTTCCTTATCTGCAAAAATATGCTTACACTCTATATTATCTTGGACGCAAAGGCAAAATAGAAGACATAAGTGCTAGAGTTGCCACCATATCGGGTCCTAAGTAGAGCCCGATTAATACTAACGTAAAAGATATACATCTTATTCACCCTTGTTATTCACCCTTGTTTGATATCAGACTACAGTTTCTATAACATTGAGGAAAGGGAGAAAAACTGCAGTATTTTTGGAGCCTAAAGAAGGGAAAACTCTAATCAATCATCATGCACCACATACAGTGCATATTTGCCTCAGCACAATCAGCGTACGCCTGCTAAAAAATTAACCGAGCTGTATCATAAAATGGCAAACATTATATTTCAGCAACAAGCATGGGACGTCCAGCGGTTGCACCAAAAAGATAGTTAGCTAATTCTTCTATGATTACGCCGTTAAATAATGACTTCGCAACATCTATCACGCCAGTCAGATAGCATGCCAAAAACACGCGAAACAGCTTGCTCAGAAAGTTTATAAGTATTCTTCAGTGACGTATCGCCAATTAAAGTCACAAATAGTGTCGATAGGAAAAGAGAGCCTATCATAATGTCACTGAGCCAGTGAAGACCAACAATCAATCGCACACTCAACATGATAAAAGCTAAGCACCACAAAAGCAGGCTCACTCGGAAATATTGCTGCCAAGCCATCATTGCAAAAAAGATATATGCTAGTCCATGTCCCGATGGAAAGGAACTGGTCGGACAGCTGTGAAGCATGACTCCATATTTTGTCTGTAAATTATAAAAATGGTGAAGACTAAAGATTGGAGTATTTCGCTTAATAAGATATTCAGATGCGCAAGATATCATATATATAATTAGACATAACATAGCTAACCATATCCAATAAGATAAGCGTTTGATAGTCTCATTATGGCTCCCGCCTCGAAGAGCATGCACAAAAAATAACAAGGACAAACAAGTAAACATAAAAGCATCGCCAAGGCGAGTACTCGACCAAGCTAGCGTCTCGTCAAGAATAGGATTAATACCCAATATTGAATTCATCTTAATAGCTACTTGCGTATCAACATTCATAATCGCACCATGGATTGTATGATTCATATTAAGGAGCGCCATTGCAAAGGCAGCACCAAGCACAACCAGCCATCTTCTTCCAGAAAGAACTTTCAAATTTATCATAACTTCCCTCTATGCCACCATGCCATTATATTCAAGAGGTCTAAAATTAAGCAGAATATTAAACATTCAATGTGGAGAATTTGTGACTTGCAAGACACTAATGCACAATTATCTAGAATTCGTAAACAACTTAGCCAAAGAAATTTCAAGGCATTGTTTACTATCTAAACTTTGATACTATGGTCGGCAGCATAGTAGAAATAGGCGGGAAACACGATGCAAGAAAAAACGAATAGTCGACTGCTGACAACCATCTATAGTATTTCGAGCGTTTTTTCTGTTGTCTTTCTCATATCAGCTATAAACTCACCTTGCATTTTTGCTCAAGGCATGGGCGGTGGAATGATGGGAATGGGCGACCGGGGCACGCGTGGTAATCAGAATCCTCAGCAAACAAATGATCAATCAACCCCTCCCCCTAAACATCAGAATCCTTTTGGGATTGATTCAACACCAATAGAAGGCGTTGAGGCACGCACCGCAGCACTGGAAAACTTTATATTCGGTGGCGAACAAAAAAAATTACCATTAGAAAAGCGGGTGGAACGCTTAGAAAAGAAGCTGCTACCCTATGAGCATCACAAAGCGGGCGAAGACTTAAATCAGCGCATCGATCACCTATGGTCAATTCTTAGCTCCGCAAATAAACCCTCAGAGAAACTTCCTGCTCAATAATTCTCTTCAGTTGTAATTACTGATTCGCTAAAGAATAAATTGCTTAGTCTGCTATTTCTATTGCCCTTTGTCAGATTCTACTCTTTTGCTACATGTAACTGACCAGCGCTCTAAACCAAAAGCTCAGCACTTTTTTATAAGTTTCAGAAACACCAAATTGACATATCAATAAAGCAAGCACAGCCACGACTGCTAAAGTGACAAAAGCAAAATCATAACGGCATGGTAAAGCTTGGATTCCTGCCGCAAAAGACTGGAAAGAATTGGGTCTTCTTGATTCACTCTTCGGACCATCGCCTGCGCAGAAATAAACTGAAGATAATTAAAAATAACTGAGAATACTATGGGTTCAGAAATAATTGGCATTCTGGGACTAGTTCTGAGCAATTCAATCGACAAGCCAAAAGCAACGACAAGCTTGTATATATATACTTTAGTCTCGGTATTATTGAATATACGTAATCTTGCTTGAAAACCTGCCATACTGATAGTGCTCCAAAGCAATGGAGCACAGCAAAGTCCAATTAGAGCACTTTCGCTGTCAAGCAAAGAGACAACATGAACAACAACAATAACAACAAACTATTCGTAAGCAACTTATCGTATAAGACCACTGAAAGTGATTTAGAGAGTTTATTCGCTCAATCAGGCAGTGTCGTCAAAACACATATTGCAACCGACAGGGCCACGGGACAACAACGCGGTTTTGGTTTCATTGAAATGTCCACACCACAAGAAGCTGAGTCAGCAATTCAGCAATTGCATGGACATAGTCTGCAAGGCAGAGAAATTTCCGTAGTAATTTCACAGCCTAAACCTAGATCTTCTGACTATTAGACTGGTCATAAGTCATTACAGAACACCAGACAGTAAGCTGTCTGGTGTTCTTGTTTAATAACCAACCTAATTATTTAAAAGGTAACTCTTTTTAGTTGTTCTCTTATGTACCCATTGAAATCGATTCATCATAATTGAACTATGTATGAATTAGGCGGTTTTTGTGAATGTGACGATGCTAGAATCACCGTTATTGGTAATTTCTACCTTTGCGCTAAATCCAAATGCCGATGCTAGATCTCTTTGCCAATTCTCATAATGTTTATGCATTAATTGCTCTTGCTTAACGTTCATGTTGGCATTCTTTTTTGCTTCCAGCCAGACAGTAGGTTTCTCATTGAATAAAGTTGCACTTCTTGCATCCCCTGCATACTGAACTTGAGCACCAAACAAATTGGCCGCACGCTCAGCCATATGTTCTACCAAATCAAGCGGGGTTTTGACACCACTTTTTTTAAATGCATTAGCTACTTGTTCCGCTGATATTTTTTCGAACTTTTCTATAAAAGCCTCATTACCATTTTCCATAAATCTTAAACGGGTGATGATTTTACTCGCTATTATTCTCGTCATTTCTTGTTGAATTTTCTGGATTGGCCAATTTGCTTTAACACTTTGTTTTTCTTTTGAAATTATTGCCATTTTCCATTCTCCCTAAATATTGCTAACTATCTTGAAGAATATTTGCACCGTGTTTGGCCTAAGCCTTGCACGAATTTCACAAATTTGTAGTATAAAAAATGAACTGTACATTGTTAGTATGAACCAATGAAAATTCAGCGACTAAATTTTTAATCTTACGGCAAAGAAAGTTCATTACGATACGATTAAATATTGCTAGCTAATGTCTGGAATTTGAACGACTCTAAACAGTTGTTCTATTTTTTTCGTCCTATGCCATAAAGCATAAAATCAAGACAATTCTCCATTCTATTAGCCAGCACCAATTTTTTGCGTCCTTCGGCAATCCAGCTAAATTGTTCATGCATTAATGCCAGCATCATAAAATGGGCGGTTCTAGAAGGATCTATTTCTTTGCGAAATTGGCCAGTCTTCTGGCCATGCTTAATTATTTGTTCTAAAAGCGTAACAAAACGTACTGGCTTTTCTGAATCGCCACAGGTTTCGTTTTGCGTCATAGGGCCAAACCTTTGAGCAGCAAAAGCTTTTAAGAGTCGCCAATTTTTCTCTGTCCAGCGCCCCATATCATTAATAAGGGCATGGATTATTTCGGGTGCAGAAACTTGTTCGGTTAAAAGCGTTTCAGCTCGACTCAAGACTTCTTGAGCAGAATTCTCTTTAATTGCCAGAATAATCTCTTCTTTAGATTTAAAATAATAGTAAAAGGTGACTTTAGCTACATCAGCAATAGCTACAATGTCATCTATTGTGGTTTCGTCATAACCTTTAGCCATAAACAATTCAACAGCAGCATTTATGAGCCCCTGTTTAGTTTGTTCGCGCTTACGTTCTCTACGACCAATCACAATACTTCTCCTTCCATTGACAAGCTTACCACAGTATGTTTACATACTAGAGTAAGATTATCCAAGAAAGTGATTTTTCTACGAAAAGATAATAGTAACCATTTAGTAGAGCCTGCTCGTTTTGTATACGTTGTTCAAATCAGTAAAGTTAAAATTTTTTAGACTAACATGAAGACTACTATATTACCCCCACAAATATCCAATATTCCAGAATCAGCAAATATATTGAACTTTCCTATTTGGCGTTATTGGCTGGTGCGCGGTGGCATCGCTTTGCTAGCTATTTTGGCCATGCTTGCTTTAAGTGCAATACTATTTGCTCAAAAGAAAGCCATAGTACAAAATACGCACAGTCCTGTACTAACAGTAACAACACAGCCAGTTGTAGCAAAACTTGTAGATCGCATCTTATCCGCACATGGCTCTATAACAGCTTGGGATCCAGCTTCTGTTGGTGCTACCGCAAGTGGTTTAGAAGTGAGATCTGTTTTAGTAGAGGAAGGTTTATTAGTAAAAAAAGGACAATTGTTAGCACTCTTAGATTCAGACCAATTGCAAGCACAAATAGAAAGTGAGAGAGCAAAATTGGCGGCTAGTGTATCCAATGTGGATAAATCCATTCAGCCTAACCGTCCAGAAGATATAAACGGACTTGCTGCTGCTGTCTCACAAGCAGAAGCAAATGTGGGGGACCAGGAAGCTGGTTTAATTCAAGCAAGAGCTAATTTAGAAAATGCTCGCACCAATTTGAAGCGTTATGAATATTTGCGATCTGAAGGAGCAGTAAGTGCTCAAGAAGCGGAAACTAGACAAACTAATGCTCAAGTATGTGAAGCAGCCGTTAGTGCGGCAGAAAAAAGAGTGCAAGCGGCTATGTTTGCTTTGAAACAAGCGCAAGAACGGCTATCAATGGCAAAAATCGGTGGACGTAAGGAAGACATTGAAATAGCACGTGCTAATGTAGCTGAAATTAAGGGTAATATAAGGCGGCTGCAAACACAAATAGATCAAACCCTTATTAAAGCACCGATAGATGGTCTAATAACAAGGCGTGATGTTCACATTGGTGATATGGCCACTGCTGGCAAAACCATGTTCTTAATGGCCCGTGATAATAGGCTTGAACTGAGAGCTCAAGTGCCAGAACGTGACTTGTCTTTGGTTAAACCGGGACAGAAAGTTTCCATTGAGTCGTCTTTACTTGGCAAAGAAAAAATACAAGGGTCTGTGCGTGAAATAAGCCCATTGGTTGATTCCGACACCCGTCTTGCTACTGTGCGTATCGATGTGCCTGCTAATTGCGGGTTAAAACCCGGCGTGTATGCTGAAGGACATATAAATATAGGTAGAGATCTTGCTCTGACAGTGCCATCACAAGCAGTAATTAGCCGAGATGAAAAGCATACTGTTTTTGTTCTGCATCATGATCAAGTAGAAAGTCGCCCAGTTATCATTAGTAATCGCGACAGCAACTTTATCCAAATTAGCTCAGGTTTACAAAACAATGAACAAATAGTAGTTGATGGTGCTGGCTTCTTAAAAGATGGCGACTATGTGGCAGTGGCTCGCTAATTTAGGAAATTTGTAAATGGATTTTCGCCGCATCTCAGCTTGGTCAATATCGAACCCAGTTCCCACGACTGTTTTATTTCTAATTATTACTATCATGGGAATATTTTCCTTTGCCACATTGGGTATAGATGAAAATCCCAATATTGATTTGCCCATTGTTTCAGTAACAGTAACTCAATCTGGGGCTGCCCCTTCAGAACTAGAAACACAAGTTACTCGCAAAGTAGAAGACGCTGTAGCTGGCATAGGCAATATCAAGCATATAAGTTCGACGGTAAATGAAGGTATTTCTACAACAATAGTTGAATTTGTTTTGGGCACTAACAGCGATCGGGCAGTAAATGATGTGCGCAATGAAATATCAAAGATTCGCCAACAATTGCCACAGCAAATTGATGAGCCTATCGTAGAGCGCCAAGAATTTACCGGTAGTGCTTTCGTTACCTATACTGTTTCATCTGAGAAAAAATCGGTAGAAGAACTTAGCTGGCTAATAGACAATAATATTTCTCGCAATCTCCTTTCCGTAGCAGGAGTCGGACAAGTACAGCGTTCTGGTGGTGTGGATCGTGAGATTAATATCAATCTTAATCCGACCCAGCTTAATGCGCTTGGTGCTTCTGCTGATATGGTCAGTTTACAAATTCGCATGTTGAATACCAACCTGCCAGGCGGACGGGGCGAGCTTGGAGCTAAAGAACAATCAATACGCACATTAGGTAGTGCTCAAACTGTAGATAATCTTGCTCAAACTCAAGTGATGGTGGCCAATGGCCATTTTGCCAGGTTGAACACTTTAGGAGCAGTGACCGATGGCACCACGGAGCAACGCCAGCTAGCATTGCTGAACGGTAGGCCAGTAGTCGTCTTTTCTATTGTTCGCAGTGTTGGTTCTAATATGGTAGATGTGGAAGAAGGGGTGGATGATAGATTATCAATATTGGAAAAAACATTGCCTCCAGATGTAAAAATAGCAAAAATCCGCAGTGAAGCAAGATTTGTGCATGAATCTTACCATGCTTGTATAGACTCCTTACTCATAGGAGCAACACTAGCTGTAATAGTCATTTGGCTATTCCTAGGTAATTGGCGAGCAGCTTTAATTTCTGCGTTAGCTATGCCACTATCTTTAATACCGGCATTTGCGGTTATGAAAGCTAGTGGTTTTACGCTCAATAATATGTCTTTATTAGGGCTTTCCTTAGTAATCGGCGTTTTAGTAGACGATGCGATCGTGGAAATTGAAAATATAGTACGTCATATAAATATGGGTAAAAATCCATATCGTGCGGCCCTTGAAGCAGCTGACGAAATAGGGTTAGCTGTTGTAGCTACAACTATGACATTAGTGGTAGTCTTTGTTCCGGTTGCTTTTATGGGCGGCATACCGGGTCAGTTTCTTAAACAGTTCGGTCTAACAGTAGCAGCAGCAGTGCTATTCTCGCTCATTGTAGCAAGAATGCTTACACCATTAATGGCTGCCTATTTTTTGAAGCCAATACAAGAGCATAAGTCCGGTGGTTGGCTTATGCAAACTTATGACACTCTCTTGCATTGGGCGCTTGCTCATCGTGCTTTGACGCTAGGTGCCGGCGTAGCCTTCTTTATTTTCAGCATATTGCTTTTCCGCACATTACCGACTTCAGTTATCGGAAATGTCGACCGCAATGAAACATTGCTTACAGTAGAATTGCCTCCGGGGGCCAAACTGGCAGACACCACCTCAGTTACACAAAGACTGTATGAGAAATTACACGTGCAACCGGAAGTAAGTCAAGTTTTTGTCACCATTGGCACACCTACTAGTGGTCGCATGGGTAATGGTGGCAGCGCTGGTGAAGTAAACAAAGCCAATATATACATAAGCTTAGTACCGCGCGAGAAGCGCCACCTTTCGCAACAACAATTTGAAATTGCTATGCGTCCAGAATTAAATCAAGTGCCCGGGGCAAGATTTGCTTTTACACGTATTGGTGGCATTACTGGCAAACTCAAAGTTGTTCTTACCAGTGATGATGGAACTATACTCAGTAGTGAAGCAGATAAGGTAGCCAATGAAATGCGCAGTATTGCAGGAATATCTGATATCGTATCTAGTGCTTCTTTACAAAGACCGGAAATTTTGGTAAAACCAGATTTTACTAAAGCAGCTGAGCAAGGTGTTTCGATTCAGGCAATTGCTTATACGGCCATGATTGCAACCTTAGGTGATATCGAGGCCAATTTGCCCAAGTTTAATTTGAGTGATAGACAGATAAATATATGCGTACGATTGGATCCTAGTTACCGTCAAGATTTAGAAACAATCAGAAACCTGCGTGTATCTGGTAAAGCTGGGCGCTTAGTACCCCTGAGCTCAGTAGCTGAAGTAGAGATGGGGAGTGGACCAGCACAAATAGATAGACTTGATAGAGCACGTCAAGTAACGATCGAAGCTAGTTTATCTCCCGATTTGCCTTTGGGAGAAGCATTGTCTTTGGTCCATAAGTTGCCTTCATATCGAGCTTTGCCTAGTAGCATTGCCGATAATCTCTCTGGTGATGTCGAAATTCAAAGAGATATATTTAGCGGTTTTGCCAGCGCATTAGTAGCAGCAATTCTTTTAATATACGCTGTGCTCGTGCTTTTATTTGAGGGCTATTTGCATCCGCTCACGATTATGATGTCTTTACCTCTTGCTCTTGGCGGTGCTTTGATGGCACTGGTAGTATCACACCAATCGTTAGGATTTTATGCCTTAATCGGTATTGTAATGTTAATGGGATTGGTGACAAAAAATTCAATTCTGTTAGTTGAATATTGTCTCATGGCCATGAAAGAGGGCAAGCATCGTTATCAGGCTATTGTTGAATCAGGAGAAGCTCGTATGCGTCCCATTCTTATGACCACGGTCGCTATGATTGCTGGTATGTTACCCATTGCCCTGGGCATCGGTGCTGGTTCGGAAGCTCGAGCACCAATGGCAATATGCGTGGTTGGTGGGTTGATTACTTCCACACTTCTAACACTTATTGTTGTTCCAGTGGTCTTTACCTATGTGGATGATTTTCAACAACGTTTCCTCAGGTTTTTACCTAAAGCCGAACTTGATAAAGAAGAGATATCTTCGAGTCCCGAGGAAGTTTACAATAAACTTTGATAATTTATCTATCCAGCTAATCTCTTACTTCTCCTTAATGTAAATTTTTCCTCGCGCTCACATAAATCTCACGTTTTACGCTTAATGTATTTATCAGTGGCGCTGTTTTATTTTACAAAAATTGTGAGGTCTATATCGCTATGGCAATTGCTAGTATTCCGGTAAAAAGAACAATAATATCTTCGCGATATATCAACGCCTTATTATGGGGTAATATTCTTATCTGGTTGTTTACAGTCCCTAGAGCATTAGTTTCTGGAGTCGCCAATCATTTAATTGGTCTTTTGCCGAAAACTCACTTTCTGTTCGAAATATTTGGACAAATAAGACTGCTCTTATCATTCATCAGTGGATTAGTTGGTATAGCAACTATTCATGCACAATATACTTTAGAACAGCGCATTGCTTATTCAACTAAATCAGATCTGTTCAATCAGTGAATGAGTTAATAAGACTGTCACTAAATATGGTATCACTCGTTTATCATACCTGTAGAGTGCTACTTTTTAATGGTCTGTTTTTATATGTCATCAGATGGTCTGAATCACTGATCGTTATCTGGAAGTCCATATCCTTGGCCACCACCCGGCGGACCATGTCCTTGTCCGCCTCCTGGAGGTCCATATCCTTGTCCACCACCCGGTGGTCCGTAACCTTGTCTACCTCCGGGAGGCCCATATCCTTGTCCACCACCCGGTAGCCCATATCCTTGTCCACCATCCGGTGGTTCGTATCCTTGTCTGCCACCCGGTGGTCCGTATCCTTGTCTGCCACCCGGTGGTCCGTATCCTTGTCTGCCACCCGGTGGTCCGTATCCTTGTCTGCCACCGTATCCGGTGCGCGAGGGGCCACCTCTACGTCTAAAACTTGAATCGGGCGTTCCTTTAAAACTTCGCGGAATAAATGGGAATGTTTGAGTGATAACGTAATAATAAGTACCCTTGGGAAATTCGGTTGTTATTCCAAATCGGCCATTGGAATCATCAAGGTCACCACGTCCACGCACATATTCATAATCTTCAGTAAATGTTCCATCATATTCACCACCGGGACCGTCGCTCCTCGAGCCACCTTTTACTCTGTAGCTTGAGTTCAATTGTTTCATGCCAGAATGCGGGTCCATCGGATCTGTATAACTATAAGGCGCGTAAATTGGAAAACCATCTGCTGCATAACCTAAAAGCACCGGTTTTGGTGCAGTTGCTAATTTGTCTAAAAGTCCAGTTGGTATTCCATGGTAATGATAGGCACCATTAGGTTGTACATGTGCATTATTTTGGTCAAGTCCCAGACGTGGTCCCAATGGCATTGCCTCATAATGCCAACCTGATAACGGATCATTATTCCACCATTCGGCTGTGCCAGGATCAAATGGAATGCCATTTACAGCTACACCAAATGGATATTGACCTAGAGGAGTCATCACACCAGTTAATTGAGGTTTAGTAGACACCCTGAATGTATAATTCTGCTCACTAATAGTATTAGGATTACCGGCATTGGGAAATTCGCCCGTGATATGGTTAGGCAAACCATCAGATTTTATGATTCTATAGACGCCTTCAATGACAATACTAACGTCACTACTAGCGTAAGCCGGTGATATAGCTAATTCAAAAAGCTTCCAAGGATCAACTTGTGAAAAAGTTTGATCATGCACCTTCTTTTTACTTATCTGTTTCTCTTGTTCGCTCTCGTAATGCGCATATACAGCGCTATTACATAGACTCAGTGCGGTTAAAATACTAATGCAAAATCTTTGAAACACTTCATTATCTAACCGGTGATGTTACGCGCTTTTCCAATTCTAGCTTGTGAATATTATTGCTAATATCATTTAAGTCGCTGATTAATTCCGCCCTGTCTTGTTCGCTCAGTTTGCGATTGGTTTTGCCAAGCATTTTTGCTTTTTTACGCGCGACATGAGACAAGTCTTTGCGCAATTTGTTTGCTTCTTTTACGGTCAATTGATTATCCTTCTGACCGGCATTGATTTGTTGCATCAACTTCGCTTGACCCTCATCTTTAATGATGGGTCTTGAATCAACCGGCAGTCCGTTCAAGACGGATCCTAAACAAATGACCACAGCCAAGTTCAATATGTACGATCTTTTCAGATTCATGTTTGTCCTCTTTAACTTATTCATTTTTCTATTCCGTTTTAAGGATGCGCCGTGACGCCCGATCGGCTTGAGTGCGCTTCATTGTTGATCCAATCCATTACCAGCTGCGCAAGCTGATCGCTTAGCTGATTTTCTTCAAGTAAAAGATGCTCACCATCGCCGACAACCATAAGCAATTTATCTTGAGTTGAGAGTTGATTGAAAAGACTAATGGTGCCTTCAGGTTTTACCAGCTTGTCTTTAAATCCAGCCAACATTAGCACCGATACATTTGCTACCAAAGCTGCCGCATCTTCATTCCCTTTCATGAATTCATTGAACTGCTTTAGTTCTTTGGGTGTCATTTTCAAGCGATTAGTGGGTTCTGCTTCCCATTTTGCTCTTAAGTTAGGATTAGCCGTTGCTTTGTTCATTACTTCCGGAGCTATATTCATCTGCTTATCTTTATTTTCCAAGTAACGCGCTCCCACAACTAATTCTGAGCTAAGTTTGGCATAACGATCACTGGAAGGAACTGAAGAAACTAAACCGTTCACAAGTTCTGGATAGCGAGATGTAGCACGCAAGGCAATAGCGCCTCCCATCGATTCACCAATCAGAAAAATTGGAGCCTTCGGATAAGCTTTGTGCAATATGTGCAAAGCAGATTCTATATCAGACAAACATGCCTCGAAATCTACCTGATTGCCAGCTTCGCGTTTCATCCATTCGCCAAAGCCTCTAACATCTAAAGCATAAACCGCCATACCGCGACTTGCCATGCGTCTGCCGAATTCAGTGAACGATTCACTACTGAATCCAAGTCCGTGAACACATAATAATACGACACTCGGTTTTTCAACTGGAATCCAAGAACGGTATGGAACTTTTATGTTCCTGCTCCAAATGGGCAATTTAGATTTATTCAATCCTTTTGTAGCACTGAGCTTTCCACCTTGGGCAGTCTTGTTGACTGAGGCACTTGTGGTTAACGGTAAGGTGGATATCAATAGTGCTGATACAATAGTGCTGATAATAATTTTTTTTGTCATTGACATGTTGCTGTCCTTCTCGCGGAAGCTACAACTCGCCGCGCAAGTATTTAGTACTTTACCCGATCACTTACCATATCATTAGATTACCCAATGTAGAATGGGCCAAAACTTTTAACAACAGTATCCACAATAGAATGTCTAATTATCTTTATTCACTTGGAGTTCACTTCGCCTTGATAGGTTTGTTCTGTGAGGAAATTGCCGGGCATTTTATCGGGAGTAAAAATTCTTTATTAATACAAGATTCTTCATTAATAATTGAATTACTGAGAGAGCCCGCTGAAATGGCAAATAAAATCAAGAATACTTATACCCAAATTAATTATGCTAACCTTTAGATAATATATTTTTGAAGAAAGGTGGCAATGAACATTAGAGCCATAGCAATTTCAATAGCGTTAATCACGAGCATCTCTGGTTGGGTTAATACACAGCATGCTTCTGCTCACGAAGAAACAAAAATCAGCAAACAAACTGATAGTAAAGACAAAGCAATCATAGAACGTCCGGACAGTTACTGGAAAAGTAAATTAGATCCCCACACATATCAAGTCACCAGGTGCAGTGCGACCGAACCAGCTTTCAGCAACAAGTACTGGGACAATCATCGCGATGGTACTTATGTCTGCAGCAATTGTGGTGCCATTCTTTTCGATTCGAAAGACAAATTCGATTCGGGAACCGGCTGGCCTAGCTTCACTAAACCTCAGTCAGGCTCCGTTAAGATTCGTCCAGATTTATCTATAGATATAGAACGTAATGAAGTAATTTGTAAACGTTGTGGTGCACACCTAGGTCATCTATTTACAGATGGCCCCGCCCCAACAGGGGAGCGCTTTTGTATAAACTCAGCCTCGCTTAATTTCGATCAAAATAAACCAGCTCAAAATGTTCGGTAAAAAAGCTAAATAACTTAGGTCTGTAACAATTCTGAATCACTAGTAAGCTAATTATTGACCCAAAGCGATATCAGGTCAATAATATACAGGGAAACCCAAAGACAAAATTATTTCTGTATATAAAGGAGGTTGCCATGCATTCAACGATCTTAACTGCAATCATCGGATCTGGTGCCTCTGGTCTAGCTTCTGTTTTCCTGTCTTTGTTCGGACAGCACTCCCTTAGCCGTAAACGAATGATGCAAAAAGAGATAGCAAACCGTGAACGTCTTTATTCCGAATTCATCCATGAAGCAGCAAAGCTTTATATGGACTCATTGGATGGGGTCGCCAAGAAGCCGTCAACATTAATTCCTCTGTATTCAGTTATAAGCCGTATAAGGTTGACCAGCAACGACAAAGTCTTACAAGCTGCAAAGAAGGTAGCAGATGAGATACTAAATTCTTACAATCGTCCCACAATGACAATCGAGGAAATGAAAAAAGCAGCCAAAGATCTGCCTAGTAATCCAATGCGCGATTTTACCGAAGCATGCCGGTCAGAAAAAGCAAACCTAATGGCTTGCTTTTAAATACAGAAGAAAAAGCTCGCCTAACTTCTATCAATAGAACCTCGCGTTGGAATCGGATTGTTTTGCACGCCACTCTCTGCAGTGCTAACTTTAAGTAGATATTTCCTGTCTCTGAATAAAATTTATATGTCATCAGCATCAAAGCTCAATTCGGCAGACTGTGTTGAAGTAAAAAGTGTACGTCTCATTCATAAATGAATTATTGATGCTTCGTTATTGGTACCTTGCAGAAATAAAAGGAGCTGATTGCGAGGCCGAGCTACCGGCAGCCAACTATAATTGGAATCGTTAAAGCTTGATCTGCGCGAGTCAGTATCTTAAGGTAAGGTGCCGGTTGGGTTAGCCGGCAATTGAGCATATGCAGCCTCTATTCCGCAAAGCAGGGACATTAAAGCTATAAGAAGAGCTCGGAACATCAATATCCTCCAAAATACACAATTTGACTCATAGTTAAGCTCTTGTACTCCCAGGCTTGATTAATCTTTCATATCGTCATACCCGTAGTATGGCCGTGCTATTCAGGTTGTCTTCTCTGTCTACTTAGATGATACAAAGCCCAATTGGGACAATAAGATTAAGTTGGGACAATACCTGTGTAAAAGGCGTATAATGCAGCTAGATAAGGTCATTAGACGACCGACACAGATTTGAGATCCTGCTATAGCCGTTTGTTATTTTAACCTCATCCAGTGAACCGCCAGTTCCATGAGGTTGAAAAATTGTTTATGACTATTATAGGTTTTATTTTATTTCTTATCGTCGCTGCTGTCTGTGCTTGGATTGCAGAATATTTTGTGCCTGGGCGCATCCCTGGCGGATTTTTTACAGCTGCTGTCATCGGCATAATAGGAGGATGGATTGGTGCCAATTTATTAGGCAGCTTTGGCCCGTCTTTAGAAGGCGTAGCTTTGCTACCAACGATTATCGGCTCGGCCATCTTGGTATTTGCTCTAGCAATGCTCTCTAGGACACTTCGTGGTGCAAAAGTCTGACCATTTTAATGGCATCCAATTCGCAGTTCAAGGACCCTCTAGATAATCCTGCACCATACCACCACATGTGGTGCTTTGGATCCTAGATTTTTCTTTAAATGATTAACATATTCTCCGCAGAGTTATCCAACAGATGTAAGAGTCTTCTCAATAGCTGGTTTGTACTTGGATGAAATAGACTCTTCACGCATCCAACTCACTAGTCCGACCAATTTCATCAAACGCAATGTTAACCACGAAGGATCAATTTCAAAACGTCTTAAACCACTTCTCGCTGAGCCGGGAAAAGCATGATGATTATTGTGCCAACCTTCCCCAAAAGTTAACATGGCTACCCACCAAACATTAACACTACCATCAGGTGTGAAATAGTTCTTGTAACCCAATTTAGGTATATGGCAAACAACATTGAGCAGCAATGGTATATGCTGCACAATTAACGCGGCAGTAAATTCAGCAATTGCCACTACCCAACCAAAACACAGTATTAAAGCAATCCGATAGGCGATACCGAGACGAAAACAGAGTTTATGCGCCTTACGCCAATCGCCACCCTGTTCCAGCCATTTGTAAAGAGAATCCTTCGTTAGGTCTCTGCATTGTATGGTTGGACTAATATGCTCAGGATAGCCCGGCTCCTTAATCCAGCCATAATATGCATATTTCCACCCACTCAAGCGAGGGGAATGGGGATCGAATGGCGAATCTGTATAACGATGATGGGCACGATGCATCGCTGCCCACCAAATTGGTGATCCTTGAAAGGCAAGGTAACCTCCTAACACCCAAAAGTATTCGATCAATTTTTGGCAACGGAAAGATCTATGCGATAGTAGGCGATGATAACCAATCGTAATTCCCACCATGTGCCAAGCATACGACAACATGAAGGTAACAATAAAAATAATTATTATGGATGGCATACATTTTGCCTTAAATTCAGCCCTGGAAAAGGATAGAAGATCTATTTTACTTTTTTGCTGAATCTAAAACAGCAGATGGATAGCCTTTTCCTAAAAGTAAGAGTATTGGCATGACTTTATAACTCAGGTCCAACTCTTGAGCAATCGTCTGATAAATTCATAAACTAATTAGAACTCAGACCAATACTGCTATTGATATTATAACTCTAATTCTCACTTTTTAGTTTGCAGTATTAGAGTAGACATCCTCGTTAAACACAGTTTTGAGCCTGGGCAAGCAAAGCATCTAGCCTTGCATAGTCAAAAAGACTTAAATCTTCATCACATCTAAAGTATTAACCATTCTGAGCATTGGCTGTAGGCACTGATCGTCAGCAGATACACTCAGACAAGCCAAAAACTCATGCTACAACGTCCCAAGAAAGTTATAAGATGAAGACAGAGGGAAGATTTTATGGGCAAGAACAAAGAACATTCGAGCGAGGCATTCTTATTACATCTTGGTGATGCAATTCGGAATCGCCGCATAAGTCTATATTTATCGCAAGAAGAATTAGGTTCGCGAGCTAATTTAGGCCGCACTTATGTCACTTCTGTAGAAAATGGTTTACGCAATATTTCCATGATCACCCTACTTCGAATATCTAAGGCTCTCAAGAGTCTCCCTTCTATACAGATGCTTGCCGCAGAGAAAGCATACAATAAAAACGAAAAAAACTGAATTTAAACTCTTCTCTTTGATCCTGAGATATTAATATCTCAGGATCAATTATCTGTTTTGTCTGAGTGAGCATCAATCCTTAGCAATTTGAATGATAGGGAAACATATTTCAACCTAAAGGACTTTGTCTTCTATGCTTAGCATTGAAAATTTCTTTGTTTTACAGCCTGCTGACTGATATTCAGTGAAATAACCAGCAGTAAAAGTAAATAATTACAGGTAATAATAAACATATGCTTTTCGGACAGTATTAATTAGCTTTATGCATTGAATGCACCTATACTGTAAGAATAGACAAGGCTATTAAACACCTAGCAAGCGGCTAAACACTCTGTGAAGGCTGCGGTTATTTCTGTCGGGTCTGGTATCCCTATTGTAGGTTCAAGACACCGGGTGAAAAATATGGCTATCTCAATGGAATCTTTTGAATTAAATGACGCCAATTATATTGCCAGTCATGCTGATACCCCTGCTTTCGTTCTCCATCGCCTTGCGAAACATTGTAATGTGGATGTACGGCTCGCCGTAGCTGACAATAAAAATACACATACTTTAACTACCATGCAATTGGCTCTGGATAACAATCCGGATATACGATACGCGCTTGCTGAAAATCATCAGATCGATAGCAATATCTTAAATGTTTTAGCAATGGATGATAATCCATTTGTAGCTGATAGAGCACAAAAAACTTTATCACGCCTCAACCAGGCAGTTCCAGCCCAATATCTGCTCTAAAAATGCACGCTGCGACACTAAGAGTAATCTTCAATTAGGAATTTCTAGCGTTTTTTTACTGCTTCTTAACTCGTGCATTTTATATCGCGCGCACCAGCAGTCTTAAAAATCTCTTCCGCGCGCTTTGCCTCGTCACTCTTTCCGATATGCACGGAAAGAATAATATTGCCCTCATGCAATTGACCTTCGTATGCTTTGGCTTCGTGTTCGGACATTCCTAAACCAATCAAACCATTGGTTATACCACCGGCAGCGGTGCCAATTGCTGCACCACAAAGAATTGCCATTATTAAGCCCGCGGTGCCGCCACCTGTGTAGCCAGCGTCTAGAGTTTTATCGTGGTTCTTATACTTCTCGTGAACATCTGTCTCAGGCATTAAAACCCAAATATCAGTGTTTAGAAAACCGGCATCTTTCAGAGATAGAATGATTGCTTCGGCCTCGAGTTCGCTAAGTAATCCACAAATAACTGCTGGTTTCATTTTATTGGGTCCATTGGTACATGAGTCTATTGATTATTGTGTTCTTTGGCAGTGAGCTGATTCGGAAATAAACCCTTTTTGCCATAATTGCTTTGCGAAACTTTTTTGCAATTTCAATGCAGGACTTGATGCAAGACTGATCTTATAGTGTTATATTCGCGTGCTTTAAATCACGCACATTCATTGCTCGTATTGGGAAATTATTGGCGGCTAAGCGCTTGAGCTTTTGCCGGTAATAAAGTTAAACACAAAGACGATCAGCGCCAGCACTAGCAGGGTATGTATTAATGAGCCCCCTATATGTGCGACCATTCCTACTAGCCAAAAAAGTACTAGCAATGATATTAGTGTATAAATCATATTGTCTCACCTTCTTTAATTGATCTTCCTGTAAATTTACCGGTAGCCATTAGTTGACTTTGAGTCCAATTCTTGACCGCTTGTCATTGATATTGGACACATCCTGGTCAAGCGCTGACACTACTCCGCTATTGAACAGCAAAATGGCTGTTAGATTTTTTGTATAATTCATTGTCTCTTTCTCCAAATGTTAGTGATCCAGGATCGGTCTATAACAACCGCCTGATTCTAAGGGTTTTACATCTTTTTGATAAATTCATCGATATGCTTTTCTGCTTGCTCTTTGTTGTGTCCATAAAGCTTTTGCAATTTACCAACAAGCTCATCTTTTTTCCCACCAATTTGCTTTAGATCATCATCAGTCAATTTGCCCCATTCAGATTTGACCTTACCTTGAATTTCTTTCCAATTACCTTTAATTTGATCCCAGTTCATATATTTTCAATGCTCCTATTTTTCAAAATGCCATAAACCAACTAATAACCCGACTGAGTCTTAAACCCTTCGAGAATTGTCTCGAGGCATTAGAGACGGAACGAACAACAAAAACGCTGAAACAAATAAGCAAACAATCAACGACAAGCCAATCAGATCCGGTCTAAAATGACCGATCAGACCGCCACCAATTATGCCAAAAGCTACGGAGCTAATTAAACTGCTCGGCACTTCACTTGGTACCACCCGCGATGCCCAATATACATATGCAGCTATAACAACCAATAAAAGAATAAAATTTAGAACGAACATTCCGTTCACCTGTTCCTAACCATGGTTCCTATAGACACCTGGTCACAACAGTTCGAATAACGGCAATACATTTAAGAGCTCTCAGCTCTAATCACTCATTCTCAAACTTAGTTTGTCTTCTTTAATGATACCCCAAACATATACTAAAGATGCTTCTCTAATCTTAAGACTGTCCACTTTAATACTGCAAACTAAGTCTGGCATCACCGAACAGGAATATGTAAACATTTGAGAGGCATTAACGATTCTAGACTGCGCTCAAAATGGCGTATTGCCGGTGGTGCTTACTTTGCGAGCGTTTAACCTCTAAACGGGAATAATTGGCAACCCAATACGCTCACAGGTTAGAAGAAGGAGCAAAATATATGCAGCCGCTAGACTAATTATCCTTTACTTGCATATGTATATACTAAAGTATGCGCTTGGCAGGCACCCGTTAAAGAATTTGGTAAAAGGGTGGCAATCGCTACAAAACGCTGGCTTAGCAAAAAATAGAATAGTATCGGTCTGGCGCAGAGACTTACTATTGGTCCTTATTGTTAATAATCTTGCCAGCCACCGAAGTCGTAGGTCGATTAACCCATTTCAAGAATTTAGCATCTGTTTCCCATGGCTTCGGGGCTCGACCAGTTAAGGCTATTATCTGAGCTCTAGCCGGGATACTTCTATCCTCATCTTCGTAAAAATGGCCAAGTGGATTGATACCGTGAAAAGATGGGTTCTTTTCAGGACCGATTTCAGTTCTATAAACGATTAGCCATTCTCTGACACATAGATTAAGAAGGTCGGGATCTTTTACTTTTTGATTTTTAAATTTCTCTTGTAGCGCCTTTGCATATGCCATGTGTATGTCTAGATCGGTGTAATCTTTATCGAGCGCTAGCTTGCACCATTTAATTGATTTTTCTACATCCCCTTGATCAAGAGCATACTCCGCCGCTAAACCAAGAGAATTTGCTGTTTGTTTACCCATTTCACTATACGCTTCCATTGACGTAACCGTTCCTCCTTTAAGAGTATAGTCTGGTTCTTCATTGTCATTATCATCGTCGGTCGCAAAAGCAGGAACAGTTTGAAAGAGCAGCAAAAGTTGGATAACAATCAGGAGTTTTTTTATCATGTGCTATGGCTTCTTAAATGTCATCTGGGCCTTAAGTATAATACCTCATATGATTAGACTGACAATTAATAAAGTGCCAACCCTTTTTATCAAAGCATTCACCGCCATAGATGTCCAAACTATTATGGAATTTGTCCGTAAAGCTGCCACGTTTTATTCTGGTAGCAGCAACAAAATTTTGTTCATAGACACACCCATTACTCCTGCTACCGTAGAAGCCGTAGAGAAATTAAAATTCGAACGTTTTCAAGTTATTTTTAGAGATCATCACGGCATTGATGGAGAACCATCCAATAGTAGAGAAGCACGCGTAGTTGAAGCAACTACAAAGCTCAACAATTTGCTAGGAGTAGATTGTCACATTACCATCAGACGCTTACATCCTGCTTGTAGCACTCTTGTATCTATTGGTGAATTTAAAGATGCAATAGCAATTATCGCCGACCCAGATGCTGATGGTTTAACAGCTGCCATGAAAGCAGCCGGAATTTCGTACCCCGAATTAGATGATGACGCAGCGAAACTCGACGGAGAACCGCAGTTTCAAGTAACAGGTTCATCCATAAGCCAATTGCTCGCCAAAGGTATGGCAGTATTACCCTCCTATGATGTGTCAAAACCAAAAGAACGCGAAATAGCTCAGCAAAATCTATTTACAGATTGGCTAAAAGCTGTTTGTGGAAACGAGCCTGCCTTAATCCGCCTGCAAGCAAAAATATCTCTTTATGATGATGCAACAAAAGTATCTCAGTCATTAGCAAAAACCGCCATTACTATTGCACCAGGGGTAGTGCTTGTCGATGTAGCAGATAAAGCCCTGTTTGACCCTGGCACTCTGCTGTCCCTTCTAGAAAATGACCCCGAATGCCGCATAATTGTACTAAGAAAATCACTTGGACCAATAGCTGCCCTGCACGGTATACAATACAGCCTTTCTGTCACCAAATCTTATCAAAATAAAATCAATCTGCACGATCTAGTCCCAGCTCAAGCAAAATCCGACCCCGAAGCAGGAATAATTTCCAATGTTTCTTTCTTACTACATACCTCTGAATCCATATGGCAACAAGAAGTGCTTCCTCGTCTCAAAAATCTGCAATAGATGGTGCAAAAGTCATGGTTATCCCGCTTATTTAACGATAAGGATATTCCAGATCAACAAGGAATTGTTCTGACCGATGGTTTTATTTAAAGGCAAACAGTTATTAAAGTGTTTGTTAGTTTAAGCAATCAATAATTTTTGGCCTATTATATTAAAATTCACCCTCGTACAGACTCCAAGTACAGACATCTGATACAGATATAATAGGCAAATAGGAAAAGCTCAATATGAATGAACGTACACGCATTATCTGTGATTTGGTGCTTTCTTCGATCTTTATAGGTCTAACAATATTCATCATAACTATTTTGATCTTTAGCCTTGGACAGACCGACGGTCCAGTTATGTTATTAGTATTTGGCGTTTTGATATGTCTTTTCAATTTAATTGGCTGGTGGGTATGGAATAGTTGGCGAATGACAGGATTATCAGTATTAGCTTTTATAGCTGCCGCTTTTCTGTTTGCCTTTGCTGTACTTCTTTTGCCCAACACACACTATATTGCTGACCCAACAAAATTTGGATCTTATATATTGATACTGCTTGTCTGTTTCTATTTTGTTGTGATACTTCTGGCATATAAAAAACCAGTCATTCTCGGTATTCTTTTGGTTGAACTAACAATAATGGGAGCATTTGCAGCATCCCCGCTAGACACCTATTATAACGGACAAGAGATCGTATTAAAAACACTCCCCTTATCGCCAGAAGATAGAAAGTCATATGACGTCGGTTATGTTCCTACGAGTTATGGGATCTTCAAGTCAGCTCCAGACCTTAAGTCATATCATGTTGGAGACGAGGTCTACCTTATATTAAGTAAACAAAAGGAGCCCTATTGGATAGTTGGAAAAATTACCAAGAAAAAGCCTGAAGACAACAACTCAACATATGTAATCAAAACTGAAGTGATAAAGGACTTTTGGAAACCGGATAAATTATCTTTGTCTGTCGATATTTTTCCAGACATCCCCCGTAAATTATTACCGGCTACTCAGCAGAAAAAGTCTTATCTAGTAAAATTGAGAATCGGACGCATTGGTACACTAATCCAATCAGTAAATATGTTCTAGATTAACATCAGCCAATGCTTAAAATCAATGACTAATCATAGATTAAAAACTTAGAAACGATGGCAAATAGTAAAGGCGTCTTGGAAAAATGGAGAGCTCTTGAAAGATCAAAAAAAATTTGAATTACCTAAACCCTCCTGGTGGGAAAGACTCCAATTTATTGCTCTTGGACCGCGTGATCTTCTTCTTGGTCTCATTTGTCTGAACTATGATACTTTTATTTCGGGATTTGAATTGCTATGTCCAGGATATTTGGCATGGAGCAGTAAAACTCGGGCCCGAAGAGCATTTTATCGCGCCTTGGCCAATGTCCCAGCATACGCTCAGTTTATTAGTGATCAAAAATCAAGTGATAAGTCCATTCCGGAAACAGACAAAAATTCCTATATCAAAATTTTTTCTGCGGAAGCTCGCTGTGCCGGTGGTCACATTCCTATTAAAGACACTATGATCGACGAATCATCAGGAAGCACAGGAACACCTTATAATTGGGTGCGCACTGCGGCAGAACGACATGATAGTCATTTATTCATTAGCTATTTCGCCAAATATTGTTTTGGATCGCAACCATGGATCACAATCAACGCTTTTTCAATGGGAGCATGGGCAACAGGGCTCAATATGGGATTAGCATTGCAGCGCAATAGCATTGTTAAAAACACTGGTCCTGATTTGGCCAAAATATTTCATACCCTTACTTTCTTTGGCACTAAATATCCTTACCTGATTTTAGGATATCCTCCCTTTCTAAAACAACTGATTGACGTAGCAGAGAAAGAAGAATTCCCACTGCACCAATATCATCTCACCGCTTTAGTTGGAGGCGAGGGCATGTCCGAAGGACTGCGCGATTATCTACTGCAACGCTTTGAGAAAGTCTACAGTGGCTATGGTGCTACAGACCTGGAAATTGGCATAGCTGGCGAAACTCCTCTTTCTGTAGCTATCCGCCGCCTGGCTAGAGACAACAAGCAAGTTCGCCATAAAATATTTGGAGACGATTCGCGGCTGCCCATGATGTTTCAATATAATCCACTCATGCATTATATAGAAGTGAATGATAATCGCGAGTTGATTTTCACCATTACACGTTCATCATTATTATCTCCTAGAATTCGTTATAACGTCCATGACGAAGGGGGAGTGATGCGCTATGACGAAATGGAAAAAACATTATCTACTTTAGGTCAATCTATTGATTCCTTAGCACCCAATGATAGGAAACGCCCTTTACGCATGCCTTTTCTCTGGGTCTACGGACGACGAGATTTTACTATCAGCGTCATGGGAGCAAATATTTATCCTGAAGATTTAGAGCAGAGTCTTTATGCTAACCCGGATTTAGCTCGCATTACGCGATCCTTTTGTCAATCTGTTTCTGAAGCTCCCAATGGCGGGGTAAGACCAAAATTTTTATTTGAAATAGAAATAGAACCCGATGAGCAGCTAAAACAACGCTTTTCGGAATCAATTCTGCAACATCTTCTTAAGCTTAATGCCGATTTTCGTGAAGCCTGGCACGAGTACCCAGAAACATTGGTGCCAGAAATAGAATTATATAGTGTTGGACAAGGACCTTTTAAAGAAAATTCCGGACGCATTAAACAAATCCGTGTGCTCTAGATAAATGACATTCATTTAGCACACTGGAAACGGTTTCGCCAAGCGGCGCAGCAACAATTAATTTAACCCACGGACCCTCAATCCACAAATTGCTCACGAACTTCTCTCAAATAACTCACAATCGCTTAGTAAGCTTATGTTGAGAGCAATCTTACTATAGAGACAAAACTCCCTACACAATTACTTTCAATAAAAGTCTGCTACTTGTTGGACATCATGAGTGCAATTACCAGAAAGAGCAAACGCTGCAAATGCAACCAAATTTAGAGGCTCCTGAACAACACAATACCAGGAATCCTGGCACAGACCAGGCACAAACAAACCTGCGATCCCAAGCTGTTCAAGAAATGGGCGATCCTGGTTCCAGGGACTTATTTCGCCACTCCAATCCGACTGATAGCACCCGCCGCGGATCCGGAACACGAGGAGCGGGCACAGATATGACTGCCACAGAAAATCGCATTCAAGCACTAATTGATTCCGGCAATTCTAATATAGAACGTTTGCCCTCGTCACAAAAGGGCGTGAGTGAGTTCAAAGTTAAATATCCGCCGAATGCTGAGGGCAAAAGTACATCTATCAAACTTGGGCTAAATTCAGAAGGTGAATCGGTAAAAATAGGCAACAAGTTGGTAAAAGGCGAAGACGGCATTTTGCGTTCAACCGAGACTGGACAGCCGGCAAAATATCAAAACAATTCATTCGATCTAAAAACTGGCCGATACACTTATCAAACTGGACCAAACGAAGGTAAATGGATTGATCTAGACGGAAGCAAAGGAAAAGTAAACTTTAATTCTAATGGCTCGCGTGCCTATTATGACACTAACGGTGAGCATGAATTTACACTGCGGACTGATGGTTCAAGGTGGGACTCAAAGACCAACACTACTAGCGAAGCCCCAGAAAGATTTGTCACTCAACCCAATGGTAAGGCTCATATCGGCACAGACGGGCGACACGATTACACTATTGGTAATGACGGATCAAGGATGGATATGGCCACCCGCACTCGCACCAGAGAATTAGCCGGCGGTGGCCAAGAAATTACCCATCTTGATGATGGTAGAAAAGTTGTAACTAACGCAGATGGCAAAGTTGAGAGTGCCGGCAGAAGCCAATATAATCGCCTTGAATTCAAGTATAACAAAGACAAAGAACTTACCGAAGCCACTAGAATAGTAGAAGGAAAAAGTGAAACAGTTTGGGACAGAAATAGTCGGCAGGCAGGTACAGCAAATGTTGCCAGGGACGGCACGCTTTCGATTGCTAAAGATGATAACTCCACTACAACATATGATCGCCAATTGGTGAGAAGAGACTATAACCCGGGCGAAACTACCCCATCGCGAGTAGTTAAGCCAAATGGTGATCAACGTCAAATTAGTCCTGAGGGCAGAATTGTGGATACTTACCGTCAACATGGGAATAAAGTTACTCGA
>JABDBL010000034.1 GCA_013288645.1 Candidatus Melainabacteria bacterium
CTTCAATGCCAAATTAATTTATTCCATTACTGTGGGCATAGCTGTGCTACCAGTTCAGCCCTAGCTTTATATTCAGTATTGCGGTTACTACACCCGCGCCCGGGAAGCCAGCCGAATGTTTGCTTAAATGTTCAATATACTTCTGTAGTTCAATGACGTTTTATGACATATTTGTCTCAGGAATTATAGAAATTCCGCTTTGAACAATGATTGAAATTGGCTCAATATCGAGGTGAATGCCTGCCATGTCCACTTTGCAAGAAGATGTTGTCACCGAAAACTTAAAGACTGTAATAGACCCAGAATTAGGCGTAAACATAGTTGATCTAGGACTTGTTTATGGTGTTGATATCAATGAAGGCAATGTTACGGTCAAAATGACTTTGACCAGTCCCGCTTGCCCATTAGGTGCAGTAATTCAAGGGCAAGTGCACCAGGCTTTGAAAAAATTGCCCTGGGTGAAAGAGCCAAAAGTAGAATTAGTCTGGACTCCCCGCTGGGACCCAAGACAAATGGCTAGTGAAGAAGCCAAAATGCAATTAGGCATTTTCTAACAAAGTGGAACGAAGGGGGCACGCGCGTACGAGGCAGCGCATATGATAAGTTTAGAACGAGATACAGTGAGCGAAGGACGGCGAGGAGCCGTCCGCAAAGCGAGCGTCTATACGCGCGTTGAGGCAAGTGAAACGCAGACGAGGCAGCGCATATAATATGTTCGGGATAAAGCAAGACGAAATCACTAAAGATCAAGTAACAGCAGCACTTTCAAAAGTGATGGACCCTGATTTGCATCAAGATATTGTCAGTCTGGGCATGGTCTCAGATATAAAAATCGAAAAAGGCAAGATTTATTTCAAACTCACACTCACTACACCGGCATGTCCTCTTAAAGAAAAAATCGAAGCTGATTGCAAGGAAGCATTACATGCCATACCAGGAGTAACTGAAATAGAGATGGAATCAACTGCCAATGTCGCTAATCAACGCCGACAACCACAGGGCAAAGAAACTGTGCCGGGCATAAAAAATATTATTGCTGTCACTTCTGGCAAAGGTGGCGTTGGCAAAACTACAGTAGCTGTAAATATTGCTGTAGCATTGGCTCATCTTGGCTCCAAAGTCGGACTCTTGGATGCTGACATTACTGGTCCTAATGTCCCGCTTATGCTTGGTGTTGATAAGCAGCAGCCACAAGCAAAAGATAATCGCCTTGAACCAATAGAAAATTATGGCGTGAAATGCATTTCGATGGCATTTTTTGTGGCTAAAGAAACACCAATTATCTGGCGTGGTCCTATGTTAGACAAAGCCATTAGACAATTTTTGCGCGATGTTGATTGGGGCGAACTCGATTATCTAATAGTCGATATGCCGCCAGGGACTGGCGATGCCCAATTAACCATGGTGCAAGCAACACAATTAGCGGGTGGTGTTATCGTTACTACGCCGCAAGACGTTGCTCTTTTAGATGGGCGCAAAGGCTTGGCTATGTTCAAACAAATGAATGTGCCTATATTTGGTTTTGTAGAAAATATGAGTTATTTTCAATTACCTGGCACCACTGAGGCTTCTCAGCGTGTAGATATTTTTGGCCATGGCGGCGGTAAAAAATTGGCGGAAGAAACAGGAGTTCCTTTTCTAGGCGAAATTCCACTTGATCCGGCTATTCGCGTAGGCGGTGACCAAGGCAAGCCGATCGTTGCAGCCGATCCAAATCATCCTGTCTCGCAGGGCTTTATTGCCATAGCTAAACAGTTAGCGGCCCAAGTGAGCATTCATGCTCTCGCTGCTGTTTAAATCAAACTGAGAAAGCGCAATTGTCTATAGGGTAATCATAGTAATGAACCAGACCGATTGGCGGTATGAGTCGAGGCGCTTTGCTACCAAGTCTCATGCCAAGATAGGGACTAGCGTTAGTTCGCGCGAGGTAGCGGAGCGATCTTTCTTATCTTTAATGTCTAAATTAGTAATAACGCGGCGACCCTGTTTAGCTATTCAGACCTCTAATTGGATTGGCAATTCGCTTAGTTCAGTTTGAAATTGTCTATACAATTACCTCAGGACCTTATGCACAAATCATCATAAATGCTTGCAAGATGTCAAACAGATTTTATAACTTACAGTGAACCTACCTTTTCCTTTGCTGAGCGAATTTTAGATAACCCTTTCACCCTCTGAGTAACAAGAAGCCCGGTCACCTTTAAAGGCGGCATGTGGATACTCAGTACTCGGCAGGGTTGCTTGATTTGCTCCAGCACTGGAAATGGCGAGCTCAGAAGTTTCACACCATCCAAGACAGTTCCTTCTGCGAAAGGATCCTGACCGATGACCCTGACCGCGTCCCAGACTCAAACTCATATCTCCCGAGAGCTCCACGTTTCTGATCGCGAGTTGGCTGCACAGGCCATACTGCTTCTTGCAAAGCACCGGTCTTGCGGGCGTATTGTCTACAGGCATGCTTTTTTCAAGAGTAATCCGCCAGCCAATCCACAAGATGACGGGGTATTGGTCGTGCTCGTCGACCCTGATTCGGATGAAGGCAACCGAGGAAAAATCTACAATCCCAGAGATATCCGCGCCCGAATCAATAAGGTGCGGGAGCCCGACCTGCCAACCGTGATGACACTGGCTGCCGACGCGTTCAGGGTCATGGAGGCAGAGACGAGGAGCTGGACGCCTAGCCAAATCCTCCCAGGGGCGTATGTGTTTGAAACAGGGGCGAACGATGAATTGCCGGCAGGCTCAATTCTCTTCGATCGTCCAGACCTGGGACTGCGGTGCGTTTTCCAGTTTCGCGGCAAGACACCTCCGTCGGTTGAGTCCGGGCAAATCGCCGAGAACCCAGCGATTCCGGAGCATCTGGAGCAATGGGACGAATGCGGCGAACGGGACGGATACGAAGGTTTCGACGACATCTACCCGGGAGTCCCGGACGACGTCGAGGACACGGATGACCGCACTTGAGGCTTTTCTCTCCCCACCACAACCTGCGCCGGGATAACACTTGTCGAAGCTAATTCGAAAAAGACCATCCCGGCTATTACGTCTGCACCAAGCCGTCCGCGCGCCACGGCGCCCCTTACAAAATTGCTCTCCAACCCAGGCCCGATCCCAGCTTTTCCCATACCTCACAGAAGGAGTGTCCGTTATGTCTGTTTCCTCGACCAAGCGTGGCAGCGCCTCGGTTCGTCTCTCCGACCGGGTTGTTCCCGTCGCGGAGCGGGCGGTGCAGGCTTTGCATCGCCTCATGGATCCCACACGTCTGATTCTTCATCCCGGTCTGCGCCACGCTGCTATCCTTAAGGATCAGGTGCTCGTATTTATCGATTACGGCCCAAATCACCAGGCTCTTGTTCGCCTTGTCAGAGAGCCTTGTAGCGATCTGCAGGTTGGCTATCAGATCGTTCCGGTGGCAGGCGACCTTTGCTTCAGCGGACAGGAGGATTATATCCAGAAGGTCAGCCAAAAACTGCTCGCAATCCGCGAACGTCTCAGGGTGGCGCTGCCGGTATTGGCGTTCCTCACCGATCATCATTTCTTCATCGGTTCCTACCATGAACAACCGTTGCTCAGCGCTGGTATGATCATCCCCTATGCCAGCAGACGCCCGTCCGCCACACAGGCAACCACGCTGCTTAAGAGACTTGCTGATGAGGCGAGACTGCCCCTGAAGAGGGGGCTGCGCTTTCTAATCAATGGCCACTGGGTGGATGCCCGGCCGGGCGAAGGATTTGAGGATGTGATTACTCGGGCCCCTGAGGCGTTTACGCCCCAGCTTTTACCTAAACTGTCGGGACAATTGGCCCACTTTTTACAGGGTATGGCAACTCGCTTGCGAAAGGCTGGCGAGAACAAGGTCACAAGCACGGTGCCGACCTGGTTTAGCCTTGACTGCCAAAATCGACCTGTCATTGATTGGGAAGCCGTCGTCTCGGCTTTGCCAGTGGGAGAGCTGTCTCGCCGGGTGACACGGTCCGAGGCTGAACAATCCTTGTGTATGGCCCATTCTCTGCAGTTGATTGTTGAACAACTCCGCGCTGCGTCCTCTAACAAGCGCACGGGAGTGCTGCCCTACGGATTCAACTTTGATGCTGAGGGCAAGCTGGTCGTCAACCCTGAGGCGCTGTTTAGGGGTTTCTAGCCAGCGACAAAACCAAACATCGGTGGTTACCCGCCTCGCAATTCAAATACAAGGAACAATTACATATGGAGGGGGATAAATCAGAAAAATCTCCAGACGCACTCCCCGGCGACCCCCGCATCGAGGCGCTTCAGAACGAAGTCGCCGAATTGCAGCAATGGAAGAAAGAGGCGGATTTAGAGCGTTCCGAACGGTGGATCTGCCTGGGAATTCTGTTCGGCTTCTCGACCTGGACAGCCTGCTTCTTGTTAACAGATAACCTAGAACCTTTCTGGCAGGCTGCCCTCGTTGTGATGGCCGGCTCAGGAGCCTTGCTGGGGTTCTGGATAAACAAATGGCGGCGGAAGAGAATTTAGCTGATCGCTAATTGCCGTTGCTGAGTCCGGGGCGACCATGAACTCTTAGTGGTCGCTTCGGATTTTTTTGTTTTTTCTATATTTATCTACTAATTTATGACCTGACCCCCAAAAACGCCACCAATTGAAATGAAACTCCTACTTACACCATGATTTTCTGTTTTTACTAATAAATGTAGATTATGGCTTGTTTGCTATTTTAATTTGATATATTGCTGCTGCAAATCCAAACTCGGGTCTTCTATCGGTCGAACTTGCTTATTGATCAGCGCTGATACTGTTTCTTGAGTTCAAAACAAATTGAGTATGATAAAACTAAACTCTTAGCTTTACTTTGCTGGTACCCAGCTAACCAAATATTATTTTCAGAAATTTAGGAGTTATAATAACTGGCGTCAGCTATCAATCAAAATAGGTTACTGATGCTGCAAAGCCTACGTATAAAAAACTTTGCCCTCATTGAAGATCTTGAAATGATCTGTACCATCGGGCTTAACGTTCTTACCGGTGAGACCGGAGCAGGCAAATCCATTTTAATTGATGCCTTAAATATATTGCTGGGCGAAAAAGCGGGACCTGGCTTTATTCGTATTGGTACTGAAAAGGCAATAATCGAAGCTATATTTGCCACCAAACCAGCGGTAATTGCCTGGCTCAGAAAAAATGAATTGCTGGATGAATCAGAGATTCAAAACGAACAAAATGGCAATGTGCCTAGCGAATTAACAATTACACGTGAGATAAATAAAACCGGTTCTCGTTTTCGCATCAATTCTATTCTCACTAATCAAGCCAGCATAAATGAGCTAAAGCAATTACTTATTCATGTGCATGCTCAACACGAAGCCCGTACTTTGCTTTCCGCTCAAGCACAATTAGACATTCTCGACAGTCTTGCCGAGCCTATCCACAATAATATTCTCGTGCAAATAGAGCAACTGTATGAACAAAGACTGCATTTGAAAAAAGAATGGGAGCAAATGCAAATGTCTGAAGAGCAGCGTGTCAAAAAACTTGAATTTGCCAAGTTCCAGCTCGACGAGCTACAAGCAGCAAGCATCAAAGAAATTGATGAAGACGAACAATTAGAAAAAAAACAAATGGTGCTCACTAATATTGCCCAACTAGAATTAGCTGCACACAACGCTTACCAGGCTTTAATTGGCGGCGAGGCAATCTCATCTGAAGTCGGCTTCAATACTGGCGCAATTGATAGTTTGCAATTAGCCTTAAGCAGTCTTGAGAAATCAATTAATTTTGATAATAACCTTGAGCCAATCAGAGAAACGCTGAACAATGCCCTGGCATTACTTGAAGATGCTCAATTCAAACTACGGCATTATAAGGATAGCCTGGATACCGATGCGCAAGCCTTACAAGAAATAGAAGCCCGCTTGGCCCAATTGGCTACCATTAAACGTAAATACGGATCCACTTTAGAACAAGTCCTAAACAGCTTAGAAGCTCTCCAAAGAGAAACAGAGGAACTGGAAAATATAGCCGTTAAAACCAACAAATTAGAATTGCAGCTTCAATCAATTAACAAGAAATTAGAGGATCTTGCTATTGCAGCAAATAAAAATCGATTTGCCTCAGCTAAAAAATTAGCTACTGAAATGAAGAATGAATTAGCAACATTAGGCATGGAGAATTGTCAATTTGAAGTCGTTTTTGAGAAATTATCTGAAATCGGACCAAGTGGATTTGATCGCATTGAATTCGCCATTGCACCCAATCCGGGACAACCTCTTTTGCCTTTGGCCAAAATCGCTTCAGGCGGTGAACTTTCAAGAATAATGTTAGCTTTAAAATCTATTGTTGCTGGCTTAAATGATCCGCCCACTGTCATTTTCGATGAAATAGACACAGGCTTAAGTGGGCGCATAGTGCAAGCCGTGCGGGATAAATTAGCCGGGCTTGCTCAAATGCGCCAAATTTTATGCATAACCCATCAACCTATAATTGCTGCGGCGGCTAACAACCATTTGTTTATTGAAAAACAGCAAAGCAAAGAAAATACAAACGTAACAATAAAAGTTCTGCTAGGACAAGAGAGGGTTAAAGCATTAGCTGCTATGGCTAGTGGCAATGGTAATGAAGCAGTCGCTTTGGATTTTGCTCAGTCACTTATCAATCAGCAAGCGCAGGCTCTTTAGACTTTCGCCTAATATAGCGCTTAGCAGAACGCTTAATGCAAATTGACAGAATAGCCACTACTTCAATAGAATGGCTATTCCTGCGCATAATTTGGGCGCACAATTGGGCAGCGCAATTGGGGCGTCGCCAAGTGGTAAGGCAGCTGGTTTTGGTCCAGCCATTCCGAGGTTCGAATCCTTGCGCCCCAGCTTGGTTAACGAATATCGGGGCCGGTAGGCAAAAGATTACAATAGAAATAAAAGCTAAAGACGAGACGAACACTAAATTATATGGAAAAGATTAAGATCAAAGTTAAAGAAAGAGAAGTAGGTACGCCTAATCAATTGCGTCGGGAAGCAAAAATTCCGGCCACAATTTATGGACAGGGTGAAACTTCTAAAAATCTGCAGGTTGACGAAAAAGAGTTTAAGCATTTGCCTGCAGCAGCGCTCTCTCATATTGTTGAGTTAGATTTTGGCAGTGGTAAAGCCACTAGTGCTCTAATTCGCCACGTGCAGCGTCATGCAGCCAGCAATAAAATACTCAATGTCGAATTTTATAAAGTAAGACTGGATCATAAAATTACAATTGTGGTGCCGCTGAAATTCGTGGGTACAGCTGGAGGTGTGATTAAAGGTGGTCAACTTGTTGAATCTCATATGGAAGCAGAAATTGAATGCTTGCCCAATGACATTCCTGATTTTATCGAAGTAGATTTGTCTAAATTAGAAGAAATTGACGATGCTATTCATTTCCGTGACCTGATTGTTTCGGACAAAGTGGAAATCTTAAATGAGCCAGATGATATTGTTGCCAAAGTGAGTGAAATACGCGAAGTAATAGAAGAAGAACCAGTTGTGGCTGAAGCGGCACCTGTCGAAGGTGCCGAAGGCACTGGCGAAGCAGCTACAGGAGCAGCCGCACCTGCTTCTGGTGCAACAGATAAAGGTAGTGCTCCCGCAGCAAAAGCAACAACTCCGGCAACAAAAGCAACAACTCCGGCAGCAAAAGAAAAATAACCACACGATTTCTTGCCAGGGCATTGCCAAGAGCTAGCGCAAGATAGCAATGTGATCATGATCATAATTAATTTTGATCAGTGGATTATATATGACTAAGCTTCAAGTAAATTGACCGCAAAAGAGCAATATAAGGACTAAACACGATAGCCAGGAATTTTGTCGCGTTTTTGGAATAGAGGCTTTGTCAGTTTAAGACACTTGATTTTTTACTGCTGGCAATGCCAGATTGATAACATGCGTATCCCCCAATCACTTATTAGGCTTTAACTTCAAAAAAACTCACTCTTTCGATTAGTATTTTCCGATCCAGACTGCAGAAGAGTGGCCGGAAATGACATGAAGACAAAGCCGATAAGATAATCGATACGGTCTTGCGGTGATTGTGCCAAGCAAACCTTTCAATGATTGAAGTCAATTGACTGAAGTCGCTTGATTGAAAAGTTCGCATGCGCACGCAGATTTTGCACCTGTTGCAATGTTTTCCAATTCCCCGGGATTTTGCTCAAGGAGAACCGAGCATGAGTACTCAAGTCACGTTAGTCTCGACAGATGGAATGTTGTCTGGTGACTCGGCAGTTTTCACCGGCATCGAAGCCGGCGAAGCTGCCGACTTGCAGCTCCAGCAGTCTTTGTCTCTCCAAGTGCGCGAAGCACCTACCAACGGCACAGATAAGCCGCCGCCCGCCGGCCGCTGTCTGACTACAACGCAGATGGCCAAAGCGTGCGAAGTTGCACCGGCAATGATCTCCAAATGGTTCGATAGCGGCCGTTTGAAAGGCCATCGCGTTCGGCAGAAGTCCAGGTCGGTTAGACAGATCCCTTTAGAATCCGCGTTGCAATTTGCGAGGGAAAACAATCTCGAATATGCTATCCCTGCCCTCTGTCCAAAGGAGGTTAGTGACACTGAAGGTTCGCAGACTTCAGATCCGGCTATCGCCGTTTTGTCCGCTTCCCCGGCGAATAACGACCCTGCGGTTGCCCACCGTACCTTGCGCATCAGCAGGGTGGCTAAACTATTCAAAGTCGAGCCCGAGACAGTTACAAAATGGCTTATAGCCGGGAAATTGCCGTCCCATCCCATTCCGCCGGGCAAAATCGGTGGTAACGCTCACAGGCGGGTATTGGCGAGCGGACTGCTTCCGTTTGCTATCGCCTCACGTCGCCCTAGGGCAGTGATAGCAGCGATCAGGACAGAACTTTATGGTCCTGATGCACAAGTTAATCTGCCGATAGAGCGTCGTTTCACGGTGGGCGAAGTAGCGAAGCTCTCCGGCTGCAGTTGGACGCGGGTTTCCGGGTGGCTGGACCATCATGAATTGCCATTCGATCGTCTTCCGGCTGGAGGTTGTCGCTACATGACCGAAGGCAACCTGCGAGCGTTTGCTGCCCGAGTGAAAAGGTACGAGTGCATCATCGATGCTCTTGACGCCCTCTATTTACTCAGAAAAGAAAGGAGAAACCGCGACAATTACAAACGAAAAGGTAGGAAAGGGAATAGCCGAACATTCTCTTTCCTGTCATGGATGTAACAAGAACAGATTCATTCCCAACAGCAATTTCCTACGAGGCTGCTACGAACGTAGTAGGCACACACAGTGGAAGACTTGGCACCAGTCGACGAATACAACAAGGATTATATCCTCCGCCGCATAACGGAGGGCGTACTTAATCTGACTCACACTCAGATAACGGACTCCGATTTGGCCTGCTTTGCCGACGAAACGATTGCCGCCAAAATCACAACCCTTTGGTTGGAGGGGACGGCAATAGGCGATGTTGGCCTTCGTCATCTGCCGGTGCTAAAGAACCTGGGGGTCTTGAACCTCAAGAAGACTCAGGTCACAGACGCCGGCTTGGCACATCTGAGAGGTTTGACCAAGCTCAAGCTTCTCATCCTTACGGGAACGAAAGTTTCTGATGCCGGACTCGACCACCTCAAACCATTGGGCTTACTGCAAGGCTGCGAGGAGGAAGATGACGCCGAAACAAACACGGAGGAATCAGGTAACCTCCAACAAGTTGATTTGACAGGAACCAGAGTCACGAGCGCCGGGCGTGCCTCGTTGGCCGAAGTAGTCCCTGAAGTAGTCCCTGAGGTAATATATTGATTAAATTCAATTATTGCCGCGGCTAGCAGAAGGAAGATTACAACTCTACCTTCTGCTATGCCTTTCTATCTTTTTTCATTTTATTTTTGGCTTGACTGAGGAATTTCTTTTATTTTGCTTAGCGGCTTATTGGCAGGTATATCAATGCTATAAGGCCAATCGTCCATTGCTAAGGGTATGCGCACAGTAAAGGTGGAGCCTTTGTTTAATTCGCTTTCTAGTTCAATTGTGCCGCCGTGAGCCTTCACAATTGTTTGTGCGATAGCCAGTCCTAATCCAGTGCCACCGCCATAATGACGAGTGCGTGTACGCGAACGCTCTACGCGATAAAAGCGATCGAAAATACGTTGCTGGTCAGCAGGTGCGATACCAATACCGGTATCAATCACTTTTAGAACCGCTTCTTCGCCAACAGCGCGCAATATTACTGTTACTCTGCCGCCTGCTTGTGTAGCCTTTATCGCATTATTGGTTAAATTGAGCAACACTTGTTTTATACGATCCCCGTCGGCCAACACTAAGACTGGCATCGAAGGGCTTATAAAGTGAACTTGTAGTTGCTCTGGTGCAATGACGCTCACGGTGTCTTCGACACTAGTTACCACTTCCCTCAGATCAATCAATTCTTGTTGATTGATAATAGGCTGTCCAGCGTCTGCACGAGCCAATTGTAATAAGTCACTTACTAAGCGAATTAAACGACCTGATTCGTCAGAGATTGTTTGCAAAGCCTCAACGAGCAAATTACTGTCGATACTACCACCACGCCGCAAAAGTAATTTGGTGTAGCCTTGAATTGAAGTTAGAGGAGTTCGTAATTCATGACTAGCATCAGCCACGAATTGACATTGAATATTGAGCGATTCTTCTAAGCGATCGAGAAGACGATTGAATGACTGACGTAATTCAATCGTTTCTACAGGTTCATTTGGCGTAAGTTCTAGCCTTTGTCTTAAATCCATGTTAGCTAATTTAGTAGTCGACTGCAGCAAGCCTTTTAAAGGACGAACTATATAGCCCGCTAAAAACCAATTGGTTAAAGCCAGCAATGGAATTAAAAACACATACCAAACAGCGTCGTTTAAATTGGCACGGTTAATTTGAATAGCGATAAAATGAAAAACAAAAATTGGCGCTAGAGTGGTCATTGTCATGAGTAATGCCATCCGGGATCGCAATGATCCATACCAAGCTACTTTATCAAGCGCTGTTCCATCATCTTGATCAAGTTCACTTTTGTCCATGGGCGACGAAGACGAATCGTCGGAGGACTTTGATAATTCTTCTGGAAATTCTGACTTCAATTAGGGCCCTTGCATTTTGTGTAAATCCAATTAGCACACGCTAAGATTTACAAAATCTAATTTTAACCCAAATATTTATACTAGATGTACTTATTAACTATTTAGGCTTATATAAACCAGCAATATGCAAAGCCGCACTTACCGTCAGAACTGCACTTATCTTCTGATCTTCAGTGTGAGACGACCGAAGTGGAAGCTGAACAGATAGCCAGAACTTCATCTTCTAAGTGTTTATTTGTAATCATGCAATTGCCGGTGTAAATAGAATTGCCGCCATTAAGATCACTATATATAGCACCGCTTTCTTCAGCCAGAATTTTCATTGGTGCAATATCCCATGGCTTAAGTCCAACTTCTATTACTAAATCTGCCTTACCCTCAAACACCAAGGCAAAACTTAAATAATCACCGGGAGCTTTTTGTTTGTAGGTTTTACTAACAAGTTCGGTAAATTGTTTCCAATAACCAAACTCTAAAATTCGATTAATGGCACCAATAGTAAAAAATGCCTCGGACAGTTTTTTGCACTCAGAGACGTATATTCTTTTTCCATTTCTAAAGGCGCCTTGTCCTTTTGTCGCCCAAAATGTTTCTTTCATTGCTGGTGCATGCACCACACCTAAAACTATTTCGCCATTTACTTCCAAAGCTAAAAGCGTAGAAAAAATAGGCAAACCCCTGGCGTAATTGAAAGTCCCATCAATAGGGTCGATTATCCAGCGTCGCTGGCCAACTTTACTTGCACTTTCGCCTTCTTCCTCACCCAAAAATCCATCATTAGGGTATACCTTTGCAATTTCTTCGCGCAGCATGTGTTCGCATTCTTTGTCGGCTTGCGTAACTTCTGAATTATCAGATTTGAGACTTATATTTAAATTTTTGCTTTGCCAATATTTAAGAGCAATTTCGCCTGCTTTTTGACAGAGATCAAGCGCTAATGACAATTCTTTAGCATAGGACATTTCTTTCACCTAATCAAAATAGAAATACTAATCAACAAAAGAAGAGCTTCCACCTTTACAGGCAGGAGCTCTTCTTAAATCAGGTCTGCCAATGAGGCAGGATCAAGCCAGCTCTCTCTTACTTAAAAGAAGAAGCTGTAAACTCCGCGGAGACCGCGGCCAACACCCACTGTTACATCGCGGGCATCGATGAAAGTACCTTTCACTAAACGCTCATAAAGGAATCCTTTTTGGCGCTCAGCGTAAGCAAGACGCATGTCTTGTTCGACGTTCTTGTCTTCGACAAGTTTCATACGTCTTTCTAGATCATCTACGCGTGCTTTGAGTGAATTAAGTTCGCCGCGGAACTCTTCTAACAGTGCAGCAAACTTTTCCAAATCCGCTTTATCTGCTTTAAGAGCTAAACGCTCAGCGATACATTGTTCGTATTTATAGAGGGCAGCAGCTAATTCAAAACGAGTAGCTGATTTTTGTCCTCTGTATGTTCTGTCTGGATAACCAACCAAAACGTGACATGGATTATTGACAAGCTCCTTGAGGGCATTATAAGCCCACTCGTTTCCAACAACATCAGTTAAATCACTAACGTTGCTGGCACCCTGGGCACTAGCCGCAGTGGTGCTAATTAAGGTGCTCGCACCTACGGCAACAGCTGCAGTAAGTAAGGTTGCAAACCCCTTTTTCATATAGTAAATTCTCCTTACAACAAATTGATCCTACGCCTGTTTAGCAAAACCTGATCTAAACGATCAGCATAATAACTTAAATATTGACGGACTTACTTAGAATAAAACTAGGAAAAATTTGTATATTTAACATCCATCGCAAAAACCCGCTGCTACAGCCAAAATTCAGAACCTTAAATAAGTCTAATATTTAACAAAGCTCTCTTTGCGCCCGATCATTGTTCGATATACATCGCATTAAGGGTGGTATCAAAGATGCCCACATACTTCATGGCAACTATTTATATAAAACATGGCTTTAACGGAATATACTTGGTTTTACAGATAGTATCACCATGTAATAACTTTAAGTTGGCAATGGATAAAAATATTATCGGTCGCTCTTGATTAATCAAAATCGTATCGATTAAATCGCAAGGAATAAATTCAATGGAACTGCGCATTGCTCATCTTTATGCACGATTACTAAATATCTATGGTGATCGTGGCAATATACTCTCTCTTCAAAAGAGAGCGCTCTGGCGTGATATAGCAGTTGAAATAAAAGAAGTCGGACTTCAAGAGTTAATAGATCCTGATTGGGCTGATATTTATTTTGTTGGTGGCGGACAGGACAAGCAGCAAATAATGATTGCCCAAGACTTGCAAAGGCATGCTGATAACTTAAAACGCGCCGCTAATAATGGCGCTGTTATGTTATCGGTATGTGGAGGCTATCAGTTATTTGGTCATTATTATCAACCGCACGAAGGTCCAAAGCTTCCTGGAATTTCGTTGATTGATGCTTATACAGTCGCAGGCAATAAAAGAATGATTGGTAATGTCACTATAAAACTGTCGGACGATTCGACTTTGGTTGGCTTTGAAAACCACAGCGGCAAAACTTTTCTTGGCAAAGATCTGGCACCCTTAGGTAAAGTAATTAAAGGCAATGGCAATAATGGTGAAGATGGTTTTGAAGGTGCCCAGCACAAAAATATTTATGGCACTTATTTGCATGGATCTTTATTGCCAAAAAATCCACAATTTGCAGATAAGCTAATTAGCGAAGCCCTAACACGTCGTTACGGAGAAGTAAAACTAAAAAGGCTAGACGACAGCATTGAGATGGAAGCGCACAAGCACGCCTTAGTTCTTAAACCCTAGAGTAAAAAAGTCTGTCAAAAACATAAAGCAACAAAAAAATGCCGCTACGCACTAAAGGTTTGCGCCCCAGGCGTAGCGACATTTTTCACGAAGCTGATGGAGGTGGAGGTATCTACTACCCTACCACCCATCATTCCGATAGGGATTGTCGCCGTCGACCCTCCCCAACGCCCACAGTCTAGTCCATTCCGCTGCTGCCGCGTCCTTAGCGGATTGGCTGTAATGCGAATCCTGATGGGCCGGCTTGTCAGCCTCTTTCGCTGCCGTGGCTGCGGAGAGAAGCTGTTCTTCGAGTTTTCGATAAAGCTCTTCCTGCTCGGCGAACGGCGCCCGGGCAGCCCGAAGCTCTTCTTCGCGCGCAGTCAGTCTCTCCCGGGCGTCCCGGAGTTCAATGGCTTTAGTTTCGCGGACGGCTTCCAGCCAGCTCATCTGCTCGGGGAGAACCGTACCCGGAACGCCACTATTGAGTTTCTGAGCCTGCTCGAGAGATTGGCTCGCGAGTTTATGCCGCTTCTCGGACTCCAATACTTCACCGCGTGCTGCCTCGAGCTTCTTGGCCGCTTCTTCCGCTGTGACTGTATGAGGCGCCGAAGCCTTCTCATACAGCACCTTTGCTTGAGCCACCAGTCGCTCCAAATTCTCCACTACATTGCGGGCATCCATCAACGGCTCCTTTTCTCGAAAGTCGTGGAACACAGGTAAGATCAGGCAATGCCCGATCCCGTTCTAAGCAGTTGATCCTCGAAGAATAGCCGTTGCAAAGACTTCTTCCGATTTTCAGTATAAAATCACTGACCGCTGGTAAGTAATTTAGATGCTAAAAATCGGCGATGAGGCTACTTAGGACTTAAAATTCTGCAAGGAAACTGCTGAGAAACTACCCAACCCTAACAAAGTGCTGCCAGCAAAGTCAAGAACCTGTTTGAATGAGTTTTTTGATTAATTCCGGCTCAAAATTAGCTAGCGAAGCTGCGCTAATTCGCACTGGTCAAATTAATCAGCGAAGCTTTTTAACCAAATTCACTAAATTAGTTCATGTCTTTACAACCGCACTAGCTAGCGCAAGGCTTTTCAAATTTGCGGGCTCAATGCGGCACGTGTTGCATCGCTACGACCAAGATCACCTGCTTCAAAGGTCATTATAGGCTTTGTCATCAGCATCCGACTGCCATTCGCTTAAATGTCCTTCCACGGCCTGCAAGAACGCAATATCCAAAGGCGTTTCTTTTCTAAGTACAACTTCATTCCCGCGCACTTCATAATGAACCATATCACCGGATTTTAACCCAAGGTACTTCTTAGACTATTACGATACTCAAACCAATTAAAGATTGATTTAAACGGCTCCGACCATTTTTGTTATTGCAGCAATGGTTTTATTTAAAGAAGCACTATCTTCAATGTTATATGTTTGAGCATCTTTACTAATGCGCTTAACCATGCCAGAAAGAGCTTTGCCTGAACCAATTTCAACAAAATGTGTTACGCCTTGGTGGAGCATAAATTTTATTGTTTCGTACCACAAGACAGAACTGGTCATTTGTTGTTCCAAAGTATTTTGAATTATTGTGCCATTAGTGTGCGCCATAGCAGTCACATTTTGCACCACCGGAAATTGCGCATCAGCAAACGCATATTTACTTAATTCGCCGCTAAATTCTTTTGCTGCTTCACCCATTAAAGGCGAATGAAAAGCCCCCCCCACAGCTAAGGGTATAACTTTTGCTCCTGCTGCTTTTGCTTGGCTGCTAACATTTCCTACCGATTCAGGATCCCCAGATATAACCAGCTGTTCTTCTGTATTAAAATTAGCTACCATAACAACTTTTTTCTCGTCATTGCTGGCAGCGCTAACCGCATTGCAAAGCTCATTTAGTTTTTCAAATTTCATTCCTAATATGGCGGACATTGCTCCAGGGGGACAAGCTTCCATTAGTTGAGCGCGTTTTTCAACTAGCTTAATCACAGCCTCAAGCGGCAAAGCTCCGGCAGCGTAAAGAGCCGAAAATTCTCCCAGGCTGTGACCAGCGACAAAGTTGGGTTTTGGACCACCGGCTTGCATATAAGACTGCCATGCAGCAATTGACGTGGCCAGCATAGTTGGCTGGGTATTAAGTGTGCGCTTTAATTCTTCAACCGGCCCTTCGAACGACAACTTGCTTAATTGGCGTCCGGCAATTTTATCTATTCTGTCGAAAACCTCTTTGGCTTCCGGGAATTTCTGGTATAGATCTGAGCCCATACCGACTGTTTGTGAGCCTTGCCCAGGGAAGATGCAAGCGAGTTTCATAGCTATTTGTTTCTCCCTATCTAAGTGTTTCTCTTTTAATCGTCTTGTTTAACTATTTAGAAGGCCCATGTTTGTGCTTGCTTTCATGTTGAAGCAGTCTTTTATCTTTTGCGTTCCAGCGTATTATGGCTGCACCCCAAGTCAGACCTGCACCAAAGCCAACTAAAGCACAAATCGCTGGTTCCTTAATCTGTTTGTTTTTTACACCATGCCACAGCGCTAAAGGTATCGAAGCAGCGGAAGTATTGCCTACTTTGTCTATATTGCTCACTACTTTTTCCTGGGCTATGCCGAGTCTTTCAGCAGCAGAATTCATAATGCGTATGTTGGCTTGGTGAGGCACCAAATAATCAACCTCTTCCAGCTTTACACCGGCTCTTTCGATTGCAGTGCGCACAGCTTCTGGCACTGCCTTTACTGCGAATTCATAAATAGGACGACCATTCATCTCTACAAATTTTTCTGATTTTTCCAAATTTTTAGACAGATCTTTATTTGCATGAGGATACTTAGTACCACAATTTGGTATTTTCAAAAGATGTGCACCACTGCCGTCAGCTCTTAAATAAGTAGAGAGAATGTCATTCTCGGTTTCACTTGCTTGCAAAACAAAAGCTGCGGCGCCATCACCAAATAAAATACAAGTATTACGGTCTTGCCAATCCAAAAAACGAGAATGCAAATCTACTCCTATTACTAAAACAGTTTTAAAAGTACCGGTGGCAATGAATTGCTGTGCAACTGCCAATGCGTAAATAATGCCAGTACAAGCTGCCTCTAGATCAAAGGCAGCACTGTTATCGGCGCCTATTGCTGCTTGCACCATGCAAGCAGTTGATGGATAAAGAAAGTCCGGCGTAGAAGTAGCGACTACTATTAAGTCTATTTCTGTCGGGTCGATACCAGCAAAACCAAGAGCATCTTTTGCTGCCTCACTAGCCAAGCTAGAAGCTGTTTCGTCGGTTACGATTCTGCGCTCACGTATACCAGTGCGAGAAGCGATCCATTCATCGGAAGTGGCAACAAGCTTTTCAAGGTCAGCATTAGTGATAACAGCCGAAGGAATGCTTGCGCCCAGGCCTATTATTCTGGCTCCTATTGGGAATTTCAAGATGCACTCCCTGTTTTAGCCAGGCTGAAAGTTTTTTCTATTTTCTCAACTATCCTAGCGCTCACCATATCGGATGCCATACGAATGGCGTTTCTAATGGCAGTATGTGTAGAGCCACCATGGGCAATGACACAAACACCTTTTACGCCTACCAGCAATGCTCCGCCCGCTTGGTTATAATTCGTACGTCTCTCAACCGCATCAAAGCTAGGTTTGGCAATGGCGGCCCCAATTTTACCTCGCCAGGAGGCGAGTAATTCTTGCTTGAGCATTAGCTTTATCATTTTAGCGATGCCTTCGGCTGTTTTAAGTGCAACGTTGCCTACAAAGCCGTCAGTTACAACCACTTCCACTTTGCCCATAGGAAAGTCTCTGCCTTCAACAAAGCCTATAAAATTCAAATCTGACTGTACTTGCATTAACTTATAAGTATCTTGAACCAATGTAGTTCCTTTAGTTTCTTCAGATCCTAAATTTAAAATGCCTACACGCGGATTTTGCACGCTATAGAGAGCTGTATAAACCAATGAGCCCATTTGTCCAAATTGAAGCAATTGATTGGCATCACACTCAGCATTTGCTCCAACATCTATGAGCATCACTGGTTGATCTGTTGCAGTAGGCATTGAGCAAGCAATAGCGGAACGTGAGACATTTGCAATGCGTCCAAGCTCTATTTGTGCGGCTACCGCTGCTGCTCCTGTTGAGCCAGCTGCAACCATAGCGTCCGCCTGTCCACTAGACACTTGTTTGGTGGCGATAACAATAGAAGAGTCTTTCTTTTTGACTATAGCGCGACTGGGCTTTTCGTCCATAGAAACTATTTCTGTTGCCGGTACGATAGTAATATCCAAACCAGTAATTGTGTGCCTCTGCAATTCTTTCTCGACAATTTCAGGTGGGCCAACGAGCTGAACTGCAACGCCCAAATCACGGGCAGCAAGCACCGCTCCATGCACTATCTCTCTGGGTGCATAATCGCCCCCCATGGCATCAACTGCGATTTTTATCATATGCGCTGCCTCGCCTTCATTTCATTCGGCTCAATGCGCGTATCCATGCTTCTCTGCGACCGACTCACCGCCGCTGTCCGCTCCGCTGTATATCGTTAGCCTAAGCTGTCGCAAATTTATCCCAACCCAAACTAAATTAAGTTAGCTTACTAGACTGTCACGCAAACGAGCAGGGCGGCCACGATAAAAACCACAAGTAATACATACCTGATGTGGCTTGGCTGGTCCACCGCAATTAGCGCATTTTACCAGAGCAATAGGTTCTGCCTTCCAGTGGGCGCGTCTTTGATGTTGTTTTTGGTGTGATGTCTTTTTCTTTGGGACGGCCATGTCGCAATGTCTCCTTACTAATCTAAGGTTAGTTATTATCTCTTACTTTCCGCTTTTATTATCTTTTGGCAATATTGTCTTTAAGTTATGCCAACGCGGATCTGTCCACTCCTGACTACCGGGCTCAATACCAGCAGAGGCTTGACCACTTTCGCTGTCTTCAACGGCTTTTATGTTGTAAACAGGAGGTCCTGGGCATTGTTTCCCACAGGAGCAATAAGTAGGAATGGCCAAATTTACAGCTTGAAAGACTATATCGGAGACATCAATCTCCCCATCATAAGGCACTGTTTCAAAAAAATCTGCACTCTGTAACTCTCTATCCCGCGCGTTTAACGCTTTTCCGTTTAGATAATCCTCATATACGAACTCCTCGTTAATTTCTAGGTCCAGGGCTTGAAAGAAATAATTGAGACAAGTATGGCATTGCAGCTTTACAATGGTTTGGACTTGTCCTTGCAACCTGATTGCAGCAGTGATGGAGGAGAGCGAGATCTCTCCAGTTGTCGGTTTTACCATTTGTGTGTCGGCCATTGATTCGTTAAATTGGAGACGAATCTTTTGTCCAGGCGCTGCACGCAATTCTCTTAAGCTTATTTTCAATATTTAAAGTCCTAAGCTAATTATGACTAGTTCTTAATTTATTTAGCACGAAATCAACTTGCTTGCTACTTGACAGCATTAATATTATCTATCGTTTGCATTATTACTAATAATTTGAAATCTCGTATTGTTTTACATGACTACTTATTCCAGATGACTAGGTTCTATTTTGCATAAATCAGCGAGGACCAAACTAGTCCTCTTTTTTATATCTTGTTTACACTAAGACACTTGTTTATCCTAAGACAAGTGTGCAAGCGGCCGCTTGCATATGTTAGCGCCTAAGAAAACAAATGCGATTTGTCCAGCTCCATTTCAGGGATTCCTGAAAAATCCTATGAAGGGCATGAATTAATCCACCAATGTCAGAGGATGGAATTGTCTTTTCATCCACGAATATCACGCCACCGTGCGCATAATTTGCCTCTGCCCACATTTTGAGCAAAGGAGGAATAGTTCTTTTGTCATAGGTGACCAAAGTCAGTTTTTGTGCTGCGGCTTCTTGAAGAATTAGTTCATCAGCAATTCCTAAGAAGCAACCATTTTCCCATTCACTAAGGCAATAAACAGACATTGTTTTCTGTCGACGCCGTAACCCTTCAGCGACAGCCGGTGATATGTGTTCATCGAGAAGAAACTTGAGCACGTAATTATTTGCGCGGCAATTTGTTTACGATAAATTCTTGTGCTTGCGGTAACATTCGAAAGAGTGCGTCTTCGTCTATCGAATCATTGTCGGCGATGGCACTATCTATTTCATCTGAAAATGCCTTGGCATAATTGAAAGCAGCCTGAACTCTAGCTTGTGGCCAGTGAAGATGCTTTGCCACCATTGCAACATCATTTTTAAAACTACGAACCACCATTATTACTTCCCAAACAGCAAGAGAACTGCCTTGAATATAGGCTTGTCGCCCCACTGGAGAATCACGAAAATCAATAAAAGCGAAATCCGCTCGGCGCAGACCTTCCTCAACTAGTTTGGCGCTGGCGTCACTAGGGGTCCAGCCGTGTGCAGCGGCCATACGCTTGAGACGTTTACCGCTTCTTGCAGGAAGACGCATGCTAATAACCATAGAACTGTCTGTTTTCATGACTGCTACTGTGACAATGTAACTATTGTAAGCAATGTATCACTTTCAGACATGGCTGTCAATAATCAGATGCCCCTCAAGAACTCTAGCGGTCGCCCATACCCGTTCTTGTCCGTCGTCTTGGTTGATCATCAACTAGATAAAATGCTGTCAGCGGCTATTAAAAAGCGGCTATTGTGATCTGACCCAAAAAACTACCCAACTGAATGACGACTCTTGATCAGAAAGCTGTAAATCGATTTGACAAAATAAAAAATGTAAAAAAGTTGAGGGCGGCCGAATTTCTTCGGCGCCCTCAACATTGCAGCAGCCGCCCTTCAATAAAGGACGAGCTGTTTCACTACCGAAAGCGGTCGCGCGCCGCCGGGGCAATCTTGATCATTCAAACTCGCACGAATGACTGGAGTGCCTCGTCGAATTCGTAGCAGAACCCGACGCTCTCGGGGACGGGCGCACTGAAGGAAACATGATCCCATTCCCTTCCCCACTTCGACACCTCACCCCGCGTGACACGCGCTGCCACAATATTACGATAGAGACCCTTTGCGAGGTCATCTCTCACCTCGAAGATAAATGTCTCCGTGTGGTGGGGTCGGAGAGACAATACTGAGCCGTAACAGCTATTCACCCATCCCGGATGACTGTCTTTTAGGACACCGCATATGTAGACCTCGCTTGCGGGTCGGTCATGGGGAACCGCCGTCAAGCTGACCGCAACGCTCAGCAGTTTTTCAAGCTTGGGTTTTAGCAACATGACACTGTTGCTTATGGTGCCCAGACTCACTTTTGCTGTCGTCGCCGAATCCCAACCATTTAAGCCCGAACAATCAACCTGGGCACGGTAGTGTCCATCATCGTCAGGACACCCCTCCTCCCAGTAACGGACGCTAATTTCCGGTCGGCACTCAGCCAACCAGCATTGTCGTCCTTTGCCCAGTAAGTCCCAGGGCAGTTGCGGGAAGGCCCGGTAGAGAATGTAGTAAGGCTCGTTCGTAATGTAACGCAGTCCTCCATTTTTAAGGCGCAATTTCCAGCGAGACACACTCTCAGTACGCCCTTTCGGGACCAGCGCAATCATCGGGTTATCCCCCATGCCGAAGGTCACGTCATAGCGCTTCAAGATCCACTCTTGTGACCTCTCTGCATCCAGAAGAGCGCCGAGGAATTCTTTATGAATATCTCCAAGAAATTCATAAAGAATTCCCAGCCCGAACTTATCGAGCAGTCGCCCTACCGGCTTGTTCTTAGCAAGACGACTTGGATCAAGCCAAATCCCCTCCTCACCAAAGCGCAAGTAGGTAGGATTCGAATCGCTGCAGACGACTGGAACCCCCCTTTCGACCCGGCGGCGCAGCCACCAAATGGCATCACGCCTAGTTTTCAGTGCCTTTATGTAGTATCCGTCAACGTCCTGCCCGAAGAGGACCGTCCCGTATACGCACCATGCCAACGGATTGGCCAAGTCGGTGGGCTCAGTAGACGGATAAAAATACGTTTGAGGCGGTTTTCCCCCGTCATTTCCCACAACGAGGCACTTGGCCCCGTAATAAGTACTGCTGCCCCAAGGCAGGTCGTTATACGTGGGAAACTTGCTTCCTTCCTCCAGGCAGTGAGACCGAGAGGGCGGAACTTTGTATTCCCTCAAGATCTTCTGCTGCGCTTTGCTCGGTTGCGCGGTCGGCGTGGTCAGTTGGGCGGTCGCTGTGGTCGTTTGCGTGATCATGTTCTTCCTCGCTTTCTTCGTGAGGTATTCAGCCCAGAACAAGGCTGCCCATTCGGGTAACTTTCGCTGCTCGCATATTCCATTTCCGCTCCCAATCAGCAGTTACCACTAACTAGTGTCTACCTGCCCTCAACAGGGACTAACGAATAAACACTACGGGTAACGATTTAAGCCAATAAGGTAACCAATGCGATAAATGAAAAATATGCATTTAACAATGCCATTTTTAATGGAGCAATTTCAAACCTGCTATTTACGCAGCTAAATATAGCAATAGTGCCTAAAACTCAACTATATTCTTGACATTCGCCCTTATGCCTAAGCTATTTATACTAATATGACTTACTTCTTATCTATTTTTCAAAAATAAATTCCCACTTTACAATTGCATCAATTGCGCTAACCCAACATTGCCCCTGGTGCAAGTCAAGTGGCTGAGCCGCGGAACCTTCCGGTCGTCTCGCATTTTTCCACTTTTGTTTGTTTTTGATTGAGCATGTTTTCCATTAAACGAGACGCAGGTAATCAACGAACCAAGCTGCTCATTTCGACATACTAATTGAGCTGCAAACCAAGATTATCTGTTAGTACTATTTCTATTTCTTGCCCTGGTCCCAGGTCTACATTATCGCCCGAAGAAAACAAAGCAATTGCTGAGCCACCAATAGCGGTGGCAATAGTCGGTGCTCCTAGCGTAGCAATATTAGCTGCTACCAGAGCACCTTTAGCAGCACCGTGAGAACTGGCTCCAGAAACAGCCCTTACTTGCGACCCGACCCTTGTACCAAAACTAGTGCCTGGATCTAATTGTCCTTTTTCGTTTGTTTTGCCTTTTTCAAATTCCAATGCAGCGTCAAGCGGAATCACTTCACCAGTGGGTGTGACAATTTGGTCTAATCTTAAGCCAATTTTGCCAGCTCTGCTGATAATCCTGGGCTTATTAACAGAGGCGATACGCCCTCTTATAAGTGATCCACGCGGCAATAAAAGATTCGAACCAAGAAAAAGATCATCACGCACGTGTCCTTCGAAAAGATCGCCTGGCCTGCTAGTTTTTGCATCTATCAGGCTTTCTAAAACTAGCCTCATGCGTGTTTGCATTGGCAAAGTCGTAGAAGCAGCTTCACCACGCAATGCAGTGGCAGATTTGCTGCTTGTACTAGAACTCTCTGTATTGTTATATGATCTATTACTGGAAAAATCTGGAATATTTTTCGGTTCCATAACTTGACCAGGCTTGTAAGCATCTTCGGAATTAGGTGCGGCTAATCGAGGCAAAGAAATTTGCCCCGCGCTCTGTGCTTCCGCTGAATGCGCACAAATAATTGTGGCAACTAAAATTAATAATCCTATATTTGGGCCCAGAGCACAACGGTACGATGCCCTAATATATTTTTTGTTACTGTGTAACCATTGAAACATCTTCAAACTATCAACTTTTCTTCTAAACTGTCCATATAGTACAAATCCATGTGCGATTAATCAAATGCGAAATTATAAGTTCGCTTTCTTTGCTATACTGAAATAACCTCTTGGAAATACAAGAGACAGTCATTTATAGAGCCTGGCGGGGATTTAATTATTGGCAAATTGGAAACTGGAGCAGGAAATAATTTTCAATGAGTTGTTATTGCCGTAAAACAAGCAATGAAATTGCTGATGAAATTGTGCTTTCTAAAATTCAGGATGTTGAAGATGAATTGGTCGCTATGGCGCGCAACATTTTGCGCGGCGCCAGCGATCCTATTTCAGCTGTAATTAAATTTTTGCAGGAGCGGCCAGAGGATGTGTCGTTGACAGGCTATGTTATGGATCGTGTCTTGACAGAAACTTTTGGCGGCCGAGAAAAAATTCCGAGTTTAGTTAAGCTTCTAGCCGGTCATGTGCGTGAAATTATCCGTCAGTCTAACGTTATTAATATTATCAACGAGCACCCAGCAGTAGAAACATGGGGCGATTATATTATTAAACAAACCGAGCGCATCAAATTCGAAATAGGCAAGGAAAGAGACTTATTAGTATTAAAAAACGTCGCCGGACTTTTCGCTATTGAGCATGGTATCGCGTTCCCAGTGGAAGCAATTACTATCAAACCACCAAAGCTTGTTGTTACGATAAACCTGGGTATAATTCGGCCCAACCGTATTGTCGACATTTAGGATGCACAGCATAAGCGCATATACTTAATCAAAGTAGTTCTTAGTCTAATATCTAAGTTGTTTATACACCAGGCGGGACAAGCCTGGTATTTCAGCATACTTGCCCAATAAAGCCAGCACAAAGCCATAAACAAGTAATAAAAAGGCTAATTTTGTGATCAAAAACCAGAGCAAACCAATACCATTATTTATCAGAGCAAGTATGTCTGCTGCTGGAGCCAAGACGCTGAAAATCAAACCGGAAATTCCTATCAATGTGTCTTTGATAATAGTTTCTGCCCAACCGAGTAAGTAAGTAAAAATGCCTATAATAATAGATTGCAAGAAGTGGAAACGAAAAAATGGCGAATTTGAATGTCTTCCTGAAAACAAAATATAAATTAGACCGATAAATCCGCAACTTAAATAACACCCAGCAGCTAAAGCTCTTTCTAATAATTCGGGTTTTCCTTGTTTTGAGTCACGCATTATCCACAAACATCCATTAATATGAGATTAGTCCAAGTTATTAAGATTTTGGAGTTTTCTAAACGCACCCAGTGTCTAATAACAAGGACGCTACCCCAAATCAGCCATTAGGGAATAAGGTTAACAGATAAGAATGCTCAATAGTTAAAATTTCGGACTATGCAACAGTACAATAAAAGTATGCGATCAATCCGCGGATCGGCTATAAGTGAAATGCCACCCGCTATGATCGTTCTTTTCTTTTTTGCTGTTTTCCCTCTCGTCAATCTCATTTTCTTAGGCGTTGTTTTTGCCTCTTGTGTATCTCTAAATACTATTGAATTACGAGAAGCGGCTAGGACCCCACGTTCACAACTTACGGCTGTTCTAACGTTGCTACAAGAAGATTGGCAAACTAATATACTTGGTCACCTAACCGGTACTATAGCGACTCCTGAGAGCAATTTCTCTTACACAAACATTGGAGAAGACTCCTATGTAAGTGTCGCTACTACTTTCAATTTGAAGCCATTTATACCTATTCCATTTTTTAACCAAATTCCTGCTTTGGGTAAATCCTGGTCTTTTTCTGTAAAGGGCAAACGCGTGCTGGAGAATCCCAATTATGCCTATATGTAAAAAGCCGAGGCAGCGCTTATGTTGAAAAATGGACGAGTTTCAGTGGAGCGAACGGCGCTGGTGAAGCGGCGGCAGCGGAACGCGGAAACGCGCGTCGAGCCGAGCGCGGCGAAGGCAAGGCAGCGCTTAGGACAGAGTCTAATGGAGACTATGGCAGGTTTAATAATACTTGTGCCAATAGGACTTTTTTCTTATGATTTGACTTATATTTTAATCGCTAATGAGAACAATGAAAAACTAGCTGATAATGCTGCTCGAGCTGCTGCCAATCATGCCGACAGCAGTTCTGCTCAACTGGCTGCCCAGCAAGCTATTGATGATTTTCAGACATCAGCAAATTACGGCAAAACCACTTTGGCTGCCTTCGAATACGATATGGAAGGCAGTGGACAAATCTCTTTGATTACACAGATAGATACCAAATTACCCGTGTCCTTTGGTCCTTGGAAATCCATAAGTATTAATGCTAAAGGAGTTCAACCGATAATAGGCATACCGATATCTAGATGACAGGACTATTTTTAATTGGAGGATGGAAATTGACGAAAAAACACATGCCACTATATACGGTATCTAACTATTCGTCAGCTTCGTCAATGAGAATGGTTAATATAGCTGGACGCAATAATACCGGTGCTTCTCTGGCGCTTGTAGCCGTTTGTGCCGGTGCCCTCGTTCTTTTAATTGTGGCTTGTTTCCAGCTAATGATGATTTTTGGCGCCAGGCAAGAATTAAATAGTACGGCAGACGCCGCTGCGCTAAATATTGCCCAACGTGCAATGCAAATAAAAACTCCTGCAAATGATCTTTACTCTGATTGCGCTGATTCGCAAGGCGCAATAGGGCTGGCCAATATCAATCGTGTCTGGGGCAAAGCTTATCTAATTAATGCTAACGTTGAAGAAATGACAGCTAATCAGCAACTTACCGACCAGGCGGATAGTAACGCAGATAAGGCTTTTGGTAGTGCCCAATCAATAAACGACAAACTATGTTATGGCTTAAAGAATATTCAAACTTTAGGTACCTTTTTTGATCAAATTGCTTCTGTGCGTCTACATCGGATGTTGGGTGGCAAACAAGTGAGTTCGGATGCAAATAGTGAGTGGAACACGGCTTTAGCTTATCGCGGGGATCAAAGCAATCTTGCTGTGCAATTTAGTCAAGTTCCTGCCCCTTCTAATAGCCACCTTAATATTGTGGGTGCGGGCAATGGCTCTACTTATTTGCCAGGCTACACACCCACTCAAGCCAACGACAAAGAGTTTTACTTTGTTACTTTTCACAATGCCGAAAGATCACATTTAATCACTGAAAGTTACTTCCAGCATAGCCGACCAGAAAGCTCGGCACTGGCATTTATAAACAACCCATTACCAAATGCCTTTTCTGGGCATGGAACTACTGATAACTCTTTGAGTTCGCAAAGTTTTGCTGTTGCTAACCCTCAGATACAATACAAATTAGCCGTTCCACACGCCTATGCCACTATTAGTCTGGCCAATATAGCCTTTTGGATTGTACAAGGCAAACAAAAGAACATAACTAATTATGGCTTTGCACCTGAGAAACAATTAGGTGCTGATCATGTTCGATTGATCAATCCCCAAACTAATCTAGCGACTAATGACTATCTCGATGGTTATGCTTCTTTAGGTAATGAATTTAAAGGTGATGTTTCGCTTTTGCAAACCATTACTTCGATCCAGCCAGAAGTCTTAGAGAAATTGGTGCAAAGAATGCAAGAAGTAAAGCCCGATTTTACACTAGCTGACTTAGACCAACTTTTGCAGCAACAAATGGTTTTGCCAAACGTCAACACTTACTTTATTTATCCCAAGTATACGAGTCCCGATAATACAGACCCCACTATAACAATTACTCCTTTAAATGCTCAAGGTATAAAAGTCTTGCCCAAATGGTTGGCC
>JABDBL010000035.1:0-795 GCA_013288645.1 Candidatus Melainabacteria bacterium
TACTGAAACTGATTATTTTGACTTCTGTGTATATTTCATTATTAACAGTGATCACTGAGCGAGCATTTTGAAATTACACTAAAATTATACTACTAGGAAGTTGAGAAGGACACCCCTATATTTTGCCATCGAATGGCATCTTATTCACCCAAGCGAACTATTTTGGGCACTAGTCTGGGAAATTTCGCTATTCCAATATCTAGCAAGTACTGATTGACAATAGTGGTCTGTTTATCGATAGAATACTTACCTTTAGGAGAAAGTATCTCATCGTTTATGTCTTTTATACTTAGCGGAAAATATTGATAAGTAAGGGCTTGTTTAAATTCAGGAAGCGTATATTTTGTAGAAGCATTAGCTTTCAGATAGGCAAGCATTGCATCACTATGATGATCCAAATCGCTCAGCACGTATTTTTCACAATCGAAATGCATTTTTGTTAGGGTGTCTATATCTTTTTTTCGCCTTGTATAAACACTTTCTTTGCAGATTAATCCAACAATATCGCCAACCTCTAGAGCATCTGCACTAAATACAACCCGACCATGTCGTTTAAGAGCTTCTGTCCGCTGTGTGACTCCAGCTGCAGCTATGTCCAGACTGCCATTCTCTGCTGCCAGTATCCCATCATTCATTGTTGTGTAGGTTATAGACAAATCAGAAAATTTTAAACCAGCTTTCTGTGCCAGCATGTATAGAAGCATTTGACCCATCGAATTTTTTGGTGCACCAAGTTTAAAAGACAAAAATTTCTTGCAAAATGCTTTGTTTTTAATTGTCTCTTGATTGATCTCA
>JABDBL010000035.1:805-26502 GCA_013288645.1 Candidatus Melainabacteria bacterium
GGTACGGATGGATTGAAGATTACAAAACCATTGCCCTTAAAGACAAGCAAAGGGTAAATGAATAAAACTGGATCTTCGCCTTTTTTATTGAGATTTTCAGACTTAGTCAAATAGGTTGTCAGACTAGCATAACCAATGTCTACTGTCTTTCCGGCACTAGCAATGGTTGGAATAATGTCTTCCCATGGTAGTGTTAATAACTCTAACTTTAGTATCATATTTTTTTTCTAAGTCGAGGTCTTTTACTGTAGTTAAAAAAGCCGTGTCCTGATAAGGAGATATAGCCATTCGCAAAGGTTCACTGTAATCTTTGGCAGTAATATTGGGCATTTTCTGCTGGGAACAAGCGTACGAATAAAGAGCCAAAATCAAGCTTACAATCACGGTGATCCTAGTGTTTGTGGACTTGGTCAAAACTACCTCCCATCTAGTCGGATTTTATAGTTATCATATGGGGAAGAGGTTGAGCGGTTTTTGTTGCGCCAATGTCTAAGAGATACTGGTTGCATAATTTGCCTATCTCATTTATTGAATATTGACCTTTGCCAGATACAATTTCTTTTTGTGCTTCAGCAATGCTTTGCGGAATATATTCTTGCGACAAGGCTTTTTTAAACTCGTCAAGGGTATATTGAGTGGAAGCATTTGCTTTTAGATAAGCGAGTGTTTCATTGCTATGATGATCTAAATCGCTTAAAACATAGTGTGAGCAGTCATACCACATTCTTATTAATGACTCGATTTCTTTTTTGCGTTTTTGATAGGTGCTCTGTTTGCAGATGAATCCACCAGGATCTATTAAGTTTAGAGCGTCCATAGTTAATACGACTCGACCATGGCGTTTGATAGCCTCAGTGCGCTGTGTCAGTCCTGCCGATGCAATATCCAGACTGCCATTTTGAGCAGCTAAGAAGCCATCGTTTAGCGTGCTATCTAAAAGAGGCAACCGAGAAAACATCATACCTGTCCTATGAGCTAGATACCATAAAAGCAGATGACAGCAAGAATTTTTCTGCACTCCTATTTTAAAGCCAAAGAATTTTTTCACTAATTCTTTGTTTTCGATATTTTGTTTGTTAAGTTCGGGCACTGCAGGATTAAATGTAACAAACCCACCACCATGAAAATCCCAAGCTGGATAAAGGAACAAAATTGGATCATCATTGGCTTTATTCAGATTTTCCGTTTTAGCCATATAATCTGCTAGATTATCGAAGCCGATGTCTATAGTATGTCCAGCACTGGCTACTGCTGGTAATAGTTCTTCCCAAGGCATGGTAAGGATTTCTATCTTGGTGTTATATTTTTTTTCCAGGCCAAGGTTTTTCTCATTGATCAAAAGAGCGAGTTCCTGGTAAGGAGCGATACCGACACGTAAGGGTACATCTTGTATTGAGCTTGTATTAATAGAATTTGTATTGGATGATTGTTTCGTGCAGCTTGCTAAAGCAAGAAGGACAATTAAGTGCAGGAAAACCAAAAATGCAGTAAGTCTATTCAAGTAATTATCTCCAATAAACAGCGCGGTTCCAAGCTTTGGTGAGTACGAAATCGACAAAGGCATTGAGTAAACCGAGGATAATTGTAGCAAGAAATATCACATGCATAGAAAAAGTTGATCGTGCAGTTTGTATCAGATACCCAAGCCCGATTTGTGAACCTAATAATTCTGAGGCGATGACTACTCCCATAGCTGTAGAAAGGGAGAATCGAATGGTAGGTAATAACGTTTCCATGAGGCGAGGAATCACGTATTCCCAAGTTAGTGAACGAGGCGATATGTTAAAGCTGCGAAATAGAATTTTATGTTTTTCTGGCATATCACTAAGAGCCTGGTAAGTAGCTACAGCAAGGTTAAAAGCAATGCCCATTATTACCATTAAGATACGACCTGTTTCAGAAAAGCCAAACCAGAGAATGAAAAAAGGAACAATGGCAATTGCGGGTACAGAGCGCATAGATTCTATTGTTGGACTGATAAGTCGAGCAAATAATTTGGAATTGAATATTGCAATGCCAGCTGCAATGCCGGTTAGAGTGCCGAGGATGAAACCTATAACGAGCCTGACAGCTGTGCAAGTAGTATGCACTATAACATTTGGATCGATTTCTGTTATAGCTCTTAGAACATCGGTTGGCGATGGTAAATAGCGATCGCTTATGTGGAAAAATTCTTTTAACACTATCCATATGGCCGGCATCAAAAGAATGCCTACAATAGGCACTATATATGATGCGAGGCTTTTGACATTTATTAGGTTGCTGCTGCCTTGCATAGTCTTTGTATTCACTTTGTTTTGTGTGTTCAATAAGAATATTTCTCCAAATTAGCTGAGTCTTTCCAGCTTACTTACGGGAAATTCACCGTCAAAGTGAAAAACATTGGCGGATTTGATCAACTCTAAGTCATCACGATGATGATTAGTCATTATAAGATTTATGCCGTCCATAAATTCTCCCTGTAAATAGGGGAGCACCAGATTCATGCGCTTTTCGTCTAAAAAATTAAATGGTTCGTCCAAATATAAAAAGCGAGGGCGGAAAATTATGGCACGAAACAATTCGACGAGCCGTCTTTGTCCATAAGACATTTGACAAGCTTTACGATCAACAAAAGAGGCAATCAATTTATACATAGGATGATTAATAAATTGATTTGGTTTGAATCTGGTCATAACACAAATATTTTCTGTGCCTGTTAGCCACGGAAAAAGACTGTCTTCTTGCAAAACAAGACAGCTATTCTTAGCCGATGGCATGGAAGCTATTTTATCTGGAATTATATTGCCAGAGAGAATCTTAAGCAGTGTAGTCTTGCCGCAACCAGAAGGTCCACGCAAGATGATAGTGGAACTATTTGCTTGCAGAGAAAAACTTCGAAAAACTTCGAGCTTTTTATATGAATAAAATAGACCTTCGATCATGATAAATTCGGAGTTTGTATAAAAAGCATGGGTAGTCTTGGATGCAAGGGGCATATTTTTTAGGTTATTGATTATATCTAGGCTATTTACAATGGCTATGCTGAATGGTCAGAGGAATGATATCAAATTTCAGCAATTATTTTTGGACTGACTACGTCTTGGTGCAAAAGAATGAATTTAGATGTGCTTTTGTGCCTAATTTTAGCAATGCTTTTTGATCTTTCGTTTTCTCTGGCGGTGATTATAGCGAGCCGTAGCGACACATATGTAAGACAATGAGCGGGATTTGGCTTTACTATGAGTGTTTTTGCAGCCATTCATGCACAATATCAGCAAGTATAATCACTGAGTGGGATGCCGGGCAATACTATCCTGTGTAATTCTTATATAAGGTAGATAGCACGTTAACTTGCTGATTTTACAGTCTTTTAGGCGCAAGCTTGCTTGCTGTCCCCATATTACAAGGAATGGATGCCCCAGTGATGAAATTACATACAACTCATTTACAAGCAGGAAATCCTCTTTCTGCAGCAGATAACCTAAGAAAATTACTTGAAACTGGAGATCTTGAAACACGCCTCCGGCTAGCAGAAAACGAAGCTAGTCCGCCTGATGTGCTGCGGACACTTTCTAATGATAAAGATCCGGAAGTGAGGGCTGGTATAGCAAACAATCCTTCGACAACGCATAATACATTAAAATGTTTAGCGACTGACACACATGATGATGTACGATTTTCTATGGCTAGTAATCCCCATCTTCCGCTTGCGATTCTTCAAGGCTTTAGTGAGGATCACAATCCATATGTTAGCGATCGAGCCCACAAAACAATTGATGGTTTAGCACTAGAATTAGATTTAGAAGAGCAGGGCTTTGTTAGCTTGCCAGGCACTCATGCGCGCCTAGGCGATTTACTTGTAGCCAGTGGTATTGTCGACAGTAAAGAAATCGAATTTGCAGTTATCTTTGCTAAAAACGCTAAAATTCCTTTAGGCAGAGCACTTGTTCAAGCAGGACGTATAAATCGCAGTACTATTGTGCATGCTCTTAAACAACAAACACTGGTGCGTTTAGGGCAGGTAAGCCTTGAAATGGCTATAGAGAACATTAGTGAATATGCTCGTCGTCAGTAATACCTGCGCTAGTTAGAATTAATTTGGCTTCTGCGCAATTATAATTGGTGAACAGGGCATTTCTTCAACTGGCATACGATATGTTTTTGTGAAGCCAGCAGTGGAAAGCATTTCATTGCTGCAAAACTCTGCTCAATAAGCTTTTGACTAAGCTTTTCTCCTTCCGAATGCAAAATATGGCCAAGCACAACTACATCGTATGTTTCCGTATTCCACTTCACATCACGCCAATTGCCATTTATATAACTGTATTGGTTCACGACACCATATTTAGTAGCAAATTTTTTCGTTACTTCAAGAGTAAAAGTTGCAGGTCACCAAAACAATGGCACTTTTTTCAAGTGCCCTTCTATAGAATCTTTTACGAAAGCTGGTATCGGGAGTTGTGTATTATTTTGGCGCCACACGGACATGAATTTTGCTATTGTTTCGTTGACAGTATCTATAACTATATGTTCAGGCAGTTTAGCCGCAAGAACCAGCTTTTTAAAAGTATGGAGCGTGACTTCACTCATTAATCGCGTATCACCCAATTTAAGAGCGAGTTCGTCATTTTTAACATAAGGAAAAGTTGCCACCAAATCATATGCTGGTGCTAGTTGCGGAGTAATTTTGTCTTTGTATATTAATGACCAATTCTTCAAATGCATGTCTGTATTGCATATTGCTATATTAAAGACTATGCGGCGTATAAATTCCTTAAGTGAGTCCTCGCCCATGAATTTCCATATTGTTGCTGCGATATAAGCGTAACTAATCTCTTTAGTGTATTTCTTATCCGGCAAAACATCGAATACTTGAGCAAAATCCTCGATATGAATTCTTTCTCCATCTTCAGAACGATCAAACCTTTTTACAGCAAGACAAGTGTTAGATCTATCTGGTGGCAATGGCGGCAAATTTTCAATACTAGCCGTCTTGACTAAACGTGCCTCTGGAATTTCAATTCCCACAAGACCGGCTAATTGAAGCATTGAATATTCGTTTTCAGGTATATTGGTCAACTGAGATGATGCCAATTTTGCTATCCATGAACCACCGATGCCTTCGGCTGGAATTGTAAGCCCACCAGTGACATCCATGATAGCGGAAAACTTCAATTGTATGCCACCGAGCGAAAAACGCAGTCTTTGTTCGATGCTGGCATCTTGCTGTTCTGCTAAGCGCTCTTCTTTCACGTGACTAGGAATTTCTTGTATGTCATCTCCTTTAATTACTCTAATGGCACCTGGCAAATCGGCTCCCAATGTCTCTAAAAGATAAAACTCCCTTTGTGCATTTAGGTGGTTCAATTCAGCGAGATATTTTCTTAAAGGCCCTTCAGGGAGCAAGTTAGAAAAATATGGGGGAAGTAAGACATTTGACTTCCAAAGCACATTTTTAAGCTCCTCACTGTCCTGATCTTTTAGGCTTAGTGTTAGAGTAGGTCTATCAGTATTTTGTATATATTCTTCTGACAATGTAAAAATACATCTGTCTGGCTCAATACAAATTAGTATGCCAACGCTTACGTTGTTCAGCAATATGTTTAGTTGATGTATTTTTTCTTGGCTCATTGACTTGGATATAAATTAAGATTCTTCAATTTCATCAACCCCCAACAGATCCTTGAATGTAGGAGGGTTTTGGCGGCGTGTTGATTTGAGCAAAGCTTGAATTGCCACAACTTTTTCTTTGGGTACGAGGACAATTTCAAGACCTAATATTCGCGCCATTTCTATCAGTCGACTGACTGGTAGATCCACTTGTCCTGACTCTATTTTTGCAACGGAGCTTTGGTTGAAGCCAAGCTTCATTGCAAGTGCTGTTTGGGTTAGTTTTTGTTCTTCTCGGGTTTTTCTTAAGATTTGCGTAAGTCCCCAGCTCATGAGGCTTCGCGGCGGTATTTCCTTTTTTTTATTCTTTCTATTCATATTCTAATTATGAACCAAAAGAATAATTTGACGAATTTATGCCTTTAGTGCATAATTAAAATATGCTTTACATGCATAAAATATAATATTTATTCCCTGCATTTGGCTATTGATTCCGGGAATTTTTATTTTAATTGTGGTAGCTTTTGTGTGGCAAAGCCCATTTCTTTTTGTCATATCGCTTGTTTCTATTTATAACCTGATTAAGCAATTGACAAAGCCGCCTGTCAAGGAAATTTCCGTAGCTACAGATAGTAAGAATTCATTGTGGCAGCGCTGCATACTATCTATCGCCTATCTATTGCTGGTAGGTGGTCTAACAGCCGCCTATTCAATTGAAAATAGCCAGATCGCCAGCAAAATGCCTCAGTTTGGTCAACTGTCGACTCGAGGGAACAATCCTGCTATGACATTATTGATGGAGGGTGGATTACCAGAAAAAGTTCCCGACGGGAAAACAGCATCTGAATATTTTACACTCGGTTTTCAGTGCAAGAGAGCAGGCTGGATAGAACAAGCCAGAGAAGCCATTAATAGGGCTATTGCTACTGACCGTAGCGGAAAGATTGCATCAAAAGCAGAAAGATTTTTAAGAACTAGATTGCCTCGTGATCCGGTTCCAGAAAAAGCTGTCCTTATGAATATAACCGCTAATGGAGAAAATAGTTTCTTTACCAGAGACAAAGCCGAAGAAATCTGGAAGCAATGTATTGCTGAATATCCAAAATTTGAATGGCCATACGGCAATCTTGGTGATTTATATGTTCAGGAGGGAAAGTATAAAGATGCAGAAAAATTGTTAAATCGCGCGCTCAGGATTAATCCAGATTACGTTAACGCGTGGGCGCATCTTGCTGAATGTAAGTTGAATGAATGTGATAAAGTTGGTGCACAGAACTGTATCAATAAAGCACTGGTGCTTGAACCAGATGATATGGTGGCCAAATTCATCGGTTTAAAAATGCGTTTGTGCGAGCTATTTCATTTGTCATAATTAAGAGTTATCCTCGCGCCATAACTTCTTGGCTAACTAAGGAGCCGATTCAATAAAAAGTCGAAGAGATAGGAAAATATATCATGTTACTGCGCTATATCCTCGCCATTTCACTACTTATCGGCACCAATATATTGTCGTGCTCGGCTGAAGATAGCGTGACCATTTGTGATTCATCACGTGGCTGTTTTAGTGCTGAGTATGCAGAAACAATATACAAACGAGAAAATAATGGACATTGGGTTAGAACTATTAGAACTAGCAACGGGAGCGATCCATATACATTTCTGTCTGAATTAATCAAGCGTACCGTCTCAGATAAGGACGTCACGCAACTTATACAAACGCTCCAAGATTCGAGGAATCAACTAACTGTAAATTTGTCAGATCTTGGCATAACTGTAGAATCAGTCCGCGCCCATCGCGGCAAGCTATTCGAAGAAGTTAAGGAGAGTGAATCAGATCTATTAAAGTCAGCGCCGGACAAATATAATTATCTTTTTGATTTCTCAAATATTGCCAAAGTGGTTACAGAATCTTTGCGATGCCCTGATGATGCAGATGCGGCTTCTGAGTCACTGCCAATGGGCAATTTTGTTTCTTGCAAGATTTCAGATACTAATACCGGCGCATCTGTTGAAGCGAGCAGTTGTGGAACGGTAGGTTGGCTGTTACCGTGGAGAATTAAAAGCGGGACGAATGTCTGGTACACATATTCACTGCGTGTTCCCAAAGCAATTAAAGCATTTGCTGAGCAGGACGGTCCTAACGCAAATATTTCTTACGGCTTGCTTGATGGAAGCAAATACTGGCAGCAGAAGTTTTGGACAGACGAGATTGTTGATCAATTAAAGGATCAAATAAACCAAGCGGTAGCAATTGATATTGTCTCTTCGTGGCAAGGTTACGATCGAGCAGCTAAAGAGTTTCAATTGCTAAATGCCAAAATCATCGCAATGGGTGTTCCAAATATTCAAGAGTACGGTTTCACTACAGGCAACAAATATGAAGACAAAAATCCTCAGCCAGGTACAATCGATACTTTACGCATTTACTTAAAAGTAAAAAAAGCAGCCGTAATAAATACAGTAACCTGGAATAACTTTCTAAATAACAGACACGAGCCAAAATCTAATTGGAACGACCTGCTGGCCGAATATCAAAAAGATCTACAAATTACACAGTCCTATCATTGGCTGGCTGACTGGAAAAGCTGCGCGTGTCACAATACAATTGAATTACAAATACAAGCCGGACAATCAATTTATAAGCCTGCCGCTCTCACAGAGGCAGGCAAAGATGCACATCTTCATGGTTGTTCTGAAATCCATTTAGAATTAAAGCCTAACGACTTCTCATGGTGTGATGTCTACCTTTGTAATACCGAAAATGTCGCGATTATCATCCCCGGTTTTGATTATCCCGCATTGCCTCCCATACAGGCAAAACATTGGTTGGACAAGATTAATACCGGTGCTGATTGGCATAATAAATATATTCTGGTGCAATCAAACGGCAAGCATGACGTACGTACTATTCCTGGTCCAATCAAGTGGTAAATGATGCATGCATGACCAGTGATCCTGAAGGACTCATTACTGAAGTGTCATGAGAGTTTGACTTCGGTTATTGGTGAACCTCCGATAATTAGAAAATAGAATTAATTAATGGCCAATCTCATTTATACTAAAAGAGTCAAGACTATACACGCAGTTTTTCCTGAATGAAGTCCTCACCCCATGGGCTTTAGAGTGTATATGGGGCAGACGACGGGAAACTCCAAAGCAATTGCCAAGAACTTAAGGCGATGCCTAGTTTAGCAATACGGGCTGGGGCTAGCGCAGTTCGGTCATATCATTAGATATTAAAGAATATTAGCCAATATCAAATCAAGGGTGCACAAAAAGGTACACAAGAATTAAGGGCAACGGTTGCTATATTTGGAAGGCACCGGGGGAGGGGAAATATCGCCGGCAGTAACCCCCTCTATCCCTCTCAGAAAAATATGACTACCCCCTGCCAACTTTTTGATATCGAGATCAAGCGAACCACATGATTCAAAAAACTCCTATTTGTAAGCTTTGTGGAAAAGGACCTGCTGTATTAAGCCATGTCATACCAAAATTTGCAGCAACGTGGATAAAAAAAGTTGCGCCATCGCCATATCTTCGTGCAGCCGATAAACCTAACTTGCGTAAGGAAGACGGTATAAAGGAGAGATTATTATGTGTAGAGTGCGAAAATATGTTCAGCAAACTCGGTGAGCATAAATTTGCAGAGCGCATATTCCAGCCCTTTCGGACTGATTTGAAACTGAAGAGTGATTATGGGGGCTGGTTACTATACTTTGCCGTGTCACTCGCTTGGCGAACATCTGTAGTGAACATTCAAGCATTGCGGCAAAACAAGCCGCATCTTGCTCCGCATGTTGATGATGCTATTCAGTACTGGGCAGCATATTTGAAGGGTGAGCACAACAAAATCCAGCCTTACGAGCACCATCTCTTTTTACTTGGCGAAGATTTGCAGAACACTCCTTCGAGTCTGCCAAAGGGTTTTTTTGCTTATACACAACGGGCATTTGATTGTTGTTTAGCTAGAAACGATCAGATAGTACGTGCCTATACGCTATTACCAGGCTTCGTCTTCTGGTCAACGATTCACCCTTGCAAACAAAAGGGTTGGAGAAATACAAAAATATTACCGAAAGGAAGATTGGGTCCTGACGTTCCAGGCAAAATAACAGATCCATTGTTTGGTGATTTTTTTGAGTGGCGCGTGGAAGAAATCTCCGGCAAGCCAATTTCTGAGCGTCAGCGTCAGAAGATGAAACAGACTTTTGAGGATTATGTAAAATCACATAGTCCTGAAGAGGTACGGCTTGCGTTCAAGCCGCATTTACAGGACCAGCTATGGCAGAAGAAAAATGGCAGAAAAATCCTGCCTCCTCTATAGTAATCCATTTAGCCCCTAGAGAAGTAACTGTTCTCATTGTGTAATACTATATACGGTATCTGGTATGATGCGGCGTTTATTTATGATGTAGCTCTCACCAATTTTGTGAATGTGGTAAAACATAAGTTGGTACTTTGATTTGACATGTTTCTTACTATCTATATAATCATAACCGTGGCAGACCAAGTGGCTTCGGCACCGTAAGACGCAGACAGCGTGTCAAAGAATCACTATCTCAAACGCAGTCGGAGTTTTTCTAATCAATTTATTTGTGAACCATTATTAGTAAGACATTTATGATGAATACATGAAAAATAGAGTAAATGTAATAGGTGCAAGGCAAGAGTCCACGGTATCCGTTTCATTTAGACTTCGCTTTGACGAAATCAAATTCCTGACAAGCTTTCCCGGGAAGGATTTTACTGCCAAGCTGCGCAACATGCTTAACTGGGCAAGAGTGGTTGGTTATGACGGTAAAGAAGAGCTCAGCGGCGGGATGTATCATTCTATTGCGCAAAGATTCGGGAAACTTGAGAACGAAGTTAAAATTTTGAAAGAGCAGAAAGGTGCATCTACTTTGTAGTTGTCGATGGGATAAGATTGCACTCCTTCCAAAGAAGGACCATATTTAAATTAGGCACTTGTGTGTGCACTATATTGGAACTGAATAACGTCGTCACTATTATTCATTCTGGAGTTTGCTATGCAGAAGAAAGGAGATGAATTATTAGATCACGTCGTCATTGTTTTAGAGAAGCTCGGGGGAAAACTTACGATAAGTCAAAAGGAGATTGAGGACTGCCGAAGTAAAAATTTGCAAGTCGTGCAACTTGAACACAATAAAGGAGTTTCTCTTGCGATTCTTGATTTGACTAAATCCTCGGAACTTTTGCTGCAACCAATTAGCCCTAACTGGGGAGCGGCACAAAATACTGGTTGACAATATTAGCAGGCACAAATCTTGTCTATATAACCTGCCTATGAGTCAAAGGGCAGGTTGATGTTCCTTCCAAATAGTCTTGGCAACTGTTGCTCCCTTTGTACATATAACTCGAGCATGATTGTCGTGTCTGTTTCCTTTCGGATCAGTAAACGGATCGTGGCGAATGAGCAGTTTGGTCAAAATCGCGTTTTCAAAAAAAATGCCGGCCGGAATTTTAACGGCGGTTGTCCAATTTTGATTGCTAGATACCAAAGTCTGTATGTCCAACGAGGAAAATCCCGGGCCAATTACATAAACAGACATATCATGGTCCTGGAATGCGGATGATAAAGCAAAGCCCTGCCTTTCGTTATCTAGATCATGTTCAGTTATACATCGAATAAATTGGTGTTGAGGTGTAATATCTAGTTGCTCAAAATGGGGTTCGTTATTTTTCCCATCTTCAATTTCCTTCAGGGCATTACGACATTTATTGGGTAGTTCTTGTAAATTTACTGCCACTTCAGTTTTGCAGGTAATTACGAATGACTCTAAGTAATCCCGTTAACGAAATGCAGTGACTGTCGCAATCTACACCTTTCACTTCGACTACATATTCTGCCCGAAACGTTTGTTCACCATATAAAAAGATATCTAGCTGTTTTGCTGGTCTATGGTTAGTCCAGGCAAAGGCTATTACATCATCCCGTCCTGGGCTTACCTGAGGGAGATCCGAAGTGTCGCATAATTTGAGAATCTCCTCCCAAAGTTTTTGTCCTTGCTCAAGTAGGTGACCTGATAGCGGTTCTGCATTATTTCCGTCCCATCCTTTCTTAAGGCCGGCAAGCTTGTATACGGGCGATTCGATGGGTAATGTGATACCAGTATTTGCCTCGAAAACTGGAGCAGATCTAACAGCCGTTAAATCAATTGGTGTTCCTACCCAAGGCATTCCCGTATGACTAGAAATTTGCATATCTTCAAGCATCGACGTTTGAAACCTCTACTGTTAAAGGCAATAGAACACTTGCAATCTCACTATTCCCAAATCTGAGCAGTGTCTGGCAGGTAAATTCTTGGATACCTAGCTTAAGTGGTACAGCAATTGCAGGATTAATTAGCTTCACTACTGACTGGCAGAAATTATGATCTGGACCTAATACTAATATATTACGTCCAGCTTCAGATTTTCGTCCAGGGAAATCTATTTCAATTTCAAGCGGGATTTGTAACGTACCACTGAAATTAGGTTTCCTTTTAAAAACGGTATACACACACATGGTTTCCAGAGGAATTATTTCAGGTAAAGGTCCCGAGCCCTTCATAATCATTTTCAAAGTTGGCAGTACAGTGATAAGGGAAAAGTCAGTGTTTCCCGGCTCTTGCAATGCCTGCCTGCAAAAAGTACCCCAGTGAAACTCGACTGGGCATTCATTTTCCAAGTTAATGGGCAATTTTTCTTTGGATTTTGACATTAAGGCTCTTTAAGCCGGTCTCTAATTATTGGTAGTGTTAGGAGTATAGCTTACAAACTTTCTTATTGCCGAATGAGCAGCATTTCACATTTATTTTACAAATTATGGCAACTTCGACAAGAGTCTTACTGCCAAATTCTGCTTATCAGGGATTTTATCGTCATGATATACCTTCACAAAGTTCTGATAAAGTAATTTCTAAACACTTTGCTATCCTTACAAGAGCTTTGAAAGAGAGATTTCTTTTGCCGCGTTCTACGCCACTTATATAACTCCGCGCCAAATTCACCTCGTCAGCAAATGCTTCTTGAGATAGTTTTTTGTTCTCGCGAAACTTTCTGATTCGCTTGCCAAGTCGTTTTAGTGCTTTCGTTCCAATGTCCATATGAAACAGACTTTGGAATTTTGTATACTATTCGTCCACTCACTATCAGTGACATAACTTATTCAAGATGATGATCCTGTGACGGGTTTAAGGATTTTGTTGCATTCAAGGTGATATAAAGTGAATATATCTTCAAAATATCACACCCAATTGGGAGTAATGGCTAGTGAAATATTGCATTATATTTTTATTGACAGCGGTTTTTACGGCCAGACTAGTGTTGGCTAATGAGCTCGCTAAGGAACCGGATAAGTCCTGTGAGAAACTCGAATCATCAATAGCGATATCATCGACAGTTCAGCCGGTGCACAGGCTTGCTGACGTTAAAAAGATTTTTGTTGCATCTCTAGGCAACGGCGATAACTCAGAAGCTATTCGACAAGCAATAATTAACCGGCTAAGCGGCTTGGATAACGTGACTGTGGTGGACTCTGCCGAAGATGCAGACGCGACATTAACGGGTGCTGCACAGCTTCATTCAGGCATGTCTTTTAGCGCCGTGGGACGTCCGAGCAATAGTTCATTTGGTTTTGGTGGATTCAATAATTCATTTGGTGCAAACAGATATGGCGGAACAAATTTTGATGCCAGCGGTGGTACGAATTACTCATGTGTGATTGAGGTGCGGCTAGTAGGAAAATCAAAAGCTGTGCTATGGACGAGCCAACCGAATTACAGGCCTCTTAGCATTCGCAGACGTGGGTACACCTACGGCACGGCAGAACAAGCCATTTCTCGCTCTGCTGAAAAGGTAGCTAAGGACCTGTCTAAGGCAATCATTAAAGATAAAGATATAGCCCAAATTAGTAATAATCAACTCAATAAAATTCAATAACTTTGATAGTTAGCAGCGGTCTCTATGAAATCGACTATAGATTCTAACAAATCACCAAATATTATGCACTTCGAGGGAAGTCTTGAAGAGAGGTACAATTACGCTAGGCTAGCCAGCAAGACCTGTATCTATGTGAGTATGGTAGTTGGAATAACCGTGTTCGCAGTGGCCAAAGTTGGCTATGAAATTAAAGAAGACAAATCGGGCCGCACAATTCGCATCGACAAATGGACCGGCAACATTTCAATTTTAGATGGCGAAACTTTAATTGAACCAGAAACAGGGGAACAACAGAAGGCCCGCGAAGAAGAATCCAGAAAGAAAGAAAAGGATGAGCTTAGCATGCTATCTGATGAGCATATCTGGACATCTCAAGAAATACCTAAGATCCCTAGCGTGAAACTATATTTAAGCACAACTTGGAGGGAGGGAAACCTTTGCTTTAAACTCAGACTTCAGCCTTTATCTCCAAAATTTCAGCAATTGCGGGATGCTTACGGAACTTCAAACTGGTTTATTCTAAGATTTTTGGACAAACACGGATTTACGCTGTTAACCAGCGATAAGATTTCGCTATCAGAATTAACTCCAGAAGTTGATGCTAAAGGAAAGGCGGATGCCTTGAGCTATGAAGGGAATATACCTTGTGGTCATTCTCAAGGTCTCTATCTGGTGGCAAATTCTAAGGCAAAATATTTGGACATTGCGAGCTGGACGTTTTCTTATTCTCTGTCCGACTACTCTTCGCTTGATGTGCCAATCCCACCCCCGCCTGCTGCAGTCAGTGAATAAAATTCTCGGCGTACTTGACGATAGAAAAAACTATTTCTTATTTGTCTGTAGAATCTCCCAGCATTCTTTGCGCCAATATCCAGAATAGTAGACTGCCTTATTAGCGTTCTCAACAAAGCCCGCTTCCATCAATTCTTTCATGAGTTGTCGGATTATTTCGATTCTCCGTAAAGACACCGGTATCAAGCATTTACTAATCTGTCTCAAAGTCACAAATCGCCGGTTTCTTTTTTGCAGCCACGCAAATAAGAGCCTTGCGTTTGGAGAGAGAAGTTTGATTTTTTGCTGACGCCAATAATCAACGGACGGTATTAAATTGCCATCATCGTCAACTACGAAACATTGTTGCTGCCATTGCTGCATCTGGAAAAAAATCCTCTGTTCTATAAATAATAAGCCTGTTGCCATGGTGATTTAATGATACTTAAATAGAAATCAGCGCTAAAAATGAGGAGTGGTTAAAATGCGAACTAAATTTATCGGCGGCCGTTATGACAATCAAGAACATGAGATACCAGACAAGAACCGAGGTGCGGCTCTTCTTCTGCTAGCAAACCATGCTGCAGGCTCCAATATTTGTCTTGGTTATTATGAATACAAACTTTCCGACCAAACTAATACCATTCCTATTTATGAATTTAGCAGAGAAGTGACTTATCAATCACCGCAGGAAGGTAGCCATGGTGCTGGGCTTATCCATCTAGACGATTAATATAGTTTACGCAGCTTCTTTGTGTTTCCATAAAATTAGTAACTAGCGGAATATAAATTCGTGACATTAGTGCACGCTCGTTATCATTCCATTCAAGCCGGTGAAACTCATCAAGGATAGAAAAAACCTCTTGCTGCGTGTTGCATTGTCGCACCTGTTCTATCCACCAAGAAATGTCTACCGTCTCAGATGGGTCAACCTCCTGAATTTGGCTTATCTCAAAATAGTCGTCCCCCATAACCTGCAAAACCATTGAAACTGGTTCAGCAGGTTTTGCAGGGACCTCTACTGCATGATTTTTGATTTTATCTAGCCACCTACCCATTGCTGTGCACTTTTGGGTTGATGAAGTATTGAACCGACCCGCGGCCGCCATCCTTCGTTGGTTGAATAATTTTCTTGCGCAACCACTTCGCTTTGAACAAGATTTCTATTGAACCTTCAGCTTTTTCAACAGAATCAAGTTGACTCCAATCATTGTTGTAGATGTCTCTCGCAGTAAAACCATCCGCAATTTCTCTCTTCAGGATTTTTTCGCTTAGCCTCTTTGCACCCTGATTGCTATTCAGAATAAGACCATATATACGTCGAGCGTGGAATTCAAGATAATCTGCCCAGTCGGCAGCGCGAGCCATTGATTCTTTACGAATTGGACCAGGCTTGCCTCCATTAGCTAATTCAATCAGGTGAAAGCATAGGGCTAATGCTGGTACCAACTTTTGATATTTGGATAGGTGCTCGAGGATTACCGGATGGTCTTTAGCCGCTAATTTTATAGTTTGAAGTTCGATTAACCAATCGTCAAAGATTGCCTGCGCCTCTGAGTCGAAATGAAAAAACGGTATTTCACCTTCCGCTTGTATTGAGGCTCCAAACCTAACGAAATCCATGTCGGCTAACTTTTCAACAATGTCTAGCGCTGTAGCAATCGCTATTCGATTAGGCGCTTTATCGACGTGTTGCCATTCTACAGAGTCGGGATAAACCATTATTTGAAAGCGCTGCAGCAATCCGTCGTTCTCATTTTCTCCAATAGCCTGCGACAAATAAGCTAAGAGCTTCCCGGGTTGGATGCCTCCTAGTACAGAGAGACAAACACCATTTTCGGCGCAGACAGTACCTCTGCCAATCCGGTCCACATAGTATGGTGCACCGCCTCCCGACCAGCCTTCTAAATAGAATGCGCGTTCACCAGCTTTTTCTTCCTTATCTAAACTGGCTAATAAACCTTTGAGTTCGTCGCGGTGCACAAGAATGCCTCTTGGATTATGACTAAGCAACTCATGCAATTTTTCAATGGACGAGTTGTCAGTCCTAAATCTCTTTACCTTTGGCTCTATCGGATCCTCTAAAGCCAGCATATCTTGTTTGATTTCTTCAAGCAGTCTTTGCATTTTTAGTACCTCTTTTTAGGATTTGGTTTTGCGGGTTTTGCAGGTTCGATAGTTGCCTGCATTTCAGTTTTTAGGGCTTTTTCTTTAAGCTCGAATTCGTCTTGATTTACTTTGTACTCTTTCAGCTCCTGGTTATGTCGCAATTTTGCTTTGGCTTCTAGTTTTGCCAGTAGTCCTAATGGCTTCTTGATAGCTGGTGATTTCAATTTTCCTGGAACACCAACTATTGCTCCCCATAGGTTGGGTAACTCAAGCCAGTCATCATTTGCTTTGGGTCGGATTCCGCAGCCTGCACCAATAACGCTGCTTGTAATCACAATGGCAGCAGCCGTCACAAAATCTATAGGACACTGCATACGATGTGCTGTATCAGATATCCAATCTCGGAACGGTTCAGGAATTAGTTCCAAATCAAGTTGCTTTACCGGCAGAAGTAGGTCATTGATTTTTTCTGGTTCCGGCCATTCTTCTTCAAAAATAGATAAATCACCTACCTGCAAAACCCGCTTTACTGGTTCTGCAGGTTCTGAAGGCTTCAGTTGAACAACTTTTTTAGAATTATTCACAACCTGTTCATTGGCGAAAGAGCCATCATCCCCTATTGGGCTTGATATCCCATAATGCTTTGCAAACCATTCTTCGTCACTCATAACTAGCAAGTCTCCGGTAATCGACCGTAGGCTATCTCGCAACCTTTTCTGGATGATTTATAGCGTTTTACTGAGAGCTGGGATGCTTTTTTAAACTCTTGAATTTGGGAATTGTTTTCATCAGGTAGACTCGTGGAATTTTCTAAACGATTTTTGTAATTCTTTCCTTTGGATTTGTTTTTGGGAGATGATATATTCAATGTCATGCGCCTCCTTTGCGCTAAGAACAAAAATGGCCTCCTGTCGCTGCGGGAGGCTTCTTACTTAATGCTTCTAATCAGCCTTTGGGCAACCGATTTGGCATTCACAGCTGGAACTTCTGTTCTCGCTAGATAATCCTTAAGTTGTGGCTGGGTAACAATGGTTCGCCGGCCCACCTTACTGTGGGCTATCTTTCTGTCTTTGATTAATCCCCATGCAGTGGTAGGGCTCACGTCTAACACTTCAGCAAGTTTTTTCACACTCATACAAACTGAATCTACATTCGACATTTTTATTGGACCTCCGTAATGGCTTATGCACATTGCGCGTTATCATGCGAGATGTGTCGTAATCTATTGCATCACGGTGGTACGCTCGTATCTATCAAGATGCGAAAAGTTTTTATTGACGCCCGTATAGCGAGTTCGGAGATATCAAATTATTTTTCTGCTATGGCTTTGCGTATTTTTGCGAGTTTGACGCTGATGGCTTTAATCATTTGTGTTTTGTTAGATTTTCCTTGGCGTTTAATCCAATCCCAGTATGCAGCCCTGCAAGATTCATTAACGCAGAAATGCGCACCCGTCCTTGTTGTAGTGCGGCGCTCTGCACAATTTAGGCAGCGCTTCAGAAATTCATTTTTCCAAGGATGATTTTGAATAAACGGCCTCGTGAGCGATTCCTGAATGTATTTTTTTGACAAAACCCCTTCTTTCTTTAGATCCGTCATGTGCAAAAACCAGAAGCTAGCAAACAGAGCATCTAAGCTGGTTTTGCCGAACATTCGTTCTAATTCGTCTGACTCAGAACCATTTTCTAGCCAGCTTTTGAGCCAAGGTTCTCCCTGACCAAGCAGCTTAATTTTCCAGCCAGCGTTTGGAAAAAAGCTTAATTCAATTCGGAGCTCTTTCTTTTCAAAAACCGCCGTTTTGTAGCAAGCTCCAATCTTTGCTAACAATTCCTCAGGCTTATCCAATGCTTTCCCGACTTGACCTAAGCCATAATTGTTCTCCTCGAAAGGATATTTTTGATTTTCCATGTCGTCAGGCGTCACGCGCCTAATCCTGTAACGCCACCGAGTAACGATTTCGCTTATCAAATCTGCATCTCTTCTGAGCCTTAAATCGTTATCGAGAACGCGAATTAAAGTCATCAAAGCGGTCTGTTTGTCTACTTGCTTACCTTTCACCAAAGGAATGCCATTAAAACCTTTAGTGGATGTAGCAATCGCGAGTCTACAAAATTCATAGCTAGTTTTCCAGCTAAATTCTTTAGCTAATGCTTCAGCGGTTGCTTTGTCAGTTCCTGACTTTAATAATACCTCTCTCCTTTTTTTGTACAACGCTTCTGGGTAATCGTCCTCAAGGTCTACTGGAATCTCTATGTGTTCTGCAGCTTTATAAATGATCCATTGCCTGCGGGCGGCGTTCCCTGGACCCTCTTTTTTTGCAATATATCCCTTTGGCAGTTGATACTGTCGCCCTGTTTTAGGATTTACGTATCCATTGCAGCAATGCCGGACATAAGTTTTACTGAGTCCCATCTTTAATGCAAAATCTGTAACTGTGTATGACTCTGACATAAAATACCTACTAACCATTGATATATAGTGGTACACTATACTACGAAAAGAACATTTAGCCGAGGGCGAAAAATGGCAGTAAAGAATGGTCTGTACAAACGCGGTCGTAGTTGGTATGTTCATGTTAAAGTCAATGGAACCAACGTAAGAAAAAGCTTCGGCAGTGATAAGCGCGCGGCTGAATTGGCATTAGCAGAAGTTCGTAAACAAAGAGCGGTTGCTAGAGCTTCAGACGATTGGAGTGGTCTAGAAAAGTTATTGCAGCCAAAGGAACAAAAAACTTTTAGAGAGGCGGCTCAGAGTTATTTGGCGGAAAAAGAATTTAAGCCGAGCACGCAAGATAGTTACAACTCCATATTGAAAAGGTATTTATTGCCTGAATTTGGGCCGATGCAAATATCTTCAATTAGGGAAGAAGGCATAGCAAAATTTCAAAAGCGCATTCGAGGGCATTTATCAGCTAGCCGTACAAATACTGTAATGCAGCTTTTTCGGTCGGTAATGGGTGTTTGCCACAGGAGGAAAATAATTCTAGACAATCCTGCGCAGAACGTGCAGCGTGTTCGTGAAGCTCAGGTAAATATTGACCCTCTTTCCCGAGATGAACTCGATGCTGCTTTGTCAGCAATAGATGTCCACTATCAACCCTTATTCATTTGCCTAGCTTGGACCGGATGTAGACCAAATGAATTACTTGCTTTGCGACATGGAGATATTGATTGGAAGCGTAAGCAAATCCATATTTTCAAGGGTCGCGTCAGGGGACAAGAGGGATTACCTAAAACGTCCTCGGCAGAAAGACATATCGTTATGCTGCCACCTGTTGAAGAAGCGATAAAGCGAGCAGCGGGCAGTAAGCTTAGTAACTTGAATGGCTATATATTTACTTCTAAATCTGGTCAGCCTATTAATAAACATTTGGATAGAATTTGGGCTAGAGCCCTCCAGAAAGCTAAATTAAGACACCGTCCTTCCTATCAGCTCAGGCACACTTTTGCTTCATTCTGCTTAGAACAAGGTGCAAGCCCTGGTTGGATAGCTAAAATGCTTGGGCACTCCACTATGCAAACAACGTTCAAGCATTACCTTCGATTTATCAAAGATAGTTCTGCCGAGAACGAGCGTTTGTTATCCAGCATGTTTGATGATTCGGATTCTAAGCACCAGGGTACACAAAAAGGTACACAGGAAACGACTTCTATTTCTGCCTGAGCTGGAGACGTAAAGCAGATAAGTATTTTGAGTCGAGAGAATAGAGATGGGGCAGACGACGGGATTCGAACCCGCGAGTACCGGAACCACAATCCAGTGCCTTAACCACTTGGCGACGCCTGCCATAAAATCTCTACATCATTTTATTAGAAGATATTATCATGAGCGCTAACCAATGAACATCTGTATCAATTCGGTTAGTTTCTTAGGCGGAGCTAAGCCTTCTTGGTTAGTATCTTAATTCGTTGTTGATGGCCTGAAATCATATGAAATACTATTCGTTTAGGTTTTTAGTACTATTTTGCATTGGTTTTTTTGTTTTCCAATCTATTTGGATTACTTCTGCCTATGGACAGAGTGAGACTGTTGCGGTTGACGCGACCCCGAAACCATCGTCAGAAGAAACATCAAAAATTAATAGTGTTAGTGAGCAAACTTTACCTTTGCCTGCTGATAGTCATAAAGCATTGCCTAAAGAATACTTACTAAATAATGGTTTGAAAGTCATATTTATTAAAGATACGGCTTTTCCTCTTGTTTCTTGTTTTACTTGGTACAAAGTAGGTTCGCGAGACGATCCACCTGGCATGACGGGACTCACACATTTAGTTGAACATTTACTTTTTCAAAATATTGGCAATTTTAATGGCAATCAATGGGCTAATTCCGTAGTGCGCTCAGGTGGCGAATTTAGCGGATTTACTAGTGAGGACTTTACAGCTTTTTATTCAAATCTGCCTACATATCAATTGGAGTTAGCAATACGGGGTGAAGCGGCGCGTATGCGCAGTGCGCATTTTACTAAATTAAGTGTGGCAAAAGAAGTTGAGAATTTAGTTAACGAGGAAAAGGCTCAAGAACAGGATCCTATGCATATACTTAATAGAGAAGTACATGCTTTGGCTTATGAAGGACATCCATATAGAAATCCACCAGGTGGTTGGTGTCATGAATTAGAAAAATTGACTTTTAACGAGGCAAAGACTCATTACGATAAATATTTTCATCCAAACAATGCAAGTTTAGTTTTAGTTGGTAGTTTTGATGAAGAGATTGCCTTTAAGTTAATTGAAAAACATTTTGGTTCCATAGCTAGATCTGACAATATACCGATCAATGTGTATCCTCAAGGAAGGCCGCAACTGGCTGAGCGACAAATTAGATTAAAAGGTCACAACGGGAAAGAATCAATAATATTAGCTTATAAGGTTGCAGGCATAGGAGATGCTGATGCAGTTGCAATTTCTGTATTGGAACAATGCCTGAATTTGCAATTTCAGGGTTCCCTTCATACTCAGCTTATCGATTCAGGACTATGTTCATCTGTGCAAGCGGCATTTGAACAAAAGCATGATGCTGGGCTTTTATTGATTAAGTGTGTGGGGATCACACCTAATGGATCTGACAAAGTAATGCAGATCTTAGAGTCTTTTTTGAATCAGTTAAAGACTAAGCAACTTTCAGATGCTGATGTAAATCGCTTAGTAAAACAAACAGAATTTACCTATTACTCTGATGCTGATGGACCTTATAGATGTGCTTTTCAAACTGGATTTTTTTCTACTTTAGCTAAAACTGAAGACGCGCGGTTATGGCCAAAAAAGATTTTACAAGTTAAGGCAGGCGATATTTTGCGCGTGGCCAGATTATACTTGAATGAGGACAATCGCGTTTTAGGACATATTGCTGTAGTAAGTTCAAATATTCCAAGCAAAGACAAGAAGATTGATAGATTTATAAGCAAAGATCACTTATCATTTTTATCTCACACTAACGATACTTTAAATAGAACCTTGGCTGATGACCATTTTCGATTAGCTGCTTATGAGACTGGTGTAGTGAAACCGTATACGGTACCGGTTCGAAATACCGCTTCAGTACAAAGTGGGACAGTGAGTCCAAGTAAGTCAGCGACTGATAGCGAGAATAGTAATTCAGAAGAGCCTCAGTTGTATTGTAAGATTTTGCGAAATGGCCTTCGTGTTATTGTTTTAGAAAGTCATTTGAATCCACTTGTGCAAATTTGTGGCTCGCTTAAAGCCGGAAGCATATACGAACATTCAGATGGACGAGGGATGTCTAAGCTATTAGCTGAGCTTTTAGATATGGGTAGCATGAGGGCTAATAAACAGCAGTTGATTGCAGCTCAAGGGGATTTAGGTATGCCACCAAATGAGATGCTAAAATTTGAGCCCGGTTTAGAAAATATAACATTCCATTCAAGATGCCTAAGTGAGGATTTTGCTTCAGAAATACGGCAGCTATTTACTTCTTTGATGGAGCCCCGTTTGCAGAATGGTGATTTCGAAGCAGCGAAAACAGATTTAGCAGCTGTTCTTAGACGAACAGAAAAAGATCCCGAGATGCGAATAGACCGTACTCTTCTAAAGAGTTTAATTAATTCAAGCTCTGCTTATTATCCCATCCATCCAGAAGAAGAAATCAATTCTATTAGTAATTTCAAATTAAATGATTTGACTGATTTTTATCATGAGCATGTAAACCCTGCTAACACAACTATCTTTGTTTGCGGTGATGTCCAATCTGTATATGCATAGGATCCTGTTCTTGAGCCTTTTCCTCGTTAACTAAATTCTCAACTTCTTTTGCCAAAAATCTACGGCAGCCAGAGCTCATTCTTTCTAATCGCAAAGCCTATAAAAGCTCACTAATACTGCCAGTTTCTAATCCAGCAGAGATTGTATTTGGCAGAGTTATTCCTGTGGCTAATACAAAGCAGATAGAAAATTATTGGGCAGCGTTATTGATAGCTGATTGTGCCTTAAGCGGTCATCCAATTTTTTCTCATATAGCTGAGCAATATAATTTGAAGCCGGAATTATTCGATGACTTGTCTGATAATCCGTGGGATACAAAGATATTCAAACTGGAAAATAAGCTTATATGGTCTTTGGATTTACACTTACCGGCAGAATCTTCCTCGTCAGCTACTGTTAGCGCAATTCAAAGCGTGCTTTCACAATTTAGTAAATGTGGGTTGAGACAAGAAGAAGTTTTGGAGGCAAAAAAGTATCTAATTGGTAGCATCCCGGTAAAAGAATGTTCAAATTTAAAAGAATTGACTCATTTTGCTTTCCGCGCAGTGACTGAATTAAATGAAATTGCGCCAATAATTAGTATGCAAAAAACAATCAATAGTTTGAAGTACGAAGATATAAACGAGTTTATCGCAAAAACTTTTAAGCCTGAATCGTCTGTATTAGTAGTGGCAGGGACTCGTGAATTAATCAAAAAGATTCGTCCTGTCCCACAAATTGAATCAACAGAAGTCAATTCAGATTAAGTTGTGGTAATTTTTCAGTATATAGGTCTTCTGAAAGCTTGTTTCAGTATTTGACTTGAGGGCTTAGTTGGGCTAATATTCTCGCCTGTTATGCAAATCCCTTCTCGATTTAAATGGGTTAAATTATGGCTACAGTGATTGAATCTAAAGAAAAACAACTAGATGTTGATTCTATTTCAGAATATGAGCGAGAAGAGGATGCAGCTAAGCCTCAAGCAAAGTCACATACCAAAGATTTATTCAAGCCCGCTTCTGAAGTAATTTCAGTTGCACGTGCTATTAAAAGCGTTGTATTGCCTGTTCAGGCTGGTGGTGTCGGTCAATCGCAGGGAGCTGCTGGCTCCATAGATAATGTCAATAGTTCTATACCTGATGTGCTAGAAACATTATGGCCAGGAATTCATCAAGATTTTTCTCATTCAGTAACCGTTAAACGTGCTCCCAGTTACTATCTAACTTTAGGTTTCATGGGTGGTGCGATTATAGCTTTGATTGTAGCGTGGAGTTTTACTTCTATATCTTCTTTATTCGCCAATTATGGCAAAGCATCTAGCACTCTTAATCAAAATAAGATCACAAGTACAACAGTGGCTTCAGATGCCGCTTCTAACACCGGGGTAAGATTGCCTCTTGCCTCTACTTATGAAGTGCAAGACGGTGATACCCTAGCGGGTATTGCTCTGCAGAACTATAAGCATATTAGTCCGCGTTTATTAGATGAGATATGTAAGGCAAACAATCTGACTGACGCAAACGTTTTAAACACCGGTCAGAAATTAGTTCTACCTGAATATCATTATTGACCAATGCTTGTTTTTGTTACTGCATAGCAAGCAGCTGCTAATATTGCGGTAACTGGAACAGTCAAAATCCAAGCCATAGCGATAGTTTTTAAGGTTGCAATATTGAACTTAGTTGGGCCGTGAGCTGGTATGATACCGCCGGCGACGGCAGAGCTTAATGTATGAGTAGTGCTGATTGGTGCTCCGATGCGAGAGGCAATTAATATTACTAGGGCTGTGCCTAAGCTAGCACCGAAACCTTGGGCATGTGTAATTGGTTCTTTGCCAATTTTCTCTCCTACAGTTTTTATAATACGCCAACCACCTATTGTTGTGCCCAATCCGATGGCTATAGCGCAGGCGAAAACTACCCAAAAGGGCACATGATTAAGGCTGTAGCCGTAGCTGGCAAATTGGGTAGCGAGTATTAAGGTTATGATCCCCATTGTTTTTTGTCCGTCGTTGCTGCCATGACTAAAAGCAACCAAACTGCTGGCTAAAATGTGCAACCAACGCATTAATGGTGGTTGCGTAGGATGGGTAAGGGCTAGAATCTCATCAGTACTCAATATTTTATGCTCAGTATCCGATTGCTTATATTGAGCTGTCTCAGTGCTGCTAACGCCCGCCGGTACTAATTCAGGGCTGCGTACCGAAATTACAGAGGCAGCAAGCTTACCAGAAGAGTTATTACCACTAAGCTTTATGCCTATCCAAGTAAGTATACAGCCGGCTAGAAAACCGCAAATTGGAGACAGAATAAGAGCGGCGAAAACTTTGCTCAATTCAGGCCAAGCCACCCCCTCAATTCCGGCAGACATCAAGCCAGCACCAAAGAGGCTGCCAATTAAGCAATGGGAGGAACTAACTGGTAGGCATAACCACCAGGTAATAAGATTCCAGATCAACGAAGCTAATAAAACAGCAACAATAATCGACAAAGTAACCTTATCGGCTGGAATAATTTTGGTAATTACTTGGGCAACTGCTGTACCAACAAGAAGGGCGCCGGCAAAATTGAAAATGCCAGCTAGCAGAATAGCTGTTCCAGGTTTAAGTGCTTTGGTGTATATAACAGTCGCACATGCATTGGCGGTGTCATGGAAGCCGTTTACAAAATCAAAGCTAAGTGCAAGTATAATCGCCGCTATGGCAATGCCCATCTGTGCTTCGGGATTCGAAAGCCAGTTGTTACCGTCAAACGCAAAAAGTAAATAATTAGGCATATATATACAGCATGTTCCTAACCTAATGAGAACCTGGAATGGGTTAACACGAGGTTAAGAAAGCCTGTTCTGTGAGATAACTAATATTAATATGCGTGGACTTCGACGGCTTCAAGATCTCTTGGCTCGGCATATACCCAAAGATCTCCTGGTCGCCAGGGTAACGGGTCGGATAATAGATATTTATAAACTAATAATTGACAAATAATTCGTCTGTAGCTCCGTATAAACCGATAACGGGCGTTCCTACAGCCACAGCGAGATGAGCGGGACCTGTGTCACCAGAGACTATTATCTTGCACTCTT
>JABDBL010000036.1 GCA_013288645.1 Candidatus Melainabacteria bacterium
ATTGCTTCATTTTGGGGTCAGTAATCCTATGTTTGTATTGGTAAGCGGATTAGCCGAATTATTATTAGGTATGAGCATTTTTATGGGATGGTTTCCTCGAGCTGCAGTACTTGTTCTATTAGGCATATTTTTTGGCACCACAACGATATTTGGCATGGAAGAATTTATTGGCCATGCTGCTTGCTACAGTAGCATTTTATCTATCGCTTTATGGGGTGTTGCCGTGCCAGCGCCAACTTTTGCCAAAAAATTGTCGCAAACTGTTCTAAGTAAACTAAATTCAGCAAAATTAGTTTTGGTACGCTGTTGAAAATAACTGAGAGTCTGCTTGAAAATCTCGCGGAACGTTTAGATAATGTCAATATTAGAGTCCTATTTATTTTTAATGTCGTTTCAAAACCATTGACAGTGGGCGCCCAAATTTTTATGCATAGATGAGACAGGTTGCAGGCTTAACTTAGTGTCAATAATCCTGTTGCAGGCGGTTGTAGAGGTCTTTGACAGTGGCATGACTAAGCTGTATCCTGAGGCATACGAGTGTCTCCTCAGTGGGTTGTTTGCTATGTGTTCTTAAAGAGATACACCCGTGTACTCATGGAAGCCAGCTCAGAATTGCTAACTCATTTTCTTAAGATCCGTAGGATCGAACGGGTATGCTGCGACTGCACTTGGAGGTTTAACAATGGCTAATCAACAGATTTTTGTGCTTGGAAGTGATGGGAACTTATGGTTGGAGGAGGGGCCGTTTGGGACGCAAATCCCTCCAGCCCGCGTTCAGGTTGATGGGAATGTGAATCTCTACGCTGCGTTCCAAGCGTTTTTTTGGAATGAGATCTTTGTATGTGGAAGCGACGGGAACCTGTGGTTGGAGGAGGGGCCGTTCGGCACTATTCCCCTACCTGGGTCTTCTTACCCTCCTAGCCCAGGATCGCGGGTTCAGATCGATGGCAGTGTCAGCGGCTTTTATGCGTGGGACCCGGGAAACGTTTTCGTGCTTGGGAATGATGGCAATCTATGGTTGGAGTTCGGCTTCGGGACCACCACCCCTGCTGTCCCTCCGCCACGTTATCCTGTCGATGGGAATGTGGCTGAATTTCAGCCTATAAGCTTGGATGAGGTCTTTGTGCTTGGACAAGACGGGAATCTATGGCAGGAATTTGGACCGTTCGGAACAGTTCCCCTACCATCATGTAATGGGGAAACATCCGGTTGCCGAAATCAGGTCGATGCGAACGTCAATAGCTTTTGGGCAGTGGACTCGGAAAACGTTTACGTACTTGGAACTGACAAAAATCTGTGGTTGGAGCAGGGGATATTCGGAAAGAAAATCCCTCCAGCCCGCGTTCAGGTCGACGGAAACGTGGCTGGGATGTGGGGAGTAGACAGCTCCACAGTCTATGTACTGGGAACTGATGGCAATCTATGGTTGGAGCACGCACCGTTCGGAACAGTTCCCCTACCGCCATGTTCCCAGACCTCCGGGTTCGGGAAGGGATTCGGTTGCCGGGATCTGATCTTCTCGAACGTACTTGCCTTTGGCTATTTTCCGGACGCAGGAGGGGTGTTTGTAGTTGATGGTAACCTCAATCTTTGGCAAGTCGGGACGCCATCTGTTCAGATCGACGGGAACGTGATTGCTTTTCAGCCGTTAAGCTCTCAGCAAATGCTCTTTCGCAAAGATATCGGCACTGGAAAAGGGCTATCTGTCACTCGACCCGTGCGAACAAAAAGCCGTACCCTTGTCTCAGCCCAACGGAAACGTACATAATGCCTTGTTAAGAACTAAGTGGTGCCTTGTGGTAGATCCATACATGTGAATATTGTCGGCACTGGCAAAGCGCACTAGTGACAATACATGAATTAGGGAAGGTTTTCTTTCACTGCTTTTGTATTGGTTTCCTGTTGCGGATTGACTCTCCTGGCTTCATACGCCTTTTCACTTTGTGAAATAATGCCAGTAACACCCAAGGTAATTGTGGCAGAAATAACGATGATGAGTATTAATAATACGCCAACTGGAATTCTTGAAAATTGCACTAACAGGGAACGTAATGGATTCATGTATACTCACTCTTTTTTGTGTGATGCGTGGTTTGCTAAACGATCGACTTTAATTACTAATTATGTTTATTCCCGATATAGCCAGTGTACTTTGCTTGTTGTTCTAACTAGAATTCTAGTTATGGTAAAGAGTTTAAAACTTCGCAAATGTTTTTATAGATATGATCTAATTGTTCTTCTGTAATGCAATAAGGTGGCATTAAATAAACGGTGTTGCCTAGAGGGCGAATGAGTAAATTGTGCTTGAGAAATTCTTGTTTTAATTTAGGTCCTATTTCGGCAAAATAGCTAGTACCATTTTCGGTGCTTATATCAAATGCCATAATAGTGCCACAAAATCTTAGGTTAGCTAGCTGCTTTTTGTGTAGTGGATCTTTCAGATATTCCGCCGATTTTCTTCTATGGATATTTTCCATACTGGTGAAGATATCTGTGCTTTGTTCTAGCAAGCTGAGAGAAGCAAGAGCGGCGGCACAAGCTAACGGATTAGCTGTATAAGAATGACCGTGGAAAAAGGTTTTATTCATATCATCGCTATAGAACATATTGAAGACATTTTCAGTAACTACTGTGGCTGCTAATGGAAGAAAGCCACCAGTAATTCCCTTAGATAAGCAAATAATATCTGGCTGTGTATTGGACTTTATGCTGGCAAACCATTCGCCGGTTCTGCCAAAGCCGGTCATAACTTCGTCATAAATTAATAGAACGCCAAATTCTTTTGCTACTAATTGTAATCTATACAGGAACTCGGGGCGGCAAAGTCGCATACCTCCTGCTCCTTGCACAAGCGGTTCAATTATAATAGCAGCATAAGTTTTTGGATTATGTTCAAGAAGATTTTGCAAACACCGCAGAGATAATTCTTCTTTCCTTCTTATGTCACTATCGTTCTCGAATGTATATGGAAATGAAATCATATCAACATCAAACATCATTTGATGAAATGGTTGCCAAAAAGGAGCAGTGCGTCCTACTGACATAGATCCAAAAGTGTCGCCGTGATAGCCACCTTCAAAAGCAATAAAATGAGTGCGCTCTTGCCCCTGGTTATGCCAGTATTGGCAGGACATCTTTAATGCTACTTCAACTGAAGTAGAGCCGTCGTCTGAGTAAAAGACATGTTTGAGTGAGTTGGGTAGATATTTCAACAATTGTTCGGCAAGTTTTTCAGCTGGTTCATGAGTGAAGCCAGCAAAAATTACGTGTTCTAGTTTTTGTGCTTGCTCATAAATGGCTTTGGCAATAGTAGGATGGCAGTGACCATGAAGATTGACCCACCAACTAGAGATGCAATCCATTATTTGGCGGCCGTTCTCTAATTCGAGAAAGATACCATTCGCACTTTTCACCTTGAGGGGCAGTGGTGCAGCTTTCATTTGAGTGAAAGGGTGCCAAACAGCAGAATTCGATGTTGATACAGTCATAAAAAATCTAAAGTCTAGGCGCGGAAGGAAGCATTGAGTTTTTCTTTTAAAGTCTTACGGACTTTGTTTAACAGTTGTTCTATTTCTTCGCTCTTGAACGTATCCGCATCGCTTTGAAAAGTCAGGCGGTAGGACAGGCTTTTCGATTCTGAACTTAGCGGGAAAATGCTTACTAATTCAAGATTCTTGAGGTTAGTTGCTGCTTCGCTTATGTATTTTGTTACCACAATATTTTCTATGTCTGATGGTAAATCAACGGTTAAGTCACGTACCACTGGCGGTATGACTGCTATTGGTGTGAAAATCGATTTCCCGCGTAATTTCTTTAGCGCTTCGACATCTAATTCAAATAAAAATGTTTGTGGGTCGAGATCCATATCTTTGACATGTGCAGGATGCAATTGTCCTAACCAACCTAGGTCTGTAGTCGGTTGGTCGAGAGATTCATAAGTAATTTTGGCTACTTTACCGGGGTGGAGTAAAGGCGGAGGTTCTTCCCTACGTGAATATCTGATTTGATCTATTGGTATGTACAGAGACTGAAACAGATTTTCTACGATACCTTTAACAGTGTAAAAGTCTATTTTGCTACTAGCATTTCTATCCTTTTCGGCGCTGGCGTCGTGCCAGGTGCTAAGATGACGAGTTCCCGACAATACGCCAGAGACCTTTAAGTCCTCTTGCGTCGGCGATGAAGATTTCTCGTTAGTTTTATGCTTGAAGTAAGCAAAACCCATCTCGAAAAGCCAAACATTTTCTTCGCCTCGATCGCGATTGTATTTTAAAGCATTGATGAGTCCTGGCAAAAGACTTTGTCTGAGTAGTTGATGATCTGGTGAAATTGTATTGAGCACAGAGATGGATCTTTTGCTGTCATGTCCGATTAAACTTATGTCTGAATCCGCAGATGACTTTCCGTTTAAATTGTTGCTGGAAATTTGTTGCTGAGGAACAAAGCTTTTCACATAAGCTTCGCACAAACCTTGTCCGCTTAGAGCCTTGCGGATAGTAGTTTTAATATCGTCAGGCATTATCGACAAAGGCAAGAAAGAAGGCGGCTTATCCGGGATATTGTTATAGCCATAGATGCGGCAAACTTCTTCTATTAAATCGATCTCCCTCTGGACATCATTTTGTCTAAATGAAGGTATAGCAAATACTAATTTGTCTGGTTTGCTAACAGAATCAATGGCATGAAATTCTAAGCGTCCCAATAAATCTTTAATTTCACTTTGTGAAAGATCTAAATCGAGATGACGCTTTATTTCACTCGTCCTTAATTCGACTTTCGTTTGGGGAAATTCGGTTTTTCCTCCGAATACGTAAGGACCTACTTTAACTGGGGTATCTTCAGAACAATATCTGCTAATTAAATAGGCAGCGCGATCAGAAGCTTGTTTTGTGGTAGCAGCATCTACCCCGCGCTCGAAACGTAAACTTGATTCACTACTTAGACCAAGTAAACGACTAGAACGGCGTACTGTTGCTGGTAAGAAGCTGGCTGCTTCAAGAGCAATGTCAGTTGTACCCTCACTAATTTCGCTGTTAGCGCCACCCATAATTGGCATACCAATTACCTTTTCGCTATCAGAGATAATTAGTATTTCTGGTGTTAAGACACGCTCTTTCCCATCTAGGGTAATATATTTTTCGTCTTGCTTGCCACGACGGACATGAAATTTGCCATCTTTTACAACACGAGCGTCGTAAGCATGCATGGGTTGTCCCCACTCGTGCATTACATAATTGGTAATATCAACCAAATTATTTATGGAACGTGAACCAACAGCTGCTAGCCGTCGAACAATAAAGGGAGGCGAGTTTTTAACACGGATGTTGCTCATTGAGCGTATAGAAAAATATTCGCAGTCTTTAATATCGTCAATTTTGACCGTGAAAGAATAATTTGTCTTACCATTTTCGTTTAATTGCCATTTTGGTTCGCGCAGGGGGCGTTTAAACAAAGCTGAAACTTCTCTGGCCAAACCACGCACACTAACAGCATCACCTCTGTTAGAGCGACTGGCTACTGTGAGGACATAATCTTTATCAAGACAAAGCAATTTTTTTATGTCTACACCTAATTTAGTGGCTAAAGCAGGATCTAATATGAGAATGCCATCAACTTCACTATCTGTAATACCAATTTCAGCGGCTGCACAAAGCATGCCATTAGATTCAACGCCACGCTTATCTGCTTTGGTGATTGGAAAGGCGCTGCCATCATGACGATTAATGACAAGCGAACCAGGTAAAGCAACAGGAATGCGCTGTCCGACGAGAATGTTGGAGGCGCCACAAACTATTTGCAACGGGGCTTGTCCTTCTTCTACTATTATTTTAGTCACGCGCATTTTGCTTACTTTGGGATCTGGATGCGCTTGAATGTCTACAATTTCGCCAACTACTATTGGTCCTTTTAAATCTGGTCCAAAGACATCAATACCTTCTACTTCAAAAGCATTCATGGTGAACTTTTCGGCAAGTTGCTCAGGAGAAATGCCAGAAAGATCAATATAATCAGATAGCCAATCGAATGATAATTTCATAAAGTCCCAATGCCTTAAAACTGCTCGAGAAAACGAATGTCACTAATGAAAAAATGGCGAATGTCAGTAATGCCATATTTAAGCATGGCTAGACGTTCGACACCCATGCCGAAAGCAAAACCATTCCAAATTTCAGGATCAATATGTCCCGCTCTAAGTACATTAGGATCTACCATGCCGCATCCAAGCAGTTCTAACCAGCCCCTATTGCCACACGTGCGACAACCTGAACCATTACAGAATGGACATTCACTATCCAACTCAGCACTCGGTTCTGTGAAAGGGAAAAAGTCGGGACGGAAGCGCGTTTTTAAGGGTTTACCAAAAAGCAGGCGAATGAATTCATTCAGAGTGCCCTTTAATTGGCCAAAACTAACATTGCGATCGACAAGTAGCCCTTCCGCTTGATGGTGAATAACTTCTTTGCGGGCATTGACTTCTTCATTACGATACACTCGACCACAATATAAAGCCCTTAGTGGTGGCGGAGACTTTTCCATTATGCGTACCTGCATATTTGACATATGGGTGCGCAAAATAATGGAGGGATCAACATCGGTATAAAAAGTGTCGTGTTCATCGCGGGAAGGATGCCCAGGCGGGAAGTTGAGAGCATCGAAATTATAATATTCACTCTCTATTTCTGGTCCTTCAAAAGGCGCAAAACCCATAGTAAGAAATATACTTTCTATTTCGCTTAGTATTTGAGTAAGTGGATGCAGATGTCCTATTTTTTTGCCGCGTGCCGGTAAAGTGACATCAATTTTTTCTGTTTTTAGTTTTTCTTTTAGTTCTTGTGAGTCAAGGAAGCTTTTGCGCTTTAAATAAAGCGATTCCAATTTTTCTTTAGTGCTATTAGCTGTTTGGCCAAGACGTGGCCTATCTTGTTTGTCAATTTGAGACAAATTGCGCAAAATATTAGTGAGAGCACCCTTTTGCCCGAGAAATTCTTGCCGAACAGATTCAATATCTGCCAAAGTTTGGGCTTCAGCAAAGGACTTACTTGCTGTTTGTTCAAATTCGAGCAATTGTTGCTCAAGCTTTGCCACTTCAGTCATATGGTAACTTCTACCTTCAGTCTGTATCTTATTTATTTATGATCGACTAGTTTAGATTAACAGATCATGCGCAACTTTGTAGATTGCCTTGATTTTTGTATAGCTACTTTGTAATTTGACAGCCATCCGGAGCCCTTGTTGGTAGGATCTACATTGGTTTCTGGGGCGAAATTCAATTGAGTAATAACAAATCGAAAAAAAATCGAGGTAAAAACATCCCAACTACGCGCATTTCAGTAGTTGTTATAGAGGATGGAAAAATACTTTTGGTTAAGCACCGTAAAGGCAATCGCCAATATTGGGTGCTGCCCGGCGGTCGGCTCGAATATGGAGAAACCTTTATCGATTGTGCGGTACGAGAACTGAAAGAAGAGACGGGGCTAGTAATTGAGGCTGAAAAATTTATATTTTTATCAGAAGCGATTGCCCCTGACCGCTCTCGCCACATTGTCAATATATATTTAAAAGCAAAAGTAATCGGTGGTAAATTACAATTAGGAGATGAGCCTGTGTTAGCGGGCGTTGATTTTTTGCCATTGGCGGAGCTTGAGCAGATCACTTTGTTTCCACCGATTAGTCGCGTAATTATTGATGCTGCAACTAATGATTGGAAAGTGAAAGGCGAAATATTATATCTTGGTAACTTGTGGGTATAGTTTAAGCCCTAAAATTTAAAGCTAGTTTAGAAGAGGAAAATAAAATGGTTCAACAAAGGGGCGTTAAAAGGGCAGCAAAGGTTGCTGTTCGTAAGAAAAAGATGAATGCGCAAATAAAGCTCGCTCGTGCTAAGAAGGCTATAAGAGCAGTAACGCATCCAAAAGAAGAAGACAGTAAAGAATAATTGGCTGTTAGTATAAATTTTCGCCAAAAGTAAAAATCATTTGGCCGATATGGATCTTATCGTTCACCTGAATGTTTTGTTTATACAATTCATCAATGACACCCATCGAACGCAGAATATGGCAAAAGTGTTGAATTGATTCAGGACTTTTATAATCCACTACTAGTGAGTGTCTCACGATTCTGTGCCCTTCAATATAAAAGTCGCCTTTCTGCTGTGATACGTGAAAACCGTTATCAGGGCGAGCTGTTGCTTTTTCGTCAGCTATCCATTGCTTACGTTCTTTATCCGGTGGGGCAGCCTCCTCGCCTAATTTATCTAGTTGGACAGAAGACTCTCTTATTTTTGCAATATCTTGTTTTAAAAAGGTGATTAGATCTTTTGTGCCTATTTGGGCTAAGCCGGAAAGGGCAAGGATAGTTCGTTTTGGAAATTTCTGTTTTAACTCTTTTTTGATTTTTTCTGTTTGATCTGAAGGTAAAAGATCAATTTTGTTGAGAACAATTATTTGTTCTTTCTGAGATAGCTCTGGACTGAAATCTCTCAGCTCTTTATCTATTATCTTGATATCAGCAAGCAAATTTTCGCTTGTGCTATCTACCATGTGCACTAATAAACAAGTGCGTTCGATATGGCGCAAAAAATCATGTCCTAAGCCAGCACCATGGCTAGCACCAGCAATTAACCCCGGAATATCAGCAATAACAAAAGAATCACTATCATCTGTTTTTACTGTACCTAAATTTGGTTCTAGAGTAGAAAAAGGATAATCAGCAATTTTAGGTTTGGCTCTGGTGAGTGCTGCCAGCAGAGTTGATTTGCCTGCATTAGGTAATCCTATTAATCCAACATCAGCTAGTAATTTAAGCTCAAGGATAAGATGACGCTTTATACCTGTTTCGCCTGGCTCACAATAATGAGGGGCGCGATTTGTGGGAGTAGCAAAAGCAGAATTGCCACGGCCCCCACGGCCCCCACCAGCTACAAGCACTCGGTCGCCGTCGCTGTTTAAATCAGCAATTACTGCATCTAATTCACTATCCTTAATTACTGTGCCGATAGGTACTTTAATGGTGATGTCTTTGGCCCGTTTGCCTTCTTTTCTGCTCGAGCCGCCCCGCTCGCCAGGTAAAGCAAAGAATTCTTTGCGATATTTAAATTCAGACAGAGTGCTCAAATTGTTAGTTGCTTCTATATAAATATTGCCGCCATTTCCACCAGTGCCGCCAGCTGGACCCCCTAAGGGTTCATATTTTTCACGCCGCCAAGCAATAGCACCGTTGCCCCCGTCACCGGAAGCAATGTCAATTTCAGCATAATCGATAAATTGGGTCATAAAAATCGTGAACCACCAGCGAATTAATGTAGCACATTGAACCAAAGGCGCTTATTTAGCGTTTATAGAACTAGTTAGTACTAACTTGACTATTGTTAGCAAATATGCGAACAATAGAAGGAGCATACGGATGCCGAAAGTTGTTATTTATAGAGAGGATGATGGCAGTGTGCCGTTTTTATTTTGGTTCGATAAGTTAACACATACTTTATTTTTTTCAGGGTGCTCATGCTGTTGTAATTTCGCAAGGACTTATTAAGGAGAGAATAGTTCCTGTCCACGAAATAGAACTAGCGAATAATCGAAAGAAAAAATTTATGACAAATCCTGAAAAGTACTCGCATGGAGAGGTTTAGAGATTATGAAAACCAGAAAAGTAACATATGATGCTGTGGAAATTCTTCATAGAAGATATTTTGAAAATAAACCTAAAATGCTTAAGCTACTTGAAGCAGAGCGCGTTAAGGCAGATATAGCCCATAAAATATATAATGCTCGTATACAAGCTGGACTTTCACAAAGAGATTTAGCTCATTTGGTTGGCACGACAGCTTCGGTTATTTGTCGTCTTGAAGATGCCGATTATCAAGGACATTCAATTGCTATGCTTAGGAGAATAGCAGCTGCTCTTAGTCAACGACTGGAAATAAAGTTTGTTCCCCTAAAACAATTAAAACAAGGGACTTGAATAAAACTGTTTTTGTGTCTGCTCTGTTCGCACTTCTCTAGAGACTTTCTCCGAGTTGCCTCGCTATTCCGCGACGCGGTAAACCAAGACTTACGACACTATGTATATAATAACATGGAGTCATTCCTATAATATTAAGCTATATAAGTGGTTTCACAACAAGACTCTTATCGTCTAACAAGTTGCATTAAACCGCCTTTAAAATGGGCCGGTGGCAAAAGATGGCTTTTGCCGCATTTGAGACTTATTTGGCAAAAACATTCAGAAAAGCGTTTGATAGAGCCTTTTTGTGGTGGTTTGGCAGTGGCGCTTGGTTTGAGTCCTGAGCGAGCTGAGCTTAACGATATTAATATGCATGTGGTGAATTTCTATCGCTGGTTACAAAAGGGATTGCAAATCGAGATAGAGATGGAAAATGAACGGACCTTATATTATCGACAAAGAGATAGGTTTAATGACTTAATTCAAAGTGATCAGGGCGATAGTCAAGAAGCAGCGGGGCTTTTTTATTATTTAAATAGAACTGGGTACAACGGCCTTTGCCGCTTCAATAAAAAAGGTAAATTCAATGTACCTTTTGGTAGTTATGGGCAAATCAACTATATAGATGATTTTTCTCAATACGTTTCTGTTATGCGAGGCTGGCATTTGAATAGCGGGGACTTTGCCCAATTAGAAGTTAAGTCTAATGATTTTATTTATGCCGATCCTCCATATGATGTTGAATTTACTCAATACGCGAAAGAAGGGTTCAGTTGGCAAGATCAAATTAGGCTGGCGCAGTGGCTGGTAGATCATGCAGGTCCGGTGGTTGTTTCTAATCAAGCGACCGATAGAATACTGGACTTATATAAAAGTTTTGACTTTCAAATTGAAATTCTTGATGCGCCTCGTATGATTAGCTGTACCGGGGATAGGACGCGAAGTAAAGAAATGCTTGCTATGCGAGGCATTTAGATTAAATAGACCAATTGGCTATTTTGCCAATTGCTGATAAATTACTAGATACTTAAAGGTTAATCTCTGGAGGTTTATTGTGGAAGAAAAAATAAGCGTGCATGATAAGCCGCGCGGTGAAAAAGTGTATGCATACATAAGCGAATTCAAAGGCACAAAATACCTGCACATACGTGAATGGTATATGGATAATAACGAAGAGAAGCCCACAAAAAAAGGTGTCACTCTTCCTATGGATAAAATAGAAGCATTGCGTGACGCTATTAATCAGTTGCTAGCCAAAGAACAACCGGCAAAAGAATAATAATGAAATTGCATAGTGTTTTCTTCTCGGTCTCTATTGGATTTGCCGTGCTGGCGCCAGCATGGGCCTCGATAGAATTGTCTAAATCTACGCCGGCGCAAGGCGAGACGATTGAGATAAATTACAAGCAGGCGCCGGAAATAAAAGAGGGTCAACCAAAAAGCGATGTGCTCTTGTTCAATGGGCAGTCTTTTAAATTATTTCCGGTTTCTGAGGATATTTTTCATTGTTTAGTAGCTATGCCTGCTGATTTGAAACCGGGTAAATATCCAATTAGTATCGGCGATGAGAAATGCACAATTACAGTCAAAGATGGGCTTTTCCCGGTGCAAAATCTCACTTTGCCTAAAAGCAAGAACAACTTTATATTATCGCCTGGAGAAGAAGAGGCAATGAATGCTGCTAAGGCAGCTCTTTCGGATAAGCGATTATGGCAAGGAGTATTCACTAAACCTTGTCAGGCAAGAACTTCCGCTAAGTTTGGGTTAAAAAGGATAGTTAACGGTAAATTGCTTAAAGACTATTACCATTCTGGCTTAGATTTTGCTGGATCACTGGGGCAAGCTGTTTATGCCTGTGCAGATGGCAAAGTAGTATTAGCACATAAAAATTTCAGATTGCATGGCAATGTGGTGGCTATTGATCATGGACAAGGTGTAGTGAGCATTTATATCCATTTGCAAAAGATTGCAGTAAAAGAGGGCGATGTTGTTACAGCTGGTGAACAGATTGGCAATGTGGGAGCAACGGGACGAGCTAATGGCCCGCATTTGCACCTGAGTTTGTACGTAAATAAAGTAGCCACCAATCCGATGCCTTGGTTTAGTAAGACATTTTAGAAATCCCCGAAGACTTACATGATTTAAGGAGTAGAATATGGAGAAAGATGAAAGAAATAAGAGGCTTGGAGAGCTACAAGACAAACTGCAAGTCAGAAAGCATCCTGTTCTATCTTCAATAGTCAGCGGACTCTTAGCTGGTGTATTCTTTGGTGTTTGCTCTAGTTGGCATAACGTAACCACTGGAGCAAAGCCCTAATAATGGGGCTTCCCTTCGGCTTATTAATGGGTATACGGGACTTTCAAATTTATCAGAATCATGCAATTAACGTTTTAGATAAGGAACGGGGCAGATTATTCAAATGGTGGCAATTTCCCGAGACAGGTATTTTTAACCGTCAATACTTTCTGATTTTAGCCTTGGCTATAGGCTTGGAGCTACTATTGATATATCTTTTTAAATAGCTTCTTAGAACGAGAAGAGATTCACTAAGGAAACTTGTTAATAGTTTTATCAATACCACTGGCTATTCAAGTCTATTGCGGTTTGTTCCCGTAAACAACTTGTTTTATCTGCAATTTATCGGCATAATGTATAATAGAAAAATGCAGATAACGTGCAGATAATATGCTGATAAAATTTAAGCCTAAATATACTTTGACGCCCAAGTTTGTGGCTTGGCTGATGCGTATCGAAGCAATAAAAGAGAAGGTTTTACACTTGCCATTGACAGTCAAAGTGTATGCTTCGCTGCGAGAAACAGCGAGACTTTATACAACTCATTACTCCACAATGATAGAAGGTAATGAGCTTGAGCCTGATGAAATAGAGAAGGTTCTTAAGCATAAAGGACATTTTCCTGGACGAGAAAGAGAAGAGCATGAGGTCAAAGGTTATTATGCAGCACTTATGCAAGTTGAGCAGTGGGTGGCGCAGGGTAAACCCGTTAGTGAATCTATGATTCAAACATTGCATGCACTGCTTATGTCAGATGGTCGAGCGCAAGTGAAGCCAAGCCATTATCGTGATGGTCAAAATGTTATTCGCGATGGCAGGACGCGCGCCATAGTCTATATGCCGCCGGAAGCAAAAGATGTGCCGAAATTGATGAAAGAGATGGTCAATTGGATAGTGAATAATAAAGACTTACCTTGTCCGATTGTGGCGGGAATTGCTCATTATCAATTTGCTACAGTTCATCCTTATTATGATGGTAATGGCAGAGCCGCTAGACTGCTTACGACTTTGATTCTGCATTTAGGGGGATATGACTTAAGGGGGTTGTATTCGCTGGAAGAATATTATGCGCGTAGTTTAAACGCTTACTATGATGCTATTAATATCGGCCCATCACATAATTATTATGAAGGACGAGCGGAAGCTGATATTACTGAGTGGCTAGAATATTTTGTTCAAGGAATGACAGTTTCTTTAGAAAATATTTTGAAGCGCATGGAAAGGGCGCAAATATCTGGCGACAAAGACCAAAGTGGATTAATTCGCAAGCTTGATCCAAGACAACGTAAGGCACTTGAATTGTTTGAAGAATCTGAAATTATAACGGCTAGTCAAATTGCAAAACTTTTTGGTTTTAAGCCCAGAACCAGTGCGCAGCTTTGTAAAAGCTGGGTGGAAGTTGGATTTTTAAAGATAATGGATGGTTCCAATAAAGGACGGAAGTATAGTTTGGCGAAACCGTACAAAAATTTAATTTAGAGATCAGAAACGACTTTTTGAAAATTACTTTCGGTGATACTATGGCGAAATGAAACCACTAATTGGCGTGAATATGGGTTTTGATGCTGGTCCTCCAAGGCAGGTTGGTTCTTGGGCGAGCAATTACGAGCCTATTCTTGCTGCAGGCGGTATTCCAGTATTTGTGCCGGTTATGCCAGAAAGCGAATTAGAATTTCTGCTTAATCGTCTTGATGGCATGATTTTAGTCGGCAGTCCTGACTATCCTCCCAGCTTTTATGGTGAATCGACTCATCCTACGGTTGTTAACATCATGAACTCAGAACAGGCAACGTTCGATTTGTTTTTAATCAAGCAGTTGATGAAGAGGCCCAAGCTACCTGTTCTTGGTCTTTGTGCTGGTGCCCAGTTAATCAATATTGCTTTCGGTGGCTCTCTTATACAAGATATTGCTACACATTTGCCTGAGTCTGTTGTTAAGCACACTAGTAGTGAAGTAGTTTGGAAATTGAAAGATTGGCATGAAGTGCAAATCGAGCCGGGTACTAAGCTAATGGATATTTATAAAAAGCAACGTTTAAATGTTCCTACTTCTCATCATCAGGCCGTCAAGGTATTAGGCAAGGGTCTGAAATGTTCTGCAGTAGCAGACGATGGTATTATTGAAGCATTGGAAGCTACTGATTACCCTTTTATTCTTGGTGTACAGTGGCATCCAGAGCAAGACGTAGTTGGTGGTCTACCACTCTTTCAGACATTTATTGATCAAGCTAAAATTACAAGTAGTGTTCGCTGAAACGAAAAAGATCTTAAAGGGACTTTCTTTATAAATTCTCTTTAGAGTTAGTGGTAGGCTACTTACTCGACTTTTACCAAGTCTAGTAAATATTGATGGGAGCTTTTTGGTGTAAAAGTCAGATATCTGAAAATCTAGCAGTCTTGAGGCACGCTCAATTATTCCGCGCGATTTGTTTTTAGCTTCTGAATACGCTGTCGACTAGCTTTGAGACTTCCAGCGAAATCAGGAAATAGCTCTTTCATCTTGCGTTGCAATTCTTTTGTTGTTTGCTGGCAATCGGCCAGCTTTGATACTACATCGCCAAGGAATGGCTCCCAATCGCGCTCCAATGCTGACAATGTCGAACCCGATGTGAACTCCTCAATGGATCGAAGTTGAAATCCTCTTCTGTCTGCTTTGATCATAGCTGCACAAAGGAAGTCAGTTTTATCCTTAAGCCCATCATGAGATAAGCCATATTCAAAATCAAAATAATCTCTTGGACGTGTTGATTGCCGTTGTAAGTTTTCTATTCTAAGTGCCACATGGCACATGGCGACATATTTCTCCGCGAGAATTTCATCCATACAAAGGCACAGCACATCCGATTCAATTTTAGTGCTGTATGGATGAATCAAGCTTCGCTGCTCAGCGTTCAGCAAAATTGGTTCACTGTGACTTGTATCCAACTTGATCGTTCGCCCGCCACGGTGAGGATTTTTTTGTTTGGCATGCCAAGGAAATTTAACAACGAACTTGTGGAAATCTTGATTATCATTGTGTGTGTCGCGGCCACGTATGAGTTTTACAAATACTTCGAACTGATTGCCTGCGTGAGAGTTTAGCAACAATTCCTGAGCTGTTTTAGCGGCATTTTCAAGAGCACGATTGTAGTCCTCTAACGAAATTGACTCTCTAATCGAATAGTCCAGGTCCATCGAATAGCGATAATTTATAAAATAGCACTTTCGCAGAGCTGTTCCTCCGCGAAAGACCAACAAACCTGCGAGATCTGGTGATTCAGACATAGCCTTGAGCAAAAAAGAAATTGCATAATCTTGCTCCACTGTCTCCAGCGGCAATCCATCGCGTTGAGCGGCAGACTTCAATTCATCAAGAAGTTTTTTGTAATCGGTTTTCATAGCTTGTCTTCAGGTTATCTATTATCATCCAGCGCTTGTTGCACTTTCCATTTGCAACACGGTCAGCATCAAGAATACGGTATCCACTGACCTTGAAGTTCAATAATGGACAAAGAATATTTTCTGATACGCCCAGCTCATCCAAGCACCAGCCAAGCCGCTTCACCAGCGAACCCTCCCCGTACTGCACCGCATACTGCACTAGCTTGCCGATATCGATCTTTTCTTCTGCCAGATTCTCCTGTAAGATTTCGTAAATCGTGCCAAACGTTCCTGCCCATGATGGTGCCACGAATAGGTCAAGAATGGTTCGCTCCTTGTCTGTCATCGGAACCCATAAATTGCCGGCAACGTACACTCGCTCGATACCAAAAAAATGAGCCGGCTTTACATGATGATATTCATAATTCAGTCCGTTAATCACCCAAGCATGTCGCCGTCGTCCTTCCGGCTTTGTACCAGTCCGCATGCCTGGTGTCATCACCTTCTTTGGTGTCATGACGTGAATTGCCCGGAACGGTATTTGGGTAGTCATTTCGTGATATGACAAAGCCGTAAAGCGGCAAAGTGCTGATGGCTTAATAAGCTGTGTTGCTATTGCATAGTCATGGGCGATGCTATATCCGGGTAACCGTCCGGTGCTTGCATATAGTCCGCGCCTGACGCTATTGATCCACCCAGCCCTAGTTAGTCGATAAAGTAGTTGATGGACATATCCTTCAGACAGTCCTATCTGAGTGGCTGAAGCGAGAGCATCATCTACATCGAAAACATAATGAGACTTGCCGACAATTGCCCGTAGGAATCGCAGAGCTGGTTGGTCTATATTACGTACACTCGTAGACATAAATAACGTGGTTCTAAATATAATTGCTCTATTGTCTAATATAAGCCCATCTTGTTATTATACTATAAACTACGATATTTATCTATTGATAACTATTAAATTTGGGCTCTGTTTGCTTCTGAGCTGATTTTGACCATTTCGAGGATTTCCTCGAAATGGTCAAAATCAAATGGTTGCTATTAAAACGAGCCATTATTAAATTCAACTTGTTTTATCTGCAATTTATCGGCATGATGTATGTTACAGAAATGCTGATTAAGCCAAAATATACTTTGAGGGCACTAAGTCATGCTTATTTTGTTAGCGCGTATTCTTGCCAGTGCTGCCTCTTCTGTGAGCCCAAGTCCGAGCAATGCATCTGCTAGTCCAGACCAAGCGTCTTGATGTGTTTCATCAATTTCAGTTGCTCGGACAAATAAGAGTTTTGCCTCTGAGAAAAGCCCGGCTTCTAAACGCTGTTTGGCTTTACGGCAAATCAAAGTAGCACCGTCGCGCTGTATTTGTTCTTGGCTAACCACTTGATTGGTTGGAGTATCCTTAAACCATTTCACTGCCGCATCCTTCCGCAACAAAAACTTTTGCACAAGCAGTGTGTCTGTTGCTTTGCCCTGGAAGAGATAACCAACTGGATCATCCCCGCACGCATAAGATAGTCCTTCTGATAGAAGATCAATCATAAAATCTGGCATGTTTTTAACCATTTCAATACCTTCGGTAGGTCCAGTCATAGCTGTTCGCGCTTGAGGTTTATCTCTCATGCTCTTCAGGGTAAATTTGAGCACTGGTGTGAGAAGCAATGCTCTTGCTGGGGCACTAAGAAATCGGTTAATCTGAGCAGAATATTTCATAATTTGGGAATTACTTATGGCAGACAATAATTTATCATCACTAAGCGGCACGTGGTATGGCAATTACTATTATTCCTCGGCAACTACTGCTTATGGCTTTGAATCTGTATTTATTGAAACAAAAGGTGCTGTCGTTGGCAATATTTTGGACTTAAGCGTGTTTGGCGAGGCCAACATTAGTGGTACATTCACATCCCCTAACTTGCAGTTTACCAAAGTCTATTATAAAGGTGGGCGCGCATCGGTTTATTACGAGGGTAAGATAAGTGGCGATGGCAAGATTCTTACAGGTAGATGGGAAATCCCCCCGCTTGGGCGAGGTACATGGATTGCTTGGCGAGTCGAAGAGGAAGAAGCCAGTGATAAGAACTCTTTGGATGAAACAATTAAACAAGAGCAAGAAGCGGAAAAGACATTAGTGCAGGTTGCTCCGGGTGGTAGACATTAATGTCAGGCAACTAGCTTTAATATGAAAAGAGCGTGCTTATTAGGCACGCTCTTACAAAATTGACTCCAGAATTCGGAAATTTAGAGAATCTGGCTTTTGTTCCAGAACACATCTTTAATTGCTTTAGAGGAATTAGATTCGGAGCTAATAACTACACTTGCTGGGGCGAAGAGGAATACTCCGTCACCAATTTTTTGCTGATGACCGTCAATAGCGTGACAAGCGCCCGAGAGAAAATCAACAATGCGTTGTGAGCCGTCTTTATCTACCATATGGAGATTAAGAAGAACAGACTTGCGGGCACGTAAATGTTCAACAATTTCTAAAGATTCTTCGAAAGCACGTGGTTCAATAACGAGTACTTCGCTAGCCGGTAGAGCGCTTGGGTGGTCAACCACTTTAGCGCCAGTGGAAGGTGGTAAAATGCCGCTATTTTTGCTTATGGATGAGGTTGATTTGACGTCCAAAGCAAGCTGACCATTTGTTGCATAAACTTCATCAGAAGTTTCGAACAAATCTTCGAAATCTTCACGGTCATAATTATCAGATGGACCAAACCAAAAGCTCTTAAATTTTTGAACTATGCTCACAATTTCCTCCTAAATTCCCTTTTTAGATTTAAAACCCTAATTCCTTTTCCAATCACCAGTTACCGATTAAAACTTTTATTTGTGCCCCCAATCTATACGTGAAAAATGGCAGTGCCGATTCGCAACATCGTTGAGCCACAGGCTAGCGCTTCTTGCCAATCATCGCTCATGCCCATTGAAAGTTCTGGAAGATGAACTCCTGTCTCTTTCTCTAATTCATCTCGTAATTGTTTCAAACCAAGAAAGCATTTTTGTCTTAGTTCCCCGGTAGCATCTTTGGGGGTAATGGTCATTAGACCTTTGCACTCAATATTAGGAAGTTTGATAATCTCACGAAACCGAGCTTTTAATTCTTCTGGATCAAATCCGGACTTATTTTGATCTGGAGCCAGTTTTACTTGCAAAAGAATTGGTTGATTAATTTGTTTAACTTGCGACACATGAGAGATTTCTTGAGCTAAGCGCAAAGAATCAACAGAATGAATCAATGAGAATTTGCCGATCGCTTGTTTAACTTTGTTAGTTTGCAGATGACCAATAAAATGCCAGCTAGCTTTTTCCATTAGCCACGGTGGCATAGCGTCCATTTTCTTGAGGGCGTCTTGTATACGACTTTCACCAAATTCGGTGACACCGCTGTCAAAGGCTTCTTCAATTTGTTTGTTACGTGCGTTTTTTGTCACAGCAATTAACCTGACTGAATGCGAACTAAAACGTTCTCTTATGCGAGCTATGTTTTCAGTTACACTCATGCCTTTCTAGTTTAGCCAAGTGCATCACCGGCAGTGACCTTACGGTCATGTAATATAAGACTCGGAAATGAAGAATTTGTCAAGTCTTTGAGGTCGTTTTGTTTAGTTTTTTTTGAGCGGTTTTTGTCTTTGGTAGAAGCTGTGACAAACTTATCGTGATATCTGGGATGGTGCAGGCTATAGTTGTGGATCTTTTTGTATTAACCTAAGAAATGCATTGACTATCGCTAGTGTATATATTGTGGCAGTTTCTGTGCGAAGTATGAGTGGTCCAAGAGATACTGGTATAAATTGGTGCGAAAGAGCAAGCTTAATTTCTTCTTCAGTAAAACCACCTTCGGCACCAAAGGCAATGGCACAAGAAGATGGTAAATTTGTTTGGTTGTAAAGAAGATTTTCTAAAGATTGAACATTCTGACGTTCGGCGCAAATAATCCGCAGTGGTGCGGGGCTTTCGTCTTCCATGCTTTTAAGCCAGTTTTCAAATAAAACAAGTGGGCTAAGTTTTGGTGGCATGGACCGTTCGCATTGTTCAGCTGCTTCTTGAATAATTTTTTTCCAGCGGGTGAATTTTGATTTTGATTCGGCAGATTGTCTGTCGGTGGATAATTTGACTACACTTCTGGATAAGGCAACGGGAATTATAGTATCTACGCCTAACTCGGTTAGCTTTTCTATTGCCCATTCAAAGCGACTTGTCTTAATTAACGGTAAAGCAATTGTTACTTTTGTCTGGGGTTGATTGGCAATTGATTCTTTACTTTCAATTTTGGCTTGGAGCAGATCGCGGTTTTGTTGATGAGCTGAAATTTGTAAACTGCAATGATAAATATTGCCTTTGCCATCCAGGATATCTATCTTGGCGCCGTTTTCAAGACGCAATACTTTACGAATTTGTTTAACTAGCTTGACATCCTTTAAAGCTATGGTGTGTGCCGCTTCTCCAATCAGTTGGCAGTCTATAAAAAATCTAGGTATATTCATAGTAACTATTCAGCAATGTTATAATTAGGGGTTTGGCTGGGTTATAGAGCGGTTTTGCTATTTTAAGGGCAGGCTTTTCTATTCGACGAGAGTCCTGGCAAATTTATATTTGGAGATTAGACGTACGGAAAGATGGATTTAAAAGAATGGTTTGCCGATCGACGTAAGCGCCAAGAAAATCTAGAAATTAAACAGCCGTTAACGACCGAAGAGTATTGTGCCCTTTGGCGTCAATGTTTTCAATGCCGAGAGTTAATTTATACACGAGACTTGCATAGCAATTTGTCAGTTTGTCCTAAATGCCACTATCATTTTCGTATTGGAGCGTGGGAGAGAATATCACAGTTAACTGACGAAGGTTCTTTTAAAGAAATAGATGCTTCATTATCTTCTACCGATCCTTTGAAATTTTTTGATACTGATTCTTATTCTCATCGACTAGAAGAAGCAAGCCGTAAGTCAGGATTGCGAGACGCTATTATTACCGGCGCAGCGCAGATTAAAGGCAAAGCGGTAGCTTTAGGCGTTATGGACTTTGCTCACTTTGGCGGCTCAATGGGGTCTGTGGTGGGCGAGAAGGTAGCGCGTCTTATAGAGTATGCGCTGCACAATAAATTACCCCTTATTATAGTATCGAGTTCAGGCGGCGCTCGCATGCAAGAAGGCATTTTGAGCTTGATGCAAATGGCCAAAACAAGCGCTGCGTTGGAGGGCTTGCACGAAGCGGGAATTCTATATATTTCTATTCTTAGTGAACCAACTTATGGTGGTGTCACAGCAAGTTTTGCGTTTCTTGGTGACATTATGATTGCTGAGCCGGGAGCCAGAATCGGTTTTGCTGGCAGAAGAGTGATTGAACAAACTATAAGACAGAAATTGCCAAATGATTTCCAGACAGCCGAATACTTACTCAAACACGGTCAAGTAGATATGGTTATAGAGAGACGTCAACTAGCGGAGACAATTTCTCGCTTAGTTGATTTTCATCAAACAATTGAGTTTCGGCCCAGCGCTGTAAAACCAAAAATTGAAGTAGTGTCTATTATCGAGAAGAATAAGTGATGGCGAGCGAAACAAAACCAGTCCCATTAGATTTTGAGCAGCCCTTATTAGCTCTGGCTCAACAAATCGAGATGCTTGAAAATCAATTGCAAAGCCAGCCAGGGCTGGAAGCTGATGTTAAAAATTTGCACGAACAATATAAGATTTTAAGACGTTCTATATATAGCAATTTACGTCCTATTGATCATTTAGCTTTAGCCAGGCATGTGCAAAGACCATATGCGCGCGACTATTTTGATCGCTTTGACAAGAATTGGATTGAATTGCACGGCGATCGCAAAATGGCTGACGATCCCGCTTTAGTGGTAGGACTGGTGACAGTTGGTCCATATAAAGTTGTGGCAATTGGCACGGATAAAGGACGCAGCCTGCGTCAAAAGCAAATCTGCAATTTTGGCATGCCACAGCCGGAAGGTTATCGAAAAGCATTGCGTATGTTTGAACATGCACAAAAATTTGCTTTGCCAATATTAACTCTTATTGATACCCCTGGTGCCTATCCAGGCATGACAGCAGAAGAGCATAACCAGGCAGAAGCGATTGCTCTCAACCTGCGTGTTTTAGCAAGTTTGAAAGTACCTGTTGTTGCTGTTGTAACCGGCGAAGGTGGCTCTGGCGGGGCTTTAGCAATTGGACTAGCAAACCGTATTCTGATGCTTGAGCATGCTGTTTATTCAGTCATTTCGCCGGAAGGTTGCGCATCTATTCTTTGGCGATCATCAGATAAAGTAGCAGCAGCATGCGAAGCAATGAAAATGACAGCAGGGGAAATTCATAAACTAGGAATAGTTGATGAAGTAGTTAAAGAACCACTAGGCGGTGCCCATACCGAGTACGATCAAATTGCTAAAACATTGCAAATTGCACTAATACGGCATTTAGACACATTAACAAAATTATCTCCAACGCGCATCAAGCAAGACAGACTGGAAAAATATAGAAAAATAGGTAGCACTATAGAATAGCCCGTGTTTGCTAGTTTCTGCCGCCTTTATAACGGCGAATCAGTGTCTTTGCTTGGTCTTTTTGCCTTGAATTTTGAGGCACCTGTTGCAACAAGTTAATAGCTGCTGAATAGCGTTTTTTATGAGCATATATTTTGGCTACTGAGACGCGCACTTTGTTCAAATTTTCTGTTTGGCTCTTGTCCAGTTTTCCAGATTGCTTCAGGTCTTGTAGGACCGGCAGTGCTTCTTCGTAACGTCCTTGTTTAACTAAATTCTCAGCATACTGAGTTGTATGTCTTTGCGGTGTTAGTTTCATCATCCTGACTTCGTTCATGACGAAGGTTATCACAGCAAGCAGAGCACAAGCTGTAAAAGCGACTGGTAAAATTTGTTTGGCTATTAATTGCCAGGCATTTGATTGTGATTTTCTGGCTAACTGTCTAGTGCGAGGGCTCGTCGCACGGTTAGAATTAGCAAAAGCAGTTTCTTCGACTTTTTGTGGAAGGGTTGCGTTGGGACTGGTGCGAGCCATCATCTCAGATAAGGTATTATGTGCTAGATCTCTTAATGATTGCGGCGGTCCGCTCAACATTTTATGACTCTCTTTCTCCGTTGGAGCAGATGGTTCTGCGGTATCTAATTTGCCGGTCAAACTAGTGGACATTACTTTTTGTGGAACTTGCACAGCAGGAAGAGAGGACAATGAGGGGATAGACACAAGCGTTTTTTGGGGAGCTTTAATCGACTCTTCAAGAACGTAAGCAAATTCATCCATATCCTGATAGCGATCTTCTGGATGTTTACTTAACGCTCTGGCGACAACCACTTCTAGTTTTTCCGGGAATTGTAAATCGGGTCTCATTTCGGACAGCAAGGGGGCGGGATCTAAAAGATGCATAGTCATTACTTTTACTAATTCCTCAGCGGTAAAAGGAACATTTCCGGTTAGCGTTTCAAAAAGAACTATACCTAAGGAATAAATATCACTTCTTTGGTCTACTTTACTGCTCGTACATTGCTCTGGGCTCATATAGGTTGGACTGCCACAGACAGTTCCTGTGCGAGTAATTTTCGCTGCATCGGACTCTTCTTGAACCAGCCGGGCGATACCAAAATCAACCACTATAGGAAAGAACTTTTTGCCGCCACGTTCTACCAAAACAATATTTTCCGGTTTAATGTCTCTATGAACGACTCCTTGCCTATGTGCTTCAGCCAATGCCTGACAAACCATCTTAAAAATTGGTATGACATTTTCGATCGGGATGTGATCGCATTGAGAAATTAGTTCGGAAAGAGGTGTGCCGTTTAGTAAATCCATGGCAATATACGGGCGGCGGCCAATAGGAATAATGCCGAAATCGTAAATGGTAATAATATTGGGATGATTAAGGCGGCTGGCTGCTTTAGCCTCTTGCTTGAAGCGTTTTACGAATTCATCGTCAGAAACAAGGTAATCGTGCAAAACTTTCATGGCTACATCGCGGCCGATTAATTCTTGCCTAGCTTTGTAAACGGATCCCGCAGAACCTTGTCCAATAAGGGATTGAATGCGATAACGCTCTTCGACTAGGAGTCCAAGGAGTGGATCATCGCCTACTGTGACCATGGGTGAGCCGTCATGTGGACAAGCACCCTGTTCATCAGAAGCGGTCTGAAAATTACATATCAGACAGAGCTTCATAATTGACCATGCTTACATAATAAAACTTGATGTCCGTACCCGCTTTGCTACATTTTAATTACCACGGCTGCACTTTCCGTAATCATTTTTTCAGAGAGAATAAATCTCTGCCCACATTTAATATTACTTTTGCCAAAGTCAAGTTTGTTGATCGGTGTTGCGTTAGCAGCTTAACACCTTTACTTTTAAGCGCTGAAATATTGGACAATGGCACTTACCATAGTTTTTGAATCTCTTTGTCAAGATACGGTTCAAAAGGCAGAAATTATCCATTTGTCTGATAATTCTTGAGTGCAGACGATTGTTTAGCAATGAGAGTAAGGGAATCCGAATGAGTAAACGAGCTTTAGGTCTAATATTTCTTACCGTTTTTATCGATCTCATTGGGTTTGGATTGATTATCCCGGTCATGCCTTCTTATGCAAAAGAACTGCACGCCAGCGATTTCGCTGTAGGTCTTTTAATAGCAGCCTATTCATTTATGCAGCTAATATTTGCGCCAATTTTGGGACGATTATCAGACCATGCTGGCAGAAGGCCGATATTGCTTTTTAGCTTAGCTGCTTCTGCCATAGGCTATATGATTTGGGGCATGTCTAGTTCGCTTACGGTGCTGTTTATTTCGCGACTAGTACAAGGTGCTGGTAATGCCAATATTCCAGTTGCTCAAGCGTATGTGAGCGATGTTACAACTGCTGAAAATCGAGCAAAAGGAATGGGCCTTATTGGAGCTGCTTTTGGTTTGGGCTTTGTTTTAGGACCGGCTCTGGGTGGTTTTTTTGTTAGCCCTGTTTTTCAACACTTTATAACATCTATCATCCCCGGCTTGGATTTATCGACTCATCTTTCTGGATTGCGTTTAATTGGCTATGTGGCAGCAGGGATAAGTATTATTGATTTAATTTTGACCTTCTTTCTTTTGCCTGAGCCGGAAAAAAGGAGCCAAGCTGCCAGTGAGCGATTTTCTCTTGAGCCAGCATTTTATTTCGAAACTTTAAATAATGCAAAACTCAAAACTTCTTTATTGATATTTTTTATGTCGACGTTTGCGTTTGCCAATATGGAAGCAACGATCGTGCTTTTAACACAGCAAAAGTTTAACTTTGGTCCTTTTGAAAATAGCATGATGTTTACTTATATCGGTTTGCTCATTGTTTTTGTTCAAGGTGGCATGATCCACAGATTAGCCAAAAAGTATGGGGAAAAGCATCTTATAGCAGTAGGTACAATGCTGGTTTCTTTAGGTCTTTTGTTAATTCCTTTTAGTCCTAGTGTTCCTAATTTTATTTTGTTGGCGATAGCTCTTGCTTTACTTGCGTTTGGATCGGGTATAAATAATCCATCTAACCAGAGTTTGTTATCCAAGCTAGGCTCACCAGAAAAAATAGGTGGAATCTTAGGTGTAGGACAATCACTTTCTACACTCGGACGAATACTTGGTCCAATCATTGGTGCAGCCGCATTTCAATACCTAGGTTATGCCAGTCCTTATTTCATTGGAGCAATAGTAATGGTGGTGGCATTTATCTTTAGCTTTTCGCTGCCCAATTTGAATGAAGCGAAATTGTGAAGCAAAAAATGAATTTTTTCTGGCAATTTATTAATGATAGTAGTATCATATTTGAAGTCATACGATAAAATTAAGAATAAAAAGTGCTGCATTGCATAATGAGATTTAAGCAAGCAGCAGAGAAAGAGAAGAGAATGAAGAAAAGAAATAAGCATTTAACTAATACAGGCTGTACCAATAAAGAAAATAAAAATCCAAACAGTGATCAGATAGAACAACAAATGGTTCAGCAACGCTACCATAGCGAATTGGAAAAATATCAAGAACAAATTAATAGAACAAAAGAGATCGGCTCTGAAGACGGACAAGCCGCTTAGACTTCTTTTATGTTTAAAAATGAAACATTGCGTTAGCAAGGTTTGGCACTGTAGCTTGCATATTTTTGGTCAAAGCACAAGAGCGAGTATTATAACGGCTTAGCAGTTATAATATGTTGGATATTCTCGCGCTGGGAACAGGTGAGATTATTATGAGGAGGACTCGTTTGTGCAAGCCGTAGCTATATGAAAGCGATGATCTTAGCAGCCGGTGCAGGCACCAGATTAGATCCGTTAACGCTGCAATTGCCAAAACCGTTGGTGCCAATTGTAAATCGGCCGGTATTGGAGCATACTTTGGATTTACTCAAAAAGCACGGTTTTAAGCGTGTTTGGGCTAACCTTTATCATTTACCTGAATTAATTACTAGTTACTTTGAGGAAGGCAAAGATCAAAGTATAGAAT
>JABDBL010000037.1:0-21323 GCA_013288645.1 Candidatus Melainabacteria bacterium
AAGCCTATAAACAGGGTATTTATCCGATGGGTACAGATTACGGGCTGCGTTGGTTTGCGCCTGCGTGGCGAGGCATTATCGAACTAGATCATTTTCATGTCTCAAGACGATTAGCAAGAAAATATCGTCAGAGAGTTTTCACAATGAAAATAAACACTGCTTGGAATGAAGTTTTGTTTCATGTGGCAAACAAAGAAAACACTTGGCTAAGTGAGGAAATGAAAGATGCTTATACGGAACTGCATTATCGAGGACTTGCCCATAGTATAGAGGCCTATGCAGGAGACAAATTAGCCGGTGGATTATATGGCGTAAATGTTGGTGGCGCTTTTATGGCCGAGTCAATGTTTCACTTGGTTACGGACGCTTCGAAATTTTGTTTAGTCTATTTAGTTGAGATATTAAAAAAACAAGGGTTTGTTTTGCTTGACACGCAAGATTTTAGTGAACACAAGAGAAGTTTTGGCGCTATTCTCATCACAAAAGAGCAGTACTTAGAAAGACTGGCTCATGCCATAACACTAAAACGCCGGTTCATAAGTTAAGTTCTTATGTAATTCGGTTAATAGGCAATATTGGAAACCCATACCATATTGAAAAAGAATCTATAATCAGAACAACACATTCTTAGAAGACATAATAAAAGTTAATTACAGGGTAAAAATATCTAATGGCATTATACGCAGACTTACATAGACATCTTGGTGGCGCACTGCATCCGCGCATAATTTATAAATTTCTGCAGCGCCAAGATCACCAAATTCTAAGTTATTTTCCCGATTATGATGGTTTTTATTCATGGTTTACACGACCATGCCGCACATTAGAAGAATTTGTCAAAATTCACACTTTAGTGGAAGAGCTGCAAAGTTTAGATCATCTGCCTTATTTTTGCTTGAGATTATGTCGTGGGGCATACACTTTTGAGAATTTGCAGTACTTAGAGCTTAGATACAATCCTTTTTTTCGAACTGATAAAAGTCTGACTAACGCTAAACGCATTGGTCAGATGAAATTAATTGTGGAAACGATCACGGCCAATTTACGACCGGCTGAATATCCTATCATTGTTAAACAAATAGTGATGCTTGACCGACGTTTGCCGTTAGAAATCAACGAGGCTATTTTAAAAGTTGCAATAGATCATCTCGGCCCAGTTGTAGGTATTGATATAGGGGGCCCTGAAATTGAACCGAGCAAATATGAAGTTTGGGTTGAATTGTTAGCTAAGGGAAGAGCAAATGGTTTGAAAACTACATGCCATTTAGGCGAAACAAGTCTTGCCAATGTCCATGAAGATTATTTTCCAGTTTTGGATCGTATAGGTCACGGAATTCATATCCCATTACTTAAACCAGAATTGTTAAGAGAATTGTCTAAACGACAAATCACTTTGGAAGTTTGTCCAACTAGTTATAGACAAACTGGAGTTTTAAAAGATTTATCAGATTTGCGATTAGTTTTTTCGCGGTGCAAAGAAGCGGGAGTAGCAATTGCTGTATGCACAGATAACCCTGGCCGTAACCCGTCTCCATGCACATTGCCAGGTGAGTATGAGCGATTGATCGATAACGATGTAATTGAATTTTCTGATCTAAAACAAATTCAAAATGAAGCATTTAGATCTGCATTTGGTTTTGTTGGATCATCTAGAGGGTTGACTTGATCTTGGCTCAAGATATTTCACAGATGTCTTGCATATGTAATTTTCTCTGTTGAAAAATACGATGGCTTCTTTTTCGCAACGAAAAAGTTACTCAGTTGCCTCCAGAATTGATCCAATATGTTGCAATTTATTTAATTTACCAGTACTCTAGTTTTGTGTGGTGTGATTTGGGTACTTAATCAAACATGACCAGTCAATTATAAATAAGTAGTTGATCGGAGTACACAAACAAAAAATGGTGGCGGTATTTAGATAACTAACAATAGATTCATCCTGGGTATTACCAGTGGTGAATAGGAGGAAAAGATAATGGCCATGAAAAAGAAAAAGGCAGCAACCAAAAAGGTAGCAGCTAGAAAACCAGCTAAAAAAGCGGTAAGAAAAGCTGCTCCTAAGAGAAAATCTACTGCTAAAAAGTCAGTAAGGAAAGTCTCGGCTAAACCCGCGACCCGTAAAATTGCTAAAAAGAGCCCAGCTAAAAAGGCTCCTGCCAAAAGGCATCCAGCCAAAAAAGCTGCCAAAAAAAAGGTAGGGGTAAAAAAAAAGTAGCTAAAAAGGCGCCCGCTAAGAAAGCAGCTACTAAAAAGGCTCCTAACAAAGCGGTAACCATAAAACAAGCTACAAAAAAGTCCAGCGCCAACAGCCGTATGAAAATTATGCCTGCCAGCCAACCGGTGGAGGCAAATCAGGTGAAAATACATTTACCAGAGTACGGCTCGGGGCACTTACGCTAATAAAAGTATTAGCATTAGTAGGTTGGACAACAATAACGGGCTTAGTGCTCAAAAAGGAGGAAGGCTAATTAGTCTTCCTCCTTTTTTGAGCTTATTTTGCTTTTTCTATTTCAACAGTAAAAACAGTCTCTTTACATGCATTTCTAGCCATAAAATTAGGCAATGAAGATTAAGATGAGTTACAGCACAGCGAAGGGCGCTGGCCAAGCAGCCGAAGCAAGACGCAATGGTCCCGGAGGGAAGCTTCGATGGCGCCTATTATACGCCATCGTGCCAGAGAGCCATTGATCCCGCGTTGAGCCGAGTCGAACGAGATGAAGCAGCACATAAATGATGTATCACTCTGACCAAAAATAGTACTTAGTGAATTCAATAGAATATACAATAACAAGAACCAAGGGCAGACTTTCAAAAAGCACTTAATTAAATAGACATGGAGCAGACCTGGCTGGATGAAGAAACCGCCTTGAAAGCGGCTGCCCGAAAGGGTTGGGGGTTCGAGTCCCTCCTGCTCCGCCATTCCAATATTACTAGAGATACAGCGTGGCGAAGGGCGCTGGTGAAGTGTCCTATGTAGGGCAGTCAAAGCTAGAGGCAGCGCTTAATCTGAATTTGATATGAAATCGATCCGTATCGGACTAACAAATAATAGTCCCACCCCCTTATTACATGAACGTTGTTATGTAAGTGGAAAAGGTGGTTTATCTGTTTCAGGCTTTTTAGCTAGCAAAGAACAACTGGACAACAACGATTTAGGACAAGCGCTTTTCACACGGGTGTTTAACGACCAATGTTTGATTGAAGTAAAAGATAAAACTCTTACCATCAAAAACAGTGCTTCCGTATCTACCAATACATTTTCTTTAAGTTGTGGGCTAAAAACCAACTCAATTAAACTGTTTGCCGTGGCCATGATCAAATCTCCATCTGGCACTTTGACTATCAGTGAAAATCAAAATAGTCCTTTAGCAAAGACTTACGTCGGACAATTAATGATTATTGCTGATCAAAGCAAAATAAGAACCGTTTTATTCCATACCCTTGAAGAATATGTCCAATCAGTATTACATGGTGAAATACCAACCACCTACCATCTAGAAGCCATAAAAGCGCAAGCAATTTGTGCACGCACTTACGCGCTAAATCCACGTGTAAATCATAAGCCAGATTTCTGCAACGTATGCGATTCCTATCTCTGCTGTCAATGCTTCATTGAAAAACCATGCAAACCAAATTCTCCTTATGAGATAGCTACTGTCGAAACAGAAAAACAAATTCTGACTTATCAAAGCCAACCAGCTTTGGCCTTATTTAGCTCTTGTGCAGGCGGCCATACAGAAAATTATGAAGATTGCTTCTCGGATTTGGAAAGCAAGGCATTTCCAGCATCGCCAATACCATATTTAAAAGGCGTCAGCGAAACTTTGAATGATCCAAAAGCGCAAGGAGTGATAGATGAATCATTTCTGAAAGAATTATGGCAAAAGCAGGAACCTCAAACCTTCGATGCTTGGTCCAAAAATTTCCGTTGGCTGGTTAAACTATCCAAACAAGACTTAGAATCACATATTCACCACAATTTATCCCAATTGATCAAGCAAGAAGACTTTGCATTATTTGTAGTACCGCCGCAATCAGGAATGTTCGGTGAAATCCTCTCGATGAATATAATAAAGAGGGGGGTCGGAGGAACAGCTGTTAAACTCAAAATTGAAACAAGCAAAGGCGCTTGGGAAGTAAAAAAAGAATTGGCCATACGTAAGCTGTTTAAGAACCAAAACCTCAATTTGAAAAGACTAGCAAGTGCCAAGGTATTCTTTGACCAAATTAAAGACGATAAGGGACAATTAACCAACTTGCATATCTATGGGCTTGGCTCTGGGCATGGTGTAGGTTTACAGCAGGTTGGAGCAGAAGGATTAGCCAGGTTAGGCAGAAATTATAGTGATATTCTAAGTCATTACTATGCGCAGGCTAAAATAGAGAAAATCTAGCAATTTATGAAGGCAAAGAACTATCACTTGCGCAAATTAGTTGTTCTGCTTGTTGCTTCCAACATAATTAGTGCCTGTGCCAACGTTGATCCCAATAACCCATGGACTAATATATTCATTTGGCGTACGACGCCTGTTAGAACATATGACGACTATATGGCTGCTGCCAATGATAATGTAAAGGCCGGGGACTCCGAGGCAGCGTTGGCAATGTATCGCAAGGCAGTTGAAACAGCAAAATCTGAGTACGGTCCTAACGATTTACGAATTGGCACCAGCGCTTCCTACCTTGCTTCTTATTGCGTCTCTCTAGGTTTAGTCGGAGAAGCAGAAATTTATTACAAGAAGGCATTAGCTGTGTATTCAGCTTCGCTAGGTCCTGATAATCCAGAAACAATTAGGGTCAGGAATGCTTTAGCCGATGTATTAATGAAATTATTTAAGGTAAATGAAGCTAACGAGCTCCTGCATGAATCCAAATCAGCCTCTAATAAAGAGTCCAAGAAGCATTAACGAGGCTCAACTTTTAGTTCCCCGCCCTTGCCGAATATTATGTGCAAATTAAGCTCTCCATCTTCTGTTTTGGGGACATTTTTATACGGAGCCGCTGCTCTAATTATTCTAACTAAAGCATCATTGACCTTTTGTTGATTATCCGGCTCAGTAATGTCTATCTTGGTGAGCTGACCATCATTACTAATGTCTACTTCAAGCACGACTTTTAGTTTCCCTTTACGCTTAGTTACTTCTTGCAAGTCACCTGATTGTTGAGTCTTCTTTTTCAAAGCATCTTGCAGAGCTTGATAGTATTTGTTTAATTCATCGTCCGTGGCAAATTTATTATCAGACGGACTTGTTTTTGCCGGTGTGTTTGTTTTCTTACTGGGTGTTTCCTCTTCGCTATCAAGAGAATCGTTACCCGCATTTTGAGATTTAGTAACACTCAAACGTTTTTGGTTAGCTTTTAAAGTCAGCGGTTCACCCATGGCATCAACTAAGAATAAAGTCGATTTATAATCATAACTCCCATCTTTATTCCCCTCTTTTAACGCCTGTCCAAGAACTAGTACAGATTTACCTGGATCTTTTGCTGGAAAAGATCCAACTAGAATTGTCCTAGTACCTTTAGCTTTATCATTTGTTGGATAGTTATGCACATAATAGTGGAAATTACCGTCTCCCAATATCTGTGAACCTTCAGTTATTTTCACTACTTTACCCTCACTTCCTGGTGGAGGAGCCGTTATATCAGAAAATGGCGGAATTTGTATGAAGCGGTCAAGGGACTGTACGGGCGACATGTCATTGAAAATTATAAAGAGTATCTTTTGATTGCTTGAATCAGAAAAGATTCCAAAAGAAGACAATGGATTAGTCGTAGAAGTAGTATCTTCAAACATATAACCTGGCGGAGTTATGCCTTTAAAGCCCACTACATTTACGGCTAATTTTACTGCCTGCTCAGCATTTTTATTTTCTCCTTGGGTGACTGTATTTGTTTTAGTAGGAACGGTCTGACAAGAGTTGAATAAACTACTCAGTAAACAAAAAAGCAAAAAACCGGCAGCTCCTAGAGCAAGGAACGTGTTACGGTCAGAAATATTGTATTGCCCTTGCAAATCGCTAATTACTTTTACAGGGAATTTGTCTATAAAGAAGCCTTCCCGCTTAGGTTCTACTGGAAGATTATCTATAACTGCACCACAGTTAAAGCAGTTACCTAATTGCGTATTGGTAGCAAAACAGACTGGGCAATTAACTTTGATTAGTCTTTCTATCGTATTTTTAGTAATTTTGACCTCGTCTTCACCTCGCACTCTTAGGGTAGAAAGCTTGCCACCGGTGTTAGTTTGTTCCTCTTCTTCACCAATATCCGAACCTGTACGCAGTTTTTTGCTACTCATATCGAAGAGGGCACCAATCCACATCATTTGAAATAATTGTCTGTCAGCACTCTGTCCTGCTTTCAATTGCACCGGTCCATTGTGCACACCAATCAGCTTATAATTCTTCAAAATTAGTGCACCAGGTACCCTTAAATTAATGGGAATGGAATGCAAAAGATTTTTAGGCTGTAGGACACTGGCTACACCACCAAAATCACCATCCTGCCAACACGGAGCGCCCGACAAGGGATCCAGGTAGAAAGCTTTCAGAGCGTCCCCGGGATTGATATCAAAATCTGTATGAGAAACAATGGGTGCACCAAACTGTCCGCTTAGATGGAATGGAGTTGATTTGTTTATCAAAGACACAACACCACGATTGGATAACTCACGTAGTCCTTGCACAACAGTGTAAGTATCGGCTCCCACTCTCTCACTAAGATGATCGACAGTTATATAACCATCGATGGTGTGCCAAAGATTGTTTACCAGCCACTGTATATTAAGATTAAAAGCTTCAGCAGAAAAGTCTTGAACAACTCTTTGATAAACCGAATTGGCACCGCCTAAATGATTGAAAAAAGCTGGTAACTCTTGTGTACGTCTTACAGATTCAGAAACTAGATCAGCAGCTGACATTTCTATTTTCTTAACCTCGCCCCAAGCAAAATTATAATTAGGTTGAAAAGCAAAACCTTTAGCTGGCTGCCTATAAATTAATTCGGCAAAAGCCATTTCACCGACTATGCCTTGGAAATACACCCGCTCTATTGCTGAAGCTGATAACTGTATATATGCCAACGGAATATTGAGTTCATCATAAAGAGTCAACAGTCCTTGCCTATTTGAAGACAAAAGTTTCTTTACAACTTCTAAAAATTCGTTCTGTTTTAAAGCACCAGAAACTTCCACACCCTCCCTTGCAAAGGGTAGACTGAGAGCCTTATGAAGCTGCATTATCTCCTCAGGTAAAGGTTCCTTTAGGTCTGACGAGATGACTAAAGTGGCTAAATCATTAACTTGAACAGGATAGCCATATTTAGTGACGGCATTCTGGCTTAAATAATTCATCCTTGCTTCTTTACGATCGAATTCAGGATGTAAGGCAATAGATTTTACCCCCAAAACAATTCCTGGATGGGGAAAATTAACGGATAAAGCCCAGGGAGCTTCAGTGTAATTAAAAACGCTACCAGCACACGTAACTAGGCGAGATTTAGATACAAGAAAAGCCTGTCCCAAAACACGAGGAGTGTTAAGGGTATGATCAATAATAATGCCAGTGGCATCAGCAAAGTTTTGTACTAATTTTTCAATTACCATAGCAGTCTAGATACCCTTACTAATAATTTTCTCCTCGACGATTTATACCATCCTTTTTATTTTTAAGCTAAGTTCTCGATTAAATAAGGGGATTTCAATTCGAAAATAAACACTAGATTGATCTATACTCCTTAAAGTCATCTTAAGAGCTAAGAACTATGTCACAGGAAATTCTGGAAAAAAAACCAAAGTCCGGGGAAACAAAACCATACCCAAATTATCGCGTCCTTTTACTTAATGACAATCATAATACATTTGAACATGTAGAAATGTGCTTAACGAAACATATACCTGGTATGTCTAAAGATAAGGCGCATCAAATAGCACTCAAAGTGCATAATGAAGGCTTAGCCGTCGTCTGGGTGGGACCAAAAGAAGTAGCAGAGATGTATCACGAGCTTTTGAAATCAGAAGGACTAACAGTCAGCTTAGAACCAGATCTCTAGGAAAGTCCCCCATTAATGGTGGACTTTGAATATGTACCAAACAGTTTATTTATAGAGCAACCCTATTTCGCCCGCTCTCTTTAGCCTTCTGTAAGGCAGACTTTGCTTCTTTTAAGATTGTTTCGGGGTTTAAGTCATGTGGATCATATTCGGCTACACCCACACTAACAGTAACACTGGGTCCGGGTTGTCGGCCAATAAAGAAATTGGTTTGCTCGATTTCTAAGCGAATTTTCTCTGCCAATACTCTTGCACCGCTTAAAGGAGTGTTCGGCAAAACTATGACAAATTTATCGCTATTATAACGAGCAAGCAGATCGCTTCCTCTAATGATAGAGAGTACTTTTTCAGCCAATTTAGCTAAGATGGTATCAGCAACAGCTTGACCCAAAGCGCTATTAATCTGTGAAAAACGATCAATATCAATCATCAGCAGTGAGACTGCGAATTTGTTGCGAAAAGAGAATAACAGTTGCTGCTGCAAAAAGCCGATTAGAAATTCTAGATTGTACAAACCTGTCAAAGGATCTACAGCGGCTCTTACTGCTTCTCGACTGACAATCTTATCCATAGCTTGTTCAGCAATCAGAAATTCAAATAATGGTTTTGCATAGCGCTCAACATAACCGATTATCACGCGTTCTAAAGGACTAAATTTCTGGTTATCATACTTGGCAATGATGAGACTTCCAGAAGCAGACTTGTCGTTTACAATCGACATTAGCATCAAGTCAGAAATGCTAGACCCCCCTTTTTCAACTAAGGGCGGACTGGCTAAAAGACTAATTTCTTGAGCAAGAACAGAATTATCCCTTATTTTGTTCAAAAGATTGTCAAAAGATTGCTGATTTAGATTTTTGTTGCCTGAGAATGCCAGCCATGGCTTATGCGAACTAGAAATTGCTATACCAAATAGATCTGCTTTAAGGATATCCTTTAAAGCCAAGAAACAGTCGTTCAAATATTGACTTTTAACTGTAGGCCAGCGCAAAAGACCAAGCATACGACTACTTACAAATCGCTCCAATAACAATTCACTATTCACTTTATTAATGATGTCACCATCATGTTCTGCGGCGCTGCAGGCTGGTAAAAATCGAGTTTGTTTAGAACTGACATTTTTGCCAAACTCTTTTAGGTCTTCCTTGAACAATTTAACTAAACTTTGAGGTTTATTTATGACTTCACTATATTCAGCTATACGGTTGGGTTGAGCAAATAGGCTACCAACAATAGTCGTACCTTTTTTCTTTTTCTCGCCCAAAATATAAAAAGGTAAATTATAAGTATCAGGGTTAGATTTAATCAAAAGACAAAGCTGATAACCATTAATACGCTCAATTTTATCTTTGGCAACTATCAGAGTAATTTTTTCCCTTTCCAGTAAATCAATCGCCTCCTCGCAGCTTGCTTTATGTTTGATTTCCCAATTATCACCAGTTAACTGTTTAAGAAAAGCTTTGTCAAAGTCCCCCACAAATAAGATTTGTGCTTTATTCATAAAATAATGCCCTCTTACCCCTTCCTTAAGCGCTCCGTCGACTTCATCCTTCGTCTCCTCCGCTTATCCCCATTTCGCTTCCGCCGCCTATTGCTTACTTCCTGCGGCGTAACTCATAGGCCTTGTGCTGCGTTACAATTTCCTTTTATCCGTTTCTGATAACATCTGTCCTAATATTATCCAGTCTAATCTCTTTTCTTAGACCGGCCTATCAACCTAGATATCTATTGTTCTCTTTCAGCACTGATGATTTAAATTAGTATTTGATGTTGTGATTTTCAAGATATTGCATTAAATTTAGTAGTATTGAGCCTGGAAAACTAATTAATATATGCTGATCACTGGACAGAAAGACTCCCCTTTTAGTTTTAAACTTTCGCAAGAGCAAAGTTTAATTGAAAGCACGGTAAGAGAGATTTCCGAAAAGGAGTTCGCTCCCAAAGCGGCACAAATAGATCGCGAGCACCGTTTTCCTAGAGAAAATTGGGATATTCTAGTGCAGTTAGGTTTAGTCGGCTTACCATTTCCGGAAGAATATGGTGGGGCAGGACTCGATCATATTTGTTACGCTATCGCGGTAGAAGAACTAGCGATAGCCTGTGCTACCACTGCTGTCATGTATTCTGCTCATGTTTCTTTGTGCGCTACACCTATACATCTGTTCGGCTCAAAAGAGCAAAAGGAACGTCTTCTTAAACCTTTATGTACCGGCCAAAAAATGGGTGCTTTTGCCCTATCCGAGCCAGGTTCAGGATCAGACTCCGCAGCTGCCACCTGTACAGCAACTCTTAAAGGCAATGAGTTCATTCTCAATGGAGTAAAAAATTGGATCACAAATGGGGCACAAGCCGATTATTATCTTGTTATTGCACAAAGCAATCCAATTTTAAAACATAAAGGACTGATAGCCATAATAGTAGAAAAGGACAGTCCTGGCTTTTCTTTTGGCAAACTGGAAGACAAGTTGGGTATTAAGGGTTCTTCAACTTGCCAGATAATTTTTGAGAATACACCTGTCCCTAAAGAAAATATGTTGGGCAATATTGGTGACGGCTTTAAAGTGGCAATGGTCACCCTAGATGGTGGCAGAATAGGTATTGGCGCCCAAGCAGTTGGCATTGCACAGGGTGCTTGGAATCATGCTTTGTCCTATGCCAGACAAAGAGAAGCTTTTGGTCATAGAGTATGCGATTTTGAGGCAATTAGATTGATGTTCGCAGATATGCAAACAGAAATCGATGCTGCTCGTCTTTTAACGTATCATGCCAGCCTGGTGCAAGATAAAGGATTACAGTTTACTAAAGAGGCAGCGACCGCCAAATTATATGCCTCTGAAGTAGCAATGCGAAGTACGGTAAAATGTGTACAGATTTTTGGCGGATATGGGTATGTAACAGATTATCCAGCTGAAAGATACATGAGAGATGCAAAAATTACTGAAATATATGAAGGTACCTCCGAAATTCAGCGTCTGGTTATTGCAAATCAATTATTGAAGGGGAATTAGACATGTCATGGCAACCACCACCTTCTGGTGCTTCTGGGGCTACACCGCCAGCACAAGAGAAGAAAAAAGAACAAGATATCGATTATTATGAGCTTTTACAAGTAAATCGTGATGCTCATCCGACCATCATTCGTTATTCTTATCGCTTTTTAGCAGCCATGTATCATCCTGATAACGGTGAAACAGGTGATGCCACTAAATTCAGAACAATTAGTGAAGCTTGGCGAACTTTGTCTGATGAAGGTAAAAGAGCTGCTTATGATCTTAGCCTGGGTATGATTGATCAGCGTAAAGCTGAACAAAATAAAGGCGAACCAGTAAAAGCTCAATTCAAAAGAGACAGTCTGCCCCATAGCCCAAAGACAAATATAACGTGGGACGAAGTTGAATTACGGATAGCAGTATTACAAGTGCTACTTGAAGCACGTCGTAAAAGACCATCATCCGGTGGTGCTTCGGGAAAAATGCTTTTGGATTGTCTTAATATCGAGCATGTCGGTGTTATAGAGTTCGCGCTTTGGTATTTAAGAGAAAAGGGTCTCATCGAAATGGGCGAACGCTATTTTATGATTACCGCCGCCGGTCTCGATTATTTGACTGACCAATTGTCTAAAACACAGATATTGGGCGGTGGCAATGCCGTTGAAGAAAAAACAAGGGCATTATTAGAAGCTTCAAAAACACCAATGAAATAAGTGGAGGATACGCGCGGAGGAGCCGAAGGATGAAGGCGCGACGGAGCGCTTAAATGAAGGACCGGCGATGCCAAATAGATAGACCATGTTCAGATATTGCTTGACGATGAGCTGCTGAACCATAACCTTTATTACTATGCCACAAATAATGGGGATATTCTGACGACAGTTGGGACATCCATTCATCGCGAAAAACTTTAGCTATTACCGAAGCAGCGGCAATAGAGGCTGATTGAGAATCACCTTGTATAATGCAGATTTGTTCATGATCAAAATTAGGAATTTTTTTATTACCATCCACAACAACAATGATATTTTGTGGTCTAGGAAGCAGTTTTGTCATTAAGTCGGCAACTGATCGTTTCATAGCTAAAAGACCTGCTTGCAGAATGTTCAGCTCATCTATTTCTTCTACTGAAGCAGAAGCAATAGAATAATGAGCATGTCGCTGAATAAGGCCGGCTAATTCTTTGCGTATATCATGATTGAGTTTCTTAGAATCATTCAGTCTAAACAAGTCTTTGGCCAATTTACTTTTTGGTGGAACGATAGGAAGAATAGTAGCAGCAGCCACTACAGGCCCAGCTAAACATCCTATTCCAACTTCATCAACCCCTATAATGGTCAATTGATTCAGATGATTGTATGAGTCTTTTATTGATTGATCAAAAGACAAAAGCAAATTCAGCACAGAACTTACTGTTTTTTTTCTTTTGTTGGTTCTAGGCTTTTTTGGGATGTCAGTTTTGACAGGCATATATACAATTTAAAAGCTAGGGGCAAGCACGTGCCTTATACTTTATCGAGAAATATTCCACCTAATTTACCGCAGCGTACATCCGAGATCAACGTATTGGCAGCTCTTTGCAGATTATATTTTCCACCGCTGCTTAAAAAATTTCGTTTTTTTGCTAATGCCTCTAGGCTAATATTCCCGACGTTCATGTCTTCTGCATGCAGATATTCTTTGATAGCCGTTGGATAACTTGCTGACAAAAAATTCAATATTTCATTAGCCAAACTTTCTTCGTCTATCGGACTGCCCGTAATCAGATTGAGAATGGCCAATTTCTCTACTGTTTTTTTATCTAGATTTTCTCTTGGCAAAATACCTGGTGTATCAAGCAATTCAAGGCCTAAGCCTATCTTAATCCACTGGGGTCCTCTAGTTATGCCAGGCTTATCGCCTACTTTTGCCTGCCTGCGACCGCAAAGCCAATTGATTAGGCTTGATTTGCCTACATTCGGCATACCGATTACACAAATGCGCGTAACTGGTATATTAATGCCCTTTTTTATCGATGCAGCGCGCTTAGCTTCAGTTAATGACTTTATTAAGTGCAAAACACCTTGTTTGTTGGTCTTAGTTTTCAATGATAACGGCAAAGCTTTTTCATAAGCGGATTGACTAAACTGATTGACGCTTTCTAACAACAACTTTTTATCAGCTAAATCAGCCTTATTTAAGACTAATAGTGTTGGTTTATTGACAAAAATCTCCTTTGTTTTGGGATGCCGGCTAGAAAAAGGTGCTCTGGCGTCACAAACTTCAATAAGTAAGTCTACGTATTTGATTTGTTCTCGAATAATATGCCAATTGGAGATGGGTGTAGCTTTGGAGTGTCTATTCATTACTTTACAATGGCATAATTTATGCTCACTAAGCCTTAGAGCGACTTAAGAGTGGCACAAACTAGCTAAAAACCGTCGTTTAAGCCGAAGCTGGAGCTGGAGCTTGACTTTGAGCTTGCGCTTGTTGAGCAGCAGTCTTTTCTTGGGCTTGTTCACGTATACGTGTAGCTTTGCCAGACCGTTTACGTAAATAATAAAGTTTGGCTCTGCGCACATGACCTTTGCGCTGAATAGTAACCTTTTCTACTCGTGGAGAATGTAAAAGAAAAACTCTTTCGATACCCACGCCTTGGAAGACTCTGCGAACAGTAATTGTCTTGCTCAAACCACTGCCTCTTTGCTTAATGACAACCCCTTCATAACCTTGGGTTCGCTCTTTGCCGCCCTCTTTAATTTTGACAAATACTTTGACAGTATCACCCACTTCTAGGGAAGGCAAATTCTTTTTCAATAAAGGGGCTTCAATTTCGGCAATAAGTTGGTTCATGGCTAAATCTCTTCGGAGTCGACACAATAAAGGCTTGTAATAATAACATAGAGCACAAAAGGCAAAGCAATATGATCATTCTTGCTTAATGAATGTCATCAATAAATGCTTATTCTTGCTGCAAAATCTTCAATTCTTCAATAAAATCTTTAATAGACTTAAATTGTCTATAAACTGAAGCAAAACGGACATAAGCAACTTGATCTAAATCTTTTAGCCGGGCTAGAGCCAAATCACCCAGGAAACTAGCCTTTACTTCTTGTTTATTGAGAGCAACTAACTCATTTTCGACTGCGTCGACCAACTCCTCAATTTGATCGGCTGTAATTGTTGTCTTTATAGCCGCTCGTACAATGCCTGCCCGGAATTTTTCTCGTGAATAAGGTTCTCGCCTGCCAGAACGTTTGACGACAAGCGTTTGCATGGCTTCTAAACGTTCGTAAGTGGTAAATCGCTTTCCACACTCTTCACATTCCCTGCGCCGACGTATGGAATTTTCCTGACTTAAGCGCGACTCTAATACACGACTGTCTTGATAATTACAAAATGGACAATTCATGTATTACTTTAGCCTCTGGGCAGAGAATTTATATGACTAAGCTTGCTGCAACCGATAAAATGAAAGAAATAATAAACTTGGGTTTTAACTAGCGGTGTCTTCCCACAACTATACATATTATCAAGTTCTAGGCTTACAACCAGCTGTAAGTAGCTTGGAGATAAAACGTGCTTATCGTCGTCTGGTCAAAAACATTCATCCCGATATTGGACATAAAAAACAAAGCGCATCTGAACAAGCAAAAGCCAATGAAAGAATGGCAAAACTCAATGAAGCATACGAAACATTGAAGGATAAGTCCACCCGAGCAGCTTACGATTCATTAATTGGTGCGAATGGTAGAGGAAAGGTCATTCAGTTTCCAATTGAGAACAGCGAAGAGATAAGAGCACAATACTTGAAACAAATATTTCAACCAGTGCGTCATAAGGTGGGCCGTATCCTATCAAGTTATAAGAAAGAACTTTTGCAATTGTCACAAGATATTTATGACGAAAAACTGGTTGGAGAATTTGAAAATTACAGCAATGAGATTGAATCTACTCTTCGTCAAGCTTCACAAACTATGACTAAACATGCTGCTCCCAGTTCATTGTCAGCAGCCGAATTGATGATGAGACATTCCATAGCGCAAGCAGCTGATGGTCTTGAAGAGTTAAAGCGTTTTTGTGTTAATTATGACTACAACCATCTGATCATGGCTAGTAATCTATTTAGAGAATCAAATGATCTATCTAAACAAGCACAGAATTTAACTAGAAGCTGCTAATATGCTAACTTAGTTTAAGGGCTAAAAATGACGGGTATTTTAGTTTCGGTACGTACAAATCAACATCTAGAAATCTTCAATTAATGCGCATTGCTAAAAATTTACTGAACAAAGATGGCACGATTCTTGTTCTACTTTTGATTTTAGGCTTAGCTGGTCTTTGGCTCTTTAAAGAAAAAGAAAAAACTGTATTCCCAACTTCATCGATAGATCTAAGCATCGACAAAAAAGAAATTCTGAGCATTGCAGAGAATTGGGCTAAAAGGCTTGACTACGTTAAACAACCGATGGTCAAATCGATTGTCTTTGATGACGATGACAACTCTAATACTTTTCTTGGCTATGAGTTGGGGAATGCGCAAGCGGATGAACTTACCCGTAAACAAATCCCCATTTTTTATTGGGATTGTAAATTTCGTAAACCATTTGACCAAGAAACGATGGAAACGCAAATAAGTCCTGCTGGCACGCTGGTGGCATTTGCATATACCATGGCCAATGATAAAAAAATTCCATCTATTAATCATATAGAAGCGCAAAAAAAGGCATTTGCATTTGTAAACGAAATTACGGGCTGGAATGAGACAGACTGTAAATTAGTCACTGACGTAACGACAGCACAAATCAATCGTACTGACTATAAATTTACATGGGAATATCAAAAGCTTGAATGGCATGGCGCAAAGCTACGAAGCGATGTTGAACTAGCTGGCAATACTTTTAAAGGCTTCGACCACTATCTCAAACGTCCAGAAACTTGGGACAGAAACTATGCTACTGTGCGAACCAAAAACTTGCTTTTGGAAGCGATTGCCTCTGTTTTTTTCTTTTCTCTATATCCAATGGCTGCATTCATTTTTTTACAGGGACTAACTAGAAAAAATATTCGTTGGCGATTTGTCATAGGGGCAACAAGCATTTTGACCTTGATTTTTATGGCCGAGAGTTATAACAATTTCCCTGTTTTATTAGCTAATTATTCTCCAGATACCTCTTATAAAGTATTTATTCTCCAATCAATTATTTATCCAATATTGTACGCGCCCTTCTTGGCAATTTCAGTTGCCATTATGTCCGGTGCAGGAGAAATTGTTTATCGCAGACTGTTTCCTGAGAAGCTTGCTCTAGAAAACATATTTACCCAAGCTGGTCTAGGCAGCCGCGAATTACGCATTGGATTGATGATCGGACTGTGTTGGTTTGGTGTAATGCTGGGCTATCAAATTTTATATTATTGGTTTGGCAAAAATTTTCATTTCTGGTGTCCTATAGAAGTAGATAATTATCAGGCTTTAAGTACATATTGCCCCTGGATAGGCGCAATAAACTTAGGAGCGTTTGCCTCCAGCAACGAAGAGATTTTATACCGTGTTTTGATGCTTGGCTTAACCAAATTTGTTGTCCGCAGATTTTGGTTGGCAAATATTTTACAAGCAGCTGCATGGGGTTTTATGCACAGCACTTATCCGCAACAACCATGTTACGCCAGAGGATTAGAACTGACTATAGAAGGAATGCTAGAAGGCTGGCTAATCAGTCGGTTTGGGTTTTTAGCTTGCTTCGTGGCACACTATTGCTTTGACGCTTTTGCCTGTGTCACACCTTTATTTTCTGCTCCAACATATTTAAAACTGTCGTCGGTTCTACCATTTTTGCCTGTATTAGTGGCCATTATATGCAGCTTTTTCGTCGGTAAAAAATCACAAGTTAGCGAAGAGTCATTAAGCAATAAAACAATTATTTGTCCTGAGACAAGCTCAACAGGGTCCGAAATATCAAGCCTAGATCCGATTACTAAGTATCAACCTTTGTTAAAATTCACGCGTTGGGCTCTGATAGTTTTTAGCCTACTAGGTTTGACTTTATTTTTTGCTAGTAAGAAAAATTTCGCGGCTATCGGTGTTGACGCTAAACCACTACACGTCACTAGGCAACAAGCTGTAGACAAAGCACGCGCTTACCTAATAAGTAAACATTTCGATTTAAACGGCTATATGGTCGGCACACAATTAGATGACAACATTCCTGGACACGAAGAAATTCAGTACATGTTTGAACAAATTGGCTATGCAAAAACAAAAAAAATCGTGCGTGACGTGACTAATTCATTTACTTGGAATGTGAAATTTGTAAAGCCTTTAGTGTCTACAGAATATTCTTGCGATATTGATGAAACAGGACGACTATCTGGATTTACTATAGAGAGAGGGGAAGATGAATCAGGGGCATCAATTAGTGAAAAAGACGCTCGAGTTATTGCAGAAAATTTTCTAAAACAAGATCCCGAGTTAAATCCATTCGAGTTAGACGATGTCTCGGTGGATAAAAAGAAGCATCGTACTGACTATACGTTCACTTTTAGAGTACCCAAGTACAAGGTAAAGGATGCTGAATTCAAAGTTGGCATAAATGTCGTAGGGGATGTCGCTTCAGACAGTTTCTGGAATTGGGATTTACCGGATAAGTGGAAGTGGGAGAGAACCAAACGCACATCCAGAGAAGAAATTTTTTCGATTGTCAGCATCGTTACTTCTATAATAGCCGCTTTGGCATTTATCTACTGGATAGTTTTTCTTTTTAGGTCGAACAAAGTACGTTGGCGCTATGCGCTGATGTTGGGCAGTGTTATTTTATTCTGCAATACGATCAGTAGCCTCAATAGCCTCAATACATTTTTTAATTATTATCGAAATACTGTCCCGCTAAATATCTTCTATGTAATTTCTGCAATAGGTGGTTTATTGGGCATGTTATTCCTGTTTGGAGCCAGCGTATTTGGCATTGCCATTGTTTTAGCTGGAAGTGCTGAAACAATTAAGCTCAGAGTTAAAACAGTCTTGTACGAAACTTTCATTAATTTCAGCAAACATCTCTCTTTAAAAGTCTATAGAGAAATGATTCTGGATTCCATCGTTCTAAGTTGTGCAATATTAACTGCTTCATGGCTATGTGTGCTCTTAAACCGTGTTCTCAATTTATATTTTGCTCATGAGATTGTTGCCTCCAAACCCTCTGATTATATAGGTGGTATTACCAATTCTTTCTTTGGTCCTCTAGCTATTGGAACCAACTTGTTATTTCAATTGATATCAGAGCCATTATTATTAGGATTAGTAATTGCTCTAGGCAGATACTTACGCCTAACCACTTATTGGCGAATTCTAGGATCGGGCTTATTAGTTTACGTGCTGACCAGTTTGAGTACTCGCTATTGGCAAGACTTTTTTGTTGGACTTATATCTGGACTTATCAGTTTAACCATTTTGTGGTTTATTGTGACCAAGGCTTTTAACCGCAATGTACTAAGTTTATTTATGTCTGTTTGGCTCGGTTACACATGCACTCTAGCTGCGGAATTATGGAAATATGGTTGGCCTACTTTTAGCACAGAAGTCACTCTAGCGACTGTTCTGCTAGCGCTCCCATTTTTCAGCTTATTATATGTGTACGTGATGCCTAGTATTCAAAACATCAAACTCGATACACGAACGGGAAGTAGTTGAGAAAGATAATTGGTTGGGTGTTCGAAAAAGTCAAGCTAAGTTACTTATTTTGTCAGACTCAAATTTGTTTCCATTACTGATGCGATTACGGCATTTATTGGCTGACCAAAAAGATCATAAGTATCGGCTTGATCAATTTTTACTGCTACGATGTCACCTATGCTTACTGTACTTTCTCTGTCTTTGACATAAACTTGATTATCTATTTGGGGAGCATCCCAGGCTGAACGTCCTTTATATAAATCGCGCTCGCCATCATATTCTTCGATCAATACAGAGATGATATCACCAACAATTTTGGCATTAAGCTCTGTAGCAATTTCGTGTTGTGCTTTCATAAGTACCGAGCGGCGAGATTTTTTTACCGATTCTTTGATTTGATTTTCCATATGACCGCTGGGAACTTCAATTTCACGCGAATAAGTGAATACACCTAAGCGATCAAAGCGATGCGTTTTTATAAATGCTAACAAGTGCTCAAAATGTTCTTCTGTTTCACCCGGAAATCCCACAATAAAAGTAGTCCTGATGCGTACGTCCGGAACATATTTACGAATTTTTTCCACTACTTTTTCAGGATTAAGTGGTCTAGCCATTTGGGAAAGAATTTGTGGATGACTGTGTTGAAGCGGAATGTCAATGTACTTAACCACCTTAGGCAATTTGGCAATTGTTTGTAGAAGTGATTCGTTTACTTCTGTGGGATAGGCATACATAATCCTTATCCACTGCAGATCTTCTATCTCATGCAATGCTTCAAGTAGTTCAGGCAATGCTTGGCGTTGATAAATGTCTAAGCCATAATAAGTAGTATCTTGAGAAACTAGGATGATCTCTTTTGCGCCATTAGTGACAAGCATTTTTGCTTCGGCAACTAATGACTCTATAGAGCGTGATCGGAATTTACCGCGCAGCTGAGGAATAATACAAAAACTACATGCGTGATTACAGCCTTCTGCAATTTTTAAATAAGCAAAGGGACCTAAGTTTGTTGATAAGCGCGGTAATAAGTCTTCAGTAATGTAAGTAGGCTTTTCACTAACGGCATTGATCCGTATCTGCTTATCTTGAGCTATAGAAGTGATTACTTCTACCACTTTATGAATATCTCCGGTACCAATTAGGGCACGAGCTTCAGGAATCTCGTCTAGTAAATCTTGTTTGTAATGCTGAGCCATACAACCAGCAATGACCAGTTCTTTACCTGCCTGCGCTAATTCAACTAAGGTACGGACAGATTCTTTTCTTGCTTCTCCAATAAAAGAACAAGTGTTAATGAGACAGATATCTGCCTCTTGCTCATCAAAGGTAACAGGAAAACCAGCTTCATTAAGCAGTCCTAACATCACTTCAGTATCAGCAGTATTTTTAGGGCAACCTAAAGAAACAATACCTATTTTGGGTCGCATGAAAATGTGGGCTCCATAACAATCAAGAAGCATATTACCATACTACTGACATCCAGATTTGCCTACTTGATTATAAACAAAGATTACAATTACTTTTTTACTCTAGCTGTTATGAGCAAACACTGGCTTTCATAAATATAAGAAATTGTTCCTATAGTTCTAGGCGCCGGTAATTTTTCATAGCGAGAGATTTCATAAGATTGTCCGGCAAAACATTGTTCGATTAGAGTTCTTCCTTCGCACATGTTATAAGAATATTCTTCTGGATAAATGTATAAGGTCCCGTCAGGTAATACTCGGCGAATATCAGTGCGAAAGTCAACAATAATCGCACTGCCAGGACGTCCTACCCTGATTATCTCTGACACCATAAACTTGACGGAAGCTGGCTCAAATATATAAAGAGTAGCCGTGCAAAAACATCCATCAAAGCAAGAGTCTGGGTAAGGCAATGGGGCGGTAATATTAAAAATTTCGATCTCGAGACGATTCTTTAGCTCGACAGGAGCGAGCCTAAGAAGCTTATTGAGCGCCCTTTCATCATTATCTGCAGCAATAACTTTTGCAGCGCGAGCAAGCAAATTATTATTAAAACGGCCGTCGCCGGCTGCCAAATTTAGCCAGATGCCTCCGTCAACAACCTTATTTATTGCCTCAACGACAGGAGCTTCCTCTTCACCCCAATTAGATCTATTCGGTATAGATTCATAATCGACAGACGCATGTGAATGCTCTTCGTCCATGCAAAGATTGGCTACTCTGAATAACGATAAGGCACATCAATAGCCTTATTATTAGAATTTTGATTATTAGATTCGGAATTAGGTGTTGCAGCTTGCTGAACAGGCAAATTTTCTTTAGACGGGCGGGGTTTGGATGATGGCGTATGTTCAACTGTCGGCTTTTTAGCAATTGCTGTCTCACTCGCAGGCTTTTTGGCAATCGTGGTTTCACCGCTAGGCTTTTTGGTGCTGTTTGTTTTTTGCTCAGTAGTAGTAGAAGAAATAGTTTTGCTAACCGTCCCCTCGCCTGTGCTTTCCGCTGCTTGATCTTCTGTTACTTTACTAACTTTATTGTTGGAAAATATTTTTTCAGCAATCTTGCCCGCTGCACCAAGTTCGGCGGTTTTACCGGAAGCAGTCACTATAACATTGCCAGCATTGCCTGCTCGTATTCTTAGCCCTTCTTTATCAGAGAAGTCGTGCGTATCGC